>PWPS01000026.1 GCA_003557065.1 Candidatus Nealsoniibacteriota bacterium | reverse complement strand
TTATAATTTTTTAAAAACAATGTTATATCACTGCCAATCGACTTATAAAGAAAATTCGGACTCCTCCAACCCAAAACCTTGTCCGCCCCCTCCGCCAATATTCCCTTATATCCCATTTTGGATACTTTGTAGGCTAAATCATTATTATAAGAGAGCTCAGTACATCTGAATATCTTGGGATTGCACCCAAAAAGTTTCTTAACCTTTTTCCCATGAAGATCAACTTGTCTTTCAAATTCTTTTTCGGAATGTAAAAAGGCCAATGAGTGATAGTAGGTCTCAGCCAAAACTTCGACTCGACCGGTGTCGACAAGTTTTTTAAAAGACTCTACTGTCTCCGGGCTATAAAGCTCCATTTGTTCCAGGGCTACTCCTGAAAAAGAAAAAGTAAATTTAAAGTCCGGATATTTTTTTAAAAGATCCAAAAGTATCGCGTTTGTCGGGAGATACGATTTTCGCGCCACCTTTTTTAATATTCGCTCGTTATTAAGATCATTTTCACCACTTTCATTAAAATAGTGATGATCATTACCTATATCAAAATATCTGTATTTCTTTACTCTAAACGGCTGATGAACTTGAAAATAAAAACATACTGAAGGCATTTTTTCCTTAAATTAAGCTTTGATAAGTCTCTATACATTTATCCGCCGCATGATCCCATGTTATTTCCCTTACTTCACTTTTGCCGTTATCCTTCAAACAATCCGCTAAACATTCATTATCCAGCGTGGTTAAAATTTTATTCGCCATATCATCAACATCCCAAAAATCAGTTTTAAGAGCGTGCGTAATCACCTCCGAAACTCCGGACTGTTTAGAAACCAATACGGGAGTTCCGTTTATCATCGACTCCAGAGGAGTGAGGCCGAACGGTTCGGAAACCGACGGCATTACAAAAAGATCAGCCGATTTATAGAGAGCAAGCAATTCATCGCCACGCACAAATCCGGGAAAGATAACTTTGTCGGATATTCCAAGTTCCGCCGCTTGATGCATTATCTGTCGCTCCATATCTCCCGACCCCGCAATAACAAAAAGAACCTTGTCATTGTAATCAGAAACAATTTTAGCCGCTTTTAAAAAGTAATCAGGTCCTTTTTGTATTGTTAGTCTTCCGACAAATAGAACCACCTTGTATCCGGACCTTTTTAAAGATTCAAGAGATTGGACAGTATTGTTTTCGGTAAAATTAATTCCATTATATGCAACATCAATTTTATCCGGTGATATTCCGTATTTATCAACTATTATCCCCTTGGTGTAGTTACTGACCGCAAGTATTCTGTCAGCCATCTCCATGCCTTCTTTTTCTCTAACATAAACACGCGGATCGGCATTATCACCCCCTCCTCTATCAAATTCCGTAGCGTGAACATGTGCAATCAACGGCTTACCCGATACTTTCTTGGCTTCGATTCCCGCACCGAAAGAAAGCCAATCATGAGCATGAATTACGTCAAATTTTTCAAACAACCCAATCTTCTTCCCACATCTTCGATACCGATCAACCTCTTCAAAAAGATCCTTGCCGTATATGTCATGGTCCTCGGCCAAAATACTGCGATAAGAGGTAGCGTTTAGATACGGTGAAAGTGGAGAGTTTATTTCAATTTCTTTATAATTTATACCCGCCGAAACCAGACGAAAAAAATTCTTCTCCATCGATTTCTTCTTCCGCGGAACAACGAAAGTTAAATCGACACCTTTTTCGTTTAATTTTTCTGAAAGTCCCAGACAGGCAACACCCAACCCCCCACTATTTTCAGGGGGGAGCTCCCATCCGAACATTAGCACACGTAAGTTGGCCATTTATTACTCCTCCTTAAGTAATTTATAAAAAACTATTTAATCGGCAGCTTGAACCAAAAAGTAGATCCCTCATCTTCAACGCTGTCAAAGCCGATTTTCCCTCCAAGTTTCGTGACTATCTCCTTAGTTAAGAAAAGTCCTAAACCGGAACCGGTTTGCTCAACCTTACTTACATTGCTGGCCCTTTCGAATTTAGCAAAAACTTTATGTTGTTCTTCCTTGGGTATTCCTATACCACTGTCTTCAACTTCAAATATAATATCTTTACCTTCTTGCTTTAGCCTTACCTCCACTTCTCCTCCTTTTGGAGTATACTTTATCGCATTAGAAACAAAATTATCCATTACTATTTCAAGCTGTGCCGGATCGCTTGTTATTTCGGGAACCTCTTCTATATCTCTTTTTACTTTTACGTCTTTATTCTCGTCGACCAGGTAATTCTCCAAAATTCCGTCCAATAATTCATTTACCGAAAACTTTTTCAATTCAAACTTGTGTCCTTCCTGGTCCATTCTGGATAACATTAACAAATTATTGACCATCTCGGACATCTTTTCGACATTTCCTTGCAGGCTTTCAAAATACTTATCTTGTTCTTCATTGGTCTCAACCTCCTGTCGTAGGTCCTCAAATCCCCATTTCAAAGTCGTAAGCGGAGAGCGTAATTGATGAGTCACCAAATCGACAAAATCTGACTTCATCTGATTTACCTCCGCCATTTTTTCAAAACCACTTATGATCGCATAACCTACAATAAAAAGTATCAGTGCCTCTCCCGTCACTATCGCCAAAACAACCATCGGTTCACCAAAAATTTCTTCTCCTATGGTGTAGGTGAGTAAAATAACGGCGATAATTATCACTCCCATTACAAGGAAAAGAAACTGTGGACATTTAAAAAGTGGCAAATCGTAATTCTTACATAGTTTGAATACGTTAAGTTGGTCTTTTATACTTTTTTTGTCCATTTTTATTAAAAATTACTCTTCACACAAAAGAAGCAAGCTGCCATCTTGTACTAAATAGTACTTACTCGTTTCATCTGAAAAAAGATCTCCCTCCCTGATATATTCCAAGGCTTGCGGTGGATTAACGATAAGTAATCTACTATCCTCTCGATAATCCACTCCATGAGTATTCATAAGGCCGTATTCCACTATCTCCCCCGTTTCCACATCGACTATGGCTCCTGCTCCACAATTGGTGCCGCAACCCCATTCGGCATAGGCATATCTTCCCGCAAAATTAACACCTTTTTCAGCGGTTTCGGTTATTCGTGTTCTAAAAGTCTCCGCCTCCGGGCGAGTAGAAAAATCAACCTCATATTGATCCGCTTCATATATCGTACTTACCGTAAATTGTTCAAAATCAAAATTGCAAGAAACTTCATCTTCGACAAATTCAATAATATCCAAAGTTAAATCGTTTCCTTTTAAGACTCCCGACAATTCCACCCTACTTCCCACTATCGATTCATCACCTGTAAAAAATGCAACACATGACTCGTCACCGATGCAATTAACTTTCTCCGTTTCGGTTATGATATTGATAACCAATCCCGGCTTGCCGGGCTCTTCATAGCTAAGCTTCCATTCATGTCCCGCATCTTCGGATCCGATGATTAAATTACCCGTTTTGGTCACCGTTTCGGAATCATTTTCCGAAATGAATACCCTCTCTCCATCTTCGAAAAAAAACCAAGCCCCCATCATAATTAACAAGACAAGGGCTACCAATAAACTTATTTTTCTTTTTTTCTCAATCATTTTTCTGATAAAAAAACATTGCTCGATTATAACAATATAAATAAAAGAAGACAACTAGTCGGTTATAAGAAAAACTTCATCACCCTCCCTTACTCTTTCATTAACTTTTAACCCTATTTCTTCTCCCCTTAAGCCTTTTTCGATTGATTCTCCTTCCACCTCGATAGAGGAAATTTTTTGATTGAGATAGGTGGTTTGTCCCTCGATTACAATTTCATCACCTACCGACAGTCCTCTGTGTATAAGCCTTAATGAAGCCGCTCCGCTTTTTGGGTAATAATGAGTAACTTTTCCAACCTGAAGTTTTTTGATTGTACTTGCGTTCCCTGATACGTTAAAGTTAATTCCTTCCTTTCCGGGCTCCCCAAAGTAAAATCCTGTTGAAAAATCTCTGTTGTAAACTCTACGTAAATCTTCTTTCCAGTAAGTCGCTTCCCTTTTTAAAAACCTTCCTTCACTATAAGCTTCCATTGCTTTTCTGTAAAGGCGTGCCGTCTCGCTTACATACCTTGAATCTCTTTGCCTGCCTTCGATTTTAAAAGAATGAACTCCGGATTCAATTAATTCGGGAATATACTCTATCATGCAAATATCTTTCGGACTAAGATAATTTTTACCGTCGGTCTCCAATATATTTTTTTCATCATCGATTATTCTCCACTTTCTTCTGCAAGGTTGACTGCAAGCACCCCTATTGGCGGAAGAAGAACTATAAAATCCCGAAAGAACACATCTTCCCGAAAGAGCTAAGCACATTGCACCATGAACAAAAACCTCTACTTCCACATCCACATCACTAACCACTTTCTTTATCTGCTCAAGCGACATCTCTCTAGCTAAAATCACTCTTTTAGCTCCCAAGTCGGCATAAAATTGAGCAGCTTCACTGTTGGAAACATTCGCCTGCGTCGAGATGAAAAAATCCAAACCGACCTCTTTCGCCTGTCTTATTGCAGCCGGATCCCAAACTATTAACGCATCAACTTCCGCTCTTTTTGCATTCTCAATTAAACTTTTGACCTTCGGAATATCTGGATCGTACAGGGTTGAATTAACAGTCATATAAGCCTTCAGCCCCTTCTCGTGACACAACGAAACAAAATCAACTAAATTCTCAATGGTTATTCCCTGAGAATTCGCCCTTAAATTATAATCCGCCACCCCGAAATAAACCGCATCAGCATAGGGAGATGCAGCAATCAATCCGGAAAAGTCCTTAACCGGACTCATTAATTCGGGAAGTTTTCCAATCATTCTACAATAATCAATTCACTTTCATCGAAATTAAAACTCCAATCGACGGGTGGTCCTTTGGGATGATCGCTTTGAAAATAAAGAGAAGACTCATAAAAATCAACACTCCTGAACTGAGGCATAAATTGACCTACTTCAACCAATACACCATCCGGATCCAATACATCCAAAATATCTTTCTCGGAAAGAAGAACCAATCTTTCCAGGTTGAGAATATCATCAACCGCCAGGAAATCACCACCTGCCCGTGCTGTTCCTAGAATATAAGCAACTTTATTTGAGTCACCGGACCAGACAAAATGATCGATGGATCCTCTTACCGGCTCCCTAACCATTTCCAAACTCTCATCTTTCAAATCAGCAATAATAATAAAGCTGGTGGTTGTGGCTACCGCATAATCATGAACCGAAAAAGCCAACTTACGACCGTTGGGAGAAATGGAGGCCGAACGATCGATAAATCCGAAATATTCGGGGTCAACCTCTCTACCTCCTACCTCGGGAATTTCATCAAAAATATCCCAATTTTGACTCGTCCAATCTCTAATCTCATTTATTGTTATCTGATAAACAACCTCCCCATCATCAAGAACTTTTACCCCTTCTGTTTCTATACCCTCTCCTACATATTCAAGCTGTGGATCGCCAAGTTCCCATTCCCGCTCTTCAACTTCCGGTGCCTCCGAAAAATAGATATACCCCACGAATGCAATGAGTATGAATATTAAAAAAAATGTTTTTTTCATAATTTATTGGATTACGCCTAACTTATTAAAAGTATAACAAATAATTGAAAAGACTGAATCCCCCCATCCTAATATTCACTAAAAATGATATCCGAAAGCTTTTACAATAAGAATAATTTAGATTTTACATAATTTTACATTTCCTATATTTAATGTCATAATTATAGGAGCACATAAAAAAGGAGGGATTGTAATGGAGCTGGTGATGGATCGAAAAAAAATCATCGCTTTGATTATTTCGTCCATGCTGGAGAACACATGGAAAAGTGGGCTTGGACGTTTTCTGATAAGAAAAAGAGAAATCAAAGTGACGGTTCAGGAGCTTGAAAAAGTTAAAAAAGAACTGAATGAAATCGTTTGCACGATATATGCGGAAAAAAACGTAATCGTTCCCATGGGATCCCTTCTGGGTGACCATGTGATACCCACTGAAACGGATGATTATTTCTACTTTCTTCTCATATCATCCAGAAAAGTGAAAATAATGATTTCTGATTTAACAAGCTCACTTGTTTCCGGAAAAGTTATAAGTATGCAAAGAGCTCAAAACGCCATTGTCTGGTGGTTTAGGGATCTGCAAAAAAATCCATTAAATGTGCGCTATGACCTCGAAGAAATCGAGGACATCCTAAGAAAAGGAGGCTAAAGCCTCCTTTTTTTCTATCTTCCGACTTTAAAAAATATTACATCCCCATCTTGAACAATGTAATCTTTCCCCTTGTCTTTTATCTTGCCATCTTCTCTGGCCTTGGTCCATCCACCCAAACTCACAAAATCTTCATAACTGACAATTTCCGCACGAATAAAATTCTTTTCGAAATCCGTATGTATTTTCCCGGCGGCTTTGGGAGCGGTAGAACCCTTTTCAACCGTCCAAGCTCTACTCTCTTTTTCTCCGGACGTAAAAAACGATATCAAATTCAAAGCTTCGTAACTCTTTCTTATTAGTTTATCAAGACCACTCTCTTGCATATTGAAAGACTTCATATACTCTTCGGCCTCTTCGGGGCTGAACCCGGCTAGCTCTTCTTCTATCTTCGCATTAATTTCCAAAACATCTCCACCTTCCTCTATCTCTCCGTCAACATTTCTCAAATAAATAATCGGTTTGATTGTTAGAAAATTATATTCTTTTATCAATTCCATCTCCTCTTCTTTCAAGCCCAAATCTCTCAACATCTTTTCCTCTTCAAGAAAAGCTTTCACTTTTTTTAAAATATCCAGCTTCTTTCCTAAAACCTTATCCCCCGACTTGGCATCTCTTTCAATTTTCGGAAGAACCTTTTCTATTAATTGTATATCAGCCATTATCAACTCAATATCGATAATATCCCTGTCTCTCTCTGCATCTATAGAACCTTCGACATGAGCGATATCCTTACCTTGAAATTCACGTAAGACCTCAACAATGGCATCAACCTCTCTGATGTTCGATAAAAATTTATTCCCCAATCCCTTTCCCTCATGAGCACCCTTTACTAATCCTGCAATATCGACAAATTCTATCGTGGTGTGTATCGTTTTTTCCGAATCGGAAATATCAGAAAGCTTTTCGATTCTTTCATCCGGAACGGCAACTGTCCCGATATTCGGATCTATGGTGCAAAAGGGGTAATTTTCCGCCTCCACCTGATTTTTGGTAATCGCTTTAAAAAGCGTAGACTTCCCAACATTGGGTAATCCGACTATTCCAATCTTAAATGACATTTTTATAATTTAATTTATCTTTTTCTCCCACAAACCGTGAATGTTGCAATATTCTCTAACACTCACTATCTCATCCTCGGTATAAAATTCCGCTTCCGGCTTATCTCCCGGTTTTAGAAACTTTTTCCCCGATTTTCCGCTTCCGGTATTTATTTCAATCCATTCTATATAATGATTTTCTTCCGACGGATGTTCAACCTCTCCGATTTTCACTTTAACACCCGCACCCTTGCAGTCGGAATCTCCAACATTTTCAATCACGGGTAGATGTTTTTCATTCCCTTCTTCTTCATGTTTTTCTTCTTTTAGTTCCATTTCTTGACCACAACAAACCAATTCACCAACTCCGGTATGTAAGACTTCCGTAATATTTCCACAAACATTACACTTGTAAATTTCCTTTATTTTAGTCATCTTTCTATTTTAATTAATTTCCTTAAGCTCCTCTACCTGTAAAAGACCACTGCTAAGATATCTGTCACTTTCTTTTTGTGTAAGATATCCGATAACCTTTATCCATGAACCGGTTGAAATGTCACTAATTCCACCTTCCATTGAAAGTGAATAATAAAGGTCATCCTCAATTTTTAAACCGAAGGCGCATTCCATAGTGGTGGGACCAGTCTCATCTCTATAAGGCAAGCAAACAAACTCTCCTTCCAAAGTTACAAATTCTCCCTCTTCGGATTCACGAACAAAAACCCTTCCATCAGCGACCCTGCACTGTTCGGGATCGCTTTCCATCACAGGATAGCCCGCTTCAACACACTCGGCAAAGGAGTTAATATCTTCTTCTACCTGATCCGTAGCAAAGTAAAGTACCAAAAAAACAACTGGGATGATTATGGCGGCAATTAGTATTTTTTTCATTTTTTTCTTTTGGTTGATTATTATATCACAAAAAAATAGCGACTAAAATTTCTTAATTGTGTTTAATTTTATTGACAAAAACTTACATTACTGTTATAATGCAGACAGCTCTTTTAAAGATCTACATTTGGCAGGAAGGCAAGATATTTGGGATGTACGTTTAAATACATCCCGGAACGCCGGTCACGTTCTTAAAATAAAACCCTTTCCTTCCTGTACTTATGAGATCATTTTTCGGTTTCGCGGTGCTCCTTTTAGTGCTGTGGATAATTTCACCGACCATTCTATCCACGTTAGAAGAATTTATACTTGCACTATTGGAGCTGGGTTTGGAAATTGTTGATGATATCAACATTTCCTAATCACCGCTTGACATAAAAAAGGACTTCCAAAAGGGAGTCCTTTCTTTTTAATTAATCTCTAAAAGCTCTATTTCAAAAATTAAAGTAGCCATCGGAGGAATTGCGCCCGGAATTCCTTGAGGACCGTAGGCTAATTCATGACTTATGGTTAGTCTTCTTAACTCCCCTTCTTTCATCCCTTTAACTCCCTCTTCCCAACCCTGAATTACTCGACCTTCACCTATGGTAAAGCTGAAAGGCTCCCTATCTCTACTGGAATCAAAAACCGTTCCGTCTTCCAACGTTCCCGTATAGTGGACTTTTACCGTATCTCCAGTATCAACTTCCAGACCGTCTCCTTCCGATAAAACTTCTATTATTAAACTCTTTTCCTCTTTACTATCCATAATGTCTTCTTCGTAATTAACGTAATAATAAGCGCCCAAAATAAGTATGGTCGCAAAAATTAAACTTCCTATCGTTTTTTTCATTTTCCTTATTTTCTTTTTTTACCTAATAAAAAAATAGCATAAATCGAAAGAAAAAACACGCCCGTTTTCAGGCGTGTCTTAAATTACTACAAAAAAATCCCGACCAAAGAGATTAATCCCGCGTTTATGAAAACATAGGCATTAAAAATCCTGATCCAATTGAATCCGAATTTAATCTCCAGAGCCTCCTCCGATTGTGCAAATATGCTTATCGGCAATATTAAAGCCGCTATTATCAACAAGGCGTCTGCAATAACTCCATCAAGCAAAAATACTGCCAAACTTCCGGATAAAACCAGAAGACAAGAAGAAGCGATAATTATTACCGAATCTACCTCTTCTTTTCGCGTGCTTGAGAAAAAAACTCCCATAAAGCTACGCTCTTTTTTGAATCTTTTCAGAAGAAAAGCCAGAATATTTAAAAAGAAAAGTGTCGTAACTATAAATAGATAAAGATTCTGTATTGAAAATCTTAATTCCGTATCCAAAATTACGAAAAAAAATGGAATCACCAACACCGAAATCAAAACCGTAGCGGCTACCATCCCCATCTTTTTGATTATTTCCATTTTAATTTCTGACAAAAATATCCCTCCCTTCAATTTTCAAAGTTCAGTTCTTTGATATTATACAACATAAATCTAAGATGTAAATAAATCAGACTAACCTTAGTACGTAAAAAGATAGATATCCGGAGAAACCTAAAACCAAAGGGTAGATAAAAATCATGAAAATAATTGAATAAATGCTTTGATTTTTCAGAGCTTCCGAAAATCCAATTCTTCCCACCTCTTCAAAAAATCCATACCAAGTCATAAGACCCAATTGAATTGCCAAATAATTTACCACTACGGCAAAAATTAGAATAGACAATCCGGAAATAAATATTTTGTAAATCATTTATTTTTATCAGTAAATTTATATTTCTTCTATTATAGTTGAACGATTTATTTCCTGCACGACATGAAACGCCTTCCTGCCTATTACTTGCCCCCTATCAGTCTCGGTCGACACCCGCCAAAGACCCGGTCTCACGGTATAATAGCTGTACCACCTGAATCCGATATCTCTACCCCCTCTTATGTAGAAAGGAATTATAGCCTCCATCACCCACCTGTTTTGATCTTCATCATACTTTTCCCACCTATGAGTTACCGTCATATCCATTCCCGGTGGAGCATAAACCGCACTATAAAAATAAATCCTACCTCTCTCACCGGTTATTCTTCTAATCTCTCTGTTAAAAATACATCTATCCCAACTTTCACAAGGTTCGCTTTCCACTCTATATCCGTCATCCAACCTTTCTATATCATGGTAAATCCCACTACTTTGTATGGTGAGTGGAATCGGTGGAATAAGATTGGAGAAATATAAAAAATTCATGACTAAAAAAACGGACCCTATCGTTATCCATAGCTTTTTTCTCTCATCCTTAATTTCCTTGACATAATCCGATAAAATGTAAGTTAACAAAAAGACCGTAAAAAGGCTAAAAAAGCCACTGATGATAAACATCGTCACATCCAATCTTCTGAAAAAATAAGGAAAAGATAAGTTAAAGTAGGAAAAAAGAGCAAAGAAATAAACTCCAATTTGAACGATTGGACCCAGATCATATCTTCTTGCAACTTCGTTTCCTATAAGCAAGAGAACTAACACAAGTAAAAACGGCCAACTGGCGAACAAGGATCCTGACTGGGAGTAAAATATTAAAAATCCACTAAAAAGATTACCGAAAGAAAACTGAATCAGAAGTGGAGCTAACAGTTTCCAGTAAGAAAGAAATTTTCCCTTAACTTCTTTATTTTTGAAGTGATTAACAATTCCGATATTAACAGCTGCAAAAATAAGATGACCCAAAAGAAAAAACAAAGACGTATCAAAAGAGACTAACCTGAAAGTCAAGATATCGGTAGCAAAACCATAAAAAAGTGCCGCCGGAATCAGATAGCTCTCATATCTTATGTAGAAAGATTTTAATTTTCTAAAAAATATCATTTTTTGGATCTTAACCGTATTTTTTATAACATTATTATTTTTCTTCCCTTTTTACAAATAAAAATGCGGGACTATCCCGCATTTTTTAAATTTCGAAATCGGCTAAACCCTACTTCGAAAATCTATTTCTCCTAAGTTGCAGTCTTTCTGCAATCTCTTCCGCATTGTAGCATCCTGCTTCTTCCATCCTCTTCATTCTAGCTTCAAACCTTTCTTGACGATGAATTTCCCTTAATTCATCTCTGGTATCCCAAAAGTCGCTTTTAAGACCTGACTCCTGAGAAATATACTCACTATTTCCCCTAAAAGACGAAAAGTGCTGATGGGGTTTTTCTTCGTTGTGGCCGAAAGCTCCACCGGCAAACACAAAAATACCCGCAAACAGAAGAGATCCGATAATTAGTTTTTTAATCATTTTTTTAATTTAAGTTTTAATCGACCTTTCTGTAAGTTAATACAAAAAAGTCACAACTATCTTTCATTTGATCTTAATCTCCCGTTTATTTTCCGAAAGCCTAAAACATCTACGGTTCCATTGGAAGTTTCCCCTATTACAAGAACCTCATTACCAGCTCTCACATCAAGAAACATTCTCTTTCCCCTACTCCTTTCACCAACTTTAAGAATAATTTTTTCTCCTTTTTCGGTTTTCAGCATCCATCCATCTTCTTCTTCGGTGATAATCCTGCCGAAATAGGTATTTTCAAAATCGACATTCCCCAATCTTCGGTACATCCTACCCCCGACCGGTAATTCATCTTGTTGAGCCATCTCAAAAAGCATTCCGTGCACCGAGGTTCTGTCAATCAAAAGACCTCCGACAAAAATCAAAAAGACCATTCCTAAAATAGAATAGATAAACGGTTTTCTATGAATTAAAGAAAATTTTCTTACTATCACTTCAATTCCCAACACCAATGTCAGGATAAATGTTATCGTGTGCCAGGGAAAAGCGGAAAACGCAATCCTCATCCCCTGAAGACCGGTTCCGTAAAAAAGAAAGAAATTGTTTTCTCTAAGCACGAAGACAATCAAGCTTCCGAAATAAAGAGCGAAGCTGAAAAGAAGAAATCCTAAAATAAATACAAATACAGCCTCAAGTAAAAAATAAAACCTTGGCCGCATTTGCAACTTTTCATTTTTGATTCTAGAAATCACAATTTCCTTCAAAAGATTGTTTTTACTCTTCTTCATATAAAGATTTTATAATTATACGCGCCCTTCTTAACCTTACTCCGACTGTGGAGATAGGAATTTTTAAAATATCCGATATCTCTTCATAGTTTTTGTCCTCATAATAATACAAAACAACCGGTTCTCTATATTTTGGGTTCAGTTTTTTCAGAGAGTTTTCTATCTTTTTTCGCTCTTCCTTTTTTTCTATCTTCTCAAGAAGATTACCCTTTCCCGAAAACGAAAAAATTATGTCCGGATCAAAAAATAAAAAGGGTTCTTTTTTTTGTTCTTTTATTATATTGATAAAATGATTGTGAGCAATTCTATAAATCCAAGAAGAAAACTTCTTTTTCGGGTTAAAGCTTTGAATGTTTATATAAGCTTTAATGAAAACATCTTGAACAGCGTCTTCAATATTTTCGTAATTAAAAAGAAATCTTCTACCGTATCCCAGTAATCTTTTTTCATACCTCTCAACAAGCAAGTCAAAAGCTTCCATCTTTTCTTGTTGAACCAGTTGTGCTAATTCTTCATCATTTTTGTCATGCATGTTTCCTAAGGCAATACCTACACCTTAATAATACAACACTTCGTAAAATTTATTTCACCCTATCTAAATTAAAGCTGAAAATATTTATTGCAAAATAAAAAAAGGAGCTCCGCCTCCTTCTTAATATTAAGATAAGTATATTTTTATTTTCCTTTCCCCTTTCTTCAAATTGCCGCTTCCGTAGACCTTCTTTAGTCTTCTTTTATGAAGCTTATTTGCTATAAATCTACTAGGTGTTCTGTATTTATTTTTTCCTTTACTTGCCTTCTTGGATGAATGTTTTTTCATTTTTTAACGCCTAAAATAAGAATACAAAAAAGAGGCCTTTGCAGGCTTTATCTTGCCTTCTCTTTTACATCAAAACTATTCTCCGTTCAGGTGTCTTTTTACTATTTCGGTCATTTCAGCAATATTTTGTTCTTTTCTTTCGGCGACTCGGTGCCATATTTCAGTGCAGTCATGACACTGATCGGCATCACCCAGATATTGCCCTCTTATTCTCCACAAGCTCTTATGCTCCTGAACCAATTGGTTCATTATGTTGTATAGGTGATCATCGAGCATCCCTCCGTTAGTATTTGATTTTTTGACCTTTTTTACTAGGTTTTATTTTTTAAAAGATTTCCTACCACTTTTCTATAGTTGCAGAAATCACAATCCGGATCCGCTTGCGGCACTCGATCACTTTCAAGAGTTTCTCGAATTTGAATTATCGTATCCTCGACCCATTTATCGCTACCTTCATAGGGTATAAGGGTAATATCAAACTCCAGTTTCCCGTCGAACTTATCCAGATCGGTTCTTCCATTGCAATATACAAAATAACCCATATCGGAAACCGAAAGATCATTTCTTCTAAGAAGCCATTGATAGACTTCCATCTGTCTTTTGTAACCATCTTGCCAATCTTTATCCAACACAGTGATTTCTTCGTTTTTAGAAGTAGCTTTGTAATCAACTACTATGTATTCCCCTCTTGAGTTTATCCATAAATCATCTATCGCTCCGGAAACCGTTATGCCCGTTTCCGGGTGATAAAAAGAAACACCTTTAAAATTATCCCTCCACTCGTTCAAACATTCATGATAAATCGGCCTTGCATCTATGTTGTATTTTTCAATAATTTTATGAGTCTCTCCATTTTTTCTCAAAACATCAAACTCCTTTTTAAGCAATTCATCCACCGCGCTATTTAAAGCAAACGGGTATCCCGGTGGTCTTTTTGTTCCAAGCTTATTATCAATATAAAAACATTTTGGGCACTCCAAAAACAAATCAATTTTTGACCTGCTTAACCTCCAATTTTTACCACCGTAATTGTAACTTTTACTTCTTCGTGGATTGTAGTATTCGGACATTTTTTACTTTTTTCAATTATAGAACAAAGTATAATATTCTTAAAGAAAAAGCACTCCCTATGGGTGCTTGAATTTTTAACGAATTCCTCTCCTTTTACAAGATAATATATTGAAAAATTAGTCACTATCAAAAATTTGCAAACTTAATCGAAAACTAGAATTTATCGTAAGAGACAACTTCTTCAAGACTCTTTCTTTCTTTTTCCTTCGGGGAGTCGGCGGGATAACCGATTGGCATCAAGGCTACAACTTTTGCCGTATCCGAAATATTCAACACCTCTTTTACTTTATCTTGAAAAAAAGCACCTATCCAACAACTTCCCAAGCCTTCATCGGCAGCCGCCAGGGCAATGTGCTCCATTGCGATCCCCAAATCAACTGCATAAGTAGGCACGTCGCAACTCATTACTTTATCTGATTCCAACCCTACTCCAGCGATGATTACCGGTGCTTGATTTATAAAAGATTGCCCCTTCGTAGCCGCGGTGAGTTCCTCTTTTCTCTTTTGATCTTTCACCACTATAAATTTCCAATTTTGACTATTCCTTGCCGACGGAGCCATTCTGGCGGCATCCAATATTCTTTCTAAAACTTTTTCGTCTATCTGTTGCTTTTTATAAGATCGAACACTTCTTCTTTTTTTAGATAAAGATAAAAAATCACTCATGTTTTTTAACTGATAAATTATTTTTAAAAATAACTAACTGTCACACCACATAAATTGTTGCAAAAATACCTCCAAAATAACTGAAAATAGAACGGCAAGTTCTTTTTTATTTTTACCTGAATTAAGTTGCTAAACTTTAGTGCCATTTATCCAGCAATGATAAAAAGATTTAAGCTACATATTACGACTATCATACGCCCAATGCAAAAGAGCTTGTCTTTGTTTCGACCTGCAACCCTTTTCTCCTTTCTTGCAGTTCTTTTTTACTTGTACAACATGTCTTTTCATCAGCTTCCATCTTTTTATTTGTCTTTCGTCATCTTCATGACGACGTCCCATATAATATCTACAATACCATTGAAACCATCCCCTGGGATCATCTTCATGAATCCATCCCTTTTTCATCCAAACCGAAAGCGGCTGACTTGCATTTATTTTAAAATAATTTATTTCGGCCAAGTGACTACTGATATCTTTCGGAGCTAATTTAGCATTTCTAAACCAACTTTTCGGAAATTCATCTTTACAGTCACGCATATAAACTCCTCCGAAGACGCCCATTTCCAACATCTCATTCGGAGTAAGTTGAGGATTAAATTCGGAATGAGAGTTTTCCCCTTTTTCTTTTGAAATCTTGTAAACATACCCCTGCTGCATTAAATCATTCACTACAATTTTCTTATTTTTTTCTTTCATCGGTTCAGGGTGATGTTTTAATAAAAATTAATACAACAAATAATCTCTCTTTTGAGTATATCACAAGTTAAAACAATACATAAAAGATAGATCTTCACCCCTCATTTTCGTAAAAAAGCATTAACTTATAGTTTTAGTTCACATTTCAATCTCATTCGAAATTTCAGATAATTTTATTTAAAAATCATCCCAATTATAATTTTTATAAATAATTTTTTCTCCCCTATTTTTAATTAAAGTAAAAAGGTCACAACAAGAATCAATGCCAGAATAAACAAAACCAAAGACAAAAAATAAAGAGTCATGTAAGCAATCTCTCCATTGGTAAATATTCAATACCAATAGCATAGCCTAAGGAGCCCCTTTTTTATTTGTCATAGGCTATCTTCTTTCTGATATCCCCTTTATCTAAATTATCAAAATATTCACTAAAATCAAACTTGGAAAGGATTATTTTTCTTTGTTAATAAGAAAATTGATAACTTAACTTCAGCTGCTCCCGATTTCATGTTCAATTCTTCTGAAAATATTTGCAAATACATTTTCTTCCAGATTAAAAATTAAATGAGGGTTAGAAGGTATCTACACATCACTCCCTATTTCTGTTAAAAGCGCTTTCTCAAACTCAGACTTCTTGTTATCATTACTGTAAAACGGAAGTCCTACCAGATTAAACGATTTGTTTTTGAATAAAACAAAAAGGACATCGCAGTCCTTCCTGTGCAGCTTCACGATATTCAACTTTTTCCACTCAAGCATATTTGTGAATATCGGCCATTAAAACCAACTATGCAAATTTATTGTCATTATTTAATCATAAGATAATTTAAGCTCTAAATCCAATAAGGGCAATCACTTGTTCATAACCACCTCTCTGTGGGGGTAGGCGAAGCGGATCCCTTTGGTGGTATTAATCTTTTCTATAAGCTTTTTCGTTATTTGACTGGAAATCTCCTCTCTGTTGAAAGCTTTTGTGTAATATCTTAGCTGTATTTCAATTCCATTATCGTTGAAGAATTCTCTTATATACGGAAGATTATCTCCCTCTATCTCATATTCCTTCATGGTCTCTTTGGCGGATTCCACCGCCAATTCTTCAGCCTTTCGGAGGTCACTATCAAAGGTTATCAAAAATCTAACTACGTCCAGAATTTCTTCATTTTTCAGCGTATAGTTAGTGATGTTCTGCTCAAAAAGAATAGAATTGGGAATAAGAATAACTCTTCCAGAGGATTCTTCCGATTTTATCGTTCCCCCTATCTCTCCTATATGAATGTGAGTCAAACTAATATCCAAAACATCTCCTTTTATTCCTGCCACGATGATTCTATCCCCTATATCGAACGGCCTTTTCAAGACAATCATTATCCAAGCGGCAAAACCAGTAATCGGTCTTTGCAACGCCCATCCCAAGGAAGCCGAAAAAAGACCGGCTGCAATACCTATTCCCCCTACCGATCCGACAACGGACAAAGCCCCGAACATTACCAAAAGAGCAAGAACTATATAATTCAAAGATTGAAAAAAGATTTTAACGTTAGACCTGTTCTTTTTTCCCTTTACTCTTTTCAATATTTTCCTCCTCAGCGATCTTGAAAAAAGTACAAAAATAAAATAGCTAATAAAAACAAAGATCAAAGCTCTTGAAATTCTTAAAAGCAAGTCCCAATTAATACTCTCCAATATTTGTATATCCATATATTCCGTGTTATTTAATAATATCCAACTTTCCACTTCTGATAAAAATCATTTTTACCATGTTTTTTACCTCTCAAGTAAAATAACGCCACCAAAGAGTAAGGGCAAACAAGATGAGGAGAATCACTATCACTTTGGTTGAACTAATCCATTCTTGAAATTCAACCTTCCATCCGGCTATCAAATCAATTTCCCGTGCCAAAACAAAATCCTTTTTTGATAAACCCTTCAACGCATTCGTAGTCAACTTAACCCTAACCTTATTTTTCTTTATCGTTATAAGATCCGGGTAATATTTTGTTTTTTCACAAAAAGAAGCAACTCCGTTAATAAAATTAACCGATTCTCTAAAATTATCAAACTCAATATTTCTAAAAATAGCTTTTTCGTCAGAAGATAGTCGCCATTTTTCCAATTCTTTTAGCTTTTTTCTTATCTCATCACTATCCAAAACGGCATCTTCCGAATCATTATCAAAATTATCTTCTTTTTCCGGATCCATGATTGTTATGCAAAGGAGGTTTGTCCTCTTTGCAAATTAAATTATTTTACATTTTTCCGTAAGCTTCATTCAAGGCGGCAAAATCCCTATCGAGCCTTTTTAAAACCGGAGCTATTTTATTTATCACCCTACCCGTTACCCCGAAAAGCTCTTTGAAATCTCTCTTTGATCTGACCGTGGTGCTGTCATAGATATAAAGCCTGTCTTCTTTAAGTTCAATATTGAAAAAAGACTTTTGTTCTTTTAGAAATCTTAGAAAATCCTCACTGAATATCTGGGTTGCCTCGACACCGTAGCCATCATGAAAAAAGAGATTATAATGTTGACTGAATTCATCTTCCAACGCTACACTTCTTTCATTTCTCCCTCTTTTTCCATAGCGCCCCTCTCCCCAAAAGCTTCTTCTTTTTTTAGATTGTAGAAGCATGTGGGGAAAATTTATTTTATCAAAAAAAACTTCCAGGACCGTGAAGTGAAAATCTCTTCTATATCTTCCGTGACCGATAGAGTATTTATAATGGAAAAATTTAGCCTTTTTATTTCCAAAGCGACCCGTAATGACATTGTTTATCGTCTTCGTATGACCAACTTTGAAAAGATTACCCACCACTTCCGAAAGACTTCCCGATGATTGGTATATTAAGTTGTTCTTGTTGGTGAAATCGGCAAAAAATATTTTTTTAGCTCTCCAATTGAAGTAAGTAAAATAGAAAAATAAAATGAAAAGAGGTAGAAGTTGTACACCCGATACGGAGGGCTGGATTTGAATAAGGTAGATAGTAGAGATTAAAAAGAACCCAACAGCAAATATTGTCAAAAATCTTCTGTCTTTAAAGATAAGTTTTTTGTAGGTTTCCCAATAACAATCGATCGAATCAAAATCCAAATCATCGAAACTACCCAATTGTTTTTTTGTCATATTGGTGAATTGTTCTTTAAAAAGAGAGGCTGGGCCTCTCTCGGTTTCTAAACTCTACAAAACAATTATAGCACGCAAAAAAACGTCAGTATACTCTTTTAACTAATCCAGCTTACTGTTGTGTAAATTACCATTCGACACTTAACGCCCCCTATCAAAAAACTTGGAAAAATCAGAATTTATCCGAAAAATAAATTAATAAACTATCTCCGAAGCTTTTATGAATCTTATATCTTTCATTTTCGGCAACTCCTCTTTCAATACAGAAATTGTGTTTTCTTTGTGATGCCCTATCACAACCACCGATCCCCGACTTATAGCCACATCTCTTGCTTCATACAACCTCTCTCTTATCTCTTCGATATCATCAACATAGTCTAAAAAAATGTCTCTCTTCGCCGTAGGTATGCCCATCTCTTTTGCTAACGGATATCCGACCGAAGTATTTATGGTAAAGCTGTCTACGAAAAAAAGATCGTTACCTTTAACCAACTCTAAAAATTTTCTCATTTTCTCTTCATCCGAAGTAAATTTTGATCCTTTGTGATTGTTTATACCAATAACATCACTTCCCATTTCCCCTAATGCGGAGTTGAAAATGGTTTTCATTTCTATTTGAGAGTGAGTTGTCATTATCATATTTTCCTCTACCTGATCACCGCTTATCGGCTCAAGTGGCATGTGAAGAATTATTTCAAAATTATCAACTCCTCTAAAATAATTCAATGCACTTTCCGTTCCCTCTAAAAACGGGAGAATCGCTAAAGTTATCGGCTCTTCAATTTTTAAAAGCTTTTCATTTAGAGAGTTGCTGTATCCCAAATCATCTATTATTATGGCCATTTCACCAAGTATTTCCGACTCTTCATCCGGTGTCTCTTCCGGAGTCGGTTTAATAACCCACTCATCTTCATCCAAATCTTGATCCAAATTTTCTTCAAAAGAAAAGTCATCGACCAGAGAATAAGTCACAAGGAAACCGGCAATCAATATCAAAATAACTACTACTTTTTTCATCTTTTTTAATTTTAGTTTTAATAACTTGACAAAACAACACACCAACCCTTATAAAGAAATGAGAGGAGGTGAAAAAAATGGCAAAAAAGCCGCCTAGAAAAAAAACGGGGAGGTTTAAGCAAGTACTGTAAATGCGGAAATAGAAAAAAGAGAAGAAAGATGAAGTGCGATAAGCACGACGGATCCGTTTCTTACGGGGATTTGAAATAATTCACTTAAAAGCGATAGAGGAAAACCTCTATCGCTCTTCTTTAAGCGCGATTATTATTTGAATTCAATCGAATTAACAACCGAACTCAACAAATACTCAATAAATTCTCTTGATTCTTTTTCTTGATACTCATCCGAATATGTTGATTCTATTAAGGACTCTATTGCCAAGCAAGTTCCCCCTACTTCTTTCATATAGCTCCTAACTTGAAAAAAGGCATCGGATGTTTCCTTTCTTTCTATTTGATAAAAAAATTCGCTTTGATTCAAGAGGGAAAGATTTCCCGCATCACACATCTCAAGAGCTTCCGGATCGGTGCTGGCCCCTACCGTTATATACGCGTCATTCATATTTGAGTTTTCGGAGTAATCGTCGGAGAAATGTAAAACCAAAAGAAGATTTTCTTCTTTTTCCGGAAAATAACTCCAAAAATGGTCTTCTTTCTCTTCAAAACTTTCCCCTTTCTTAAATAAACCGGAAAAAAGAATAGAAAAACCGAATCTCTCAAATTCCTTTTTCCTATCGTTAAACGCTACAACCTTTCCTTGATCTTTGCCTATAAATAAATTAAATGGTTTGTTTTTTGAATCAACCCCCTCATTCGTTATCATTATAATTTCACCATGTATATTGTAGATATCTCTCATCTCTACAATGTCGGTTAATTTTACTCCATCCGGAATCCCTTCCAAAACTGATTCTCCCGGAGCCGAACCGGGGTTTTTAATCCATAAATCAATTAGTCT
The DNA here is from genome assembly GCA_003557065.1 of Candidatus Nealsoniibacteriota bacterium. Classification (GTDB taxonomy): domain Bacteria; phylum Patescibacteriota; class Minisyncoccia; order Minisyncoccales; family PWPS01; genus PWPS01. The sequence continues at coordinate 3,642 of PWPS01000026.1, read as the reverse complement.
TTCGTCGACATAAGAGTAAAAGTTATCCCTGATGCTTTCCGTGGCTTCCCCTACCGAATCTTCCAAAGAGAATTTCTGAATCTGTTCACCGAATCTGTTAACATTTCTTAAAATCATAATGCTTTCATCCAACTCCACATGCTTTTCCTGATTTGCCAAATAAGTAAACCCGACAGCAAAGATTATGATTAAAACCAAAGCGACAATCAAAACATAAGCTGATTCCTTAATATTCATATCGATTAAAGATAAGCCTCTTGGGCGTATTGTCTAAGCATTCTTTCCGAATTAAAGAATGATGCATTGACCGCAATCGTATAACACATCGTTTCCAGCCAACGGTGACGAAATTCATAATAACGGGGAAGAATCTTATGTTCCAGTTGATAATAAAGATCGTTGGCGTCATTTTCCGTTAATTCTTTAACTTCCAACCCATCACGCTTTTCCCCTATCGCCCATCCCGTTTTTTTATAGATATAACCCTCCAACCACCATCCGTCCAGCGTGCTGAAATGCGGAACACCGTTGTGAGCCGCCTTCATTCCGCTTGTACCAGAAGCTTCATTCGGAGGAAGTGGAGTATTCAACCAAATGTCGACACCGGAAGTGAGCAGCTTGGCCAGTTCCATATCATAATCTTCAAGAAAGACTATATCCATCTTGCCCTCATTTTCTTTTATTATTTCATTCACCTGCTTAATCATTTCCTTCCCATTCGAATCCGCCGGATGAGCTTTTCCCGCATATATTATCTGTATTTTACCGACTTCATTATGGATTCTTAAAAGTCTCTCCATATCATGCAAAAGAAGTGTAGATCTTTTATATCCCGTAAATCTCCTGGCGAATCCTATGGTAAAAACTTCTTCGGATAACCTTTTCCCTTTTTTTTCTTCAATGTAATGAAGTAGTCTCCTTTTTGCTTTTTGATGAGCTTTCCAAATTTCTTCCGAAGGAATATTAAAAGCGTTTCTGAGTGAAAGCGAACAGTTGCGCCAGTTGGGGATATTTTGGTCGAAAAGTTCTTGAAATTCGGGAGAAGTCCATGTTTTGGAATGAACTCCGTTAGTTATCGCCGCAATATTATGACCGGGAAACATCTCTTCGGAAACTTTTTGATGACTGAGAGCCACACCGTTTACGTGATAGCTGAAGTGAAGAATAAGATGACTCATGTTCAGCTCGTCACCAAACCGGGATAAAACCTCATCGGGAAAATCAATTTGAAGCTCATTAACCAAATCCATCGGAAAAACATCATGACCGGCCTTCACCGGAGTATGAGTGGTGAAAACACACTTCCTTCTTACCTCTTCGGTCGCTTTTTGCGCATCTTTACCCGTCTCCATCTCCTTGAGAAAAAGCTCAACTCCCGCCAGGGCGGCATGCCCTTCATTCAAATGATATTTTCTTATATTTTCATACTTCAAAGCGGAAAGAATTCTGACTCCTCCCCTTCCCAAAATTATTTCTTGCATCAATCTGTATCTATTATCTCCGCCATAAAGCCTTCCCGTAAGTTTACGATACTCATCCTTGTTTTCTTCCAAATCGGTATCCAAAAAATAAACGGGTACGACATAACCGTCTTGACCCTCGATCAAATACTCCCAAGCACAAACTTTAACTTCATCATCATCTATTCGGACCGAAGTTTCAATATCGAGTTTATTCAATTTGGAGAAATTATATTCATCCGGCAACTCTTCCTGCTCTCCATTTTGGTTAATTACCTGCTTGAAATAACCTTCATTGTTCAAAAGAGTGATTCCAAGCATCGGAATTCGTAAATCGGCTGCCGTTTTTAATGTATCACCGGCCAGAATTCCCAGTCCACCACTGTAACTCTTGATATCGTTTTCTACGGCTATCTCCATGCTGAAGTAAGCAATTTTTACTTCTTTTTTGTCCGGTTTAACCATATGAAATTGCCTTTATTTATCTTTTAAACTCTTATGTGATCCAATCAATTTTGGATCCGATTCCAGCATTATTCTTATCTATCACTATAGCATAAATGGAAAATCATTTATAAGAATCACTCAACCGTAACGACCTTACTTAAGTTTCTGGGCTTATCCGGATCGAACCCTTTCAATATGGCTGTATAATAAGAGAACAATTGAAGGGGAACAACGGTTAAAATCGGAGAAAGTCTTTCTGTTGTTTTTGGAATAAATATAAGATCATCGCAAAACTCACCCACGGCCTCATCTCCTTCCGTTCCCAGTATTATTACCGGACCCTTTCTGGCTCTTATTTCTTCGACATTGGAAATCATTTTATCTTTTACACTATCATCGAGACAAATCGCGAAGGTAGGAAAATCTTCATCTATCAAGGCAATCGGGCCATGCTTCATCTCTGCAGCAGAATATCCCTCCGCATGAATATAGGAAATTTCTTTCAGCTTTAAGGCGCCTTCCAATGCTGTCGGGTAATTATACTTTCTTCCTACATAGAGAAAATGGCTAACATTCTTATATTTTTCGGCAAGTTCTTTAATTTTTTCCTTATTTTTCAATATTTTCTCCACTTTTTGCGGGATAAGATCAAGCTCCCTCAATACGGACCGACCTTCTTTCGTGGAAAGATTTCTTTGTCTTCCAAGATAAACGGCCAAAAGTGCCAAAATGGATAACTGAGAAGTGAAAGCTTTTGTCGATGCAACACCTATTTCAGGACCGGCGTGATTATATATTCCCGCGTCGGTCTCTCTAGCAATTGAAGACCCGACCACATTAACTATGCCGATGGTCAAGACATCTCTTTTTTTTACTTCATCCAAAGCCTTTAGAGTGTCGGCTGTCTCTCCGGATTGAGAAACAAAAAGAAAGGCCTCATTTTTGGAATAAGATCTTTTTCTGTATCTGAATTCGGAAGCTAAATCCACCTCTACCGACAATTCCGCCAAATCTTCTATCAAGTATTTTCCTATCAATGAAGCAAAATAAGAAGTTCCACAAGCAAGTATGGTTAACTTTTCAATCTTTTTAAGATTTCTTTCCACCCTCTCCAGACCACCGAGCTTCGCCATTCCTTCCTCTTCCAATATTCTTCCTCTAATTGAATTTTTTATCGAATCGGGTTGCTCGATCATTTCCTTGATCATAAAGTGCGGATGTCCGGATTTTTGCGCTTCTTCCAAGTTCCAGTCAATTTCAACTTCCTTCTTTTCTAAAATATTCTCATCAGCATCCATAATCCAAAAATCGTCCCTTGTGACAACAGCAATTTCTCCATCTTCCAAAAAAACCATCTTCTGAGAGTGTTCCACAATCGCTGCCGGATCCGAAGCGATAAATCCTCCCGAATCATTGACGGAAACTACTACCGGTGAAGACATTCTGGCTGCCACCATCTTGTTTTTGTCATCCGTGCAAAAAGCAGCAAGACCATAGGCTCCCTTTATTAAATTCACCGCCTTTCTAACCGCATTTTCCAAATTCCCCTCAAAGAATTTCTCAATCAAATGGGCTATTACTTCCGTGTCCGTTTCGGAAGAAAACTCATGCCCCTCTTCAATTAATTTTTCCTTTATCTCTCTATAATTTTCGATTATTCCATTATGAACAACCGCTATCTTCTTTTTACAATCAAATTGTGGATGTGCGTTCTCTTCAGTCGGTGCTCCATGAG
>PWPS01000029.1 GCA_003557065.1 Candidatus Nealsoniibacteriota bacterium | reverse complement strand
GAGCTGATCTTTTTGTTGCTCCTTCGGTCGTTGCGGAAGCTTTCGGCCTTACCATTTTGGAGGCAATGGCAGCAAGAACTCCGGTAATAGCCACTAAAAAAGGAGGAATTCCCCTACTGGTAAAAGACGGTAAAAATGGTCTTTTTGTCGAGGCCAGAAGCGCTAAGGATATAGCTAAAAAATGTAATGAGCTTTTGAACGATGATGAGAGAAGAAAAAAGATGGGAGAAGCTGCAAGAAAAGATATTGGAGAAAAGTTCACTTGGAGAAAGGTAGCTGAAAGATTCGAGTTTTTGTACAAAATCGTAACCGGTGACTATAGAAGAGAGCTACGAGAAAAAAAGAAAGAGGAAGAAGAGATGGAAAAAATGAAAAAAGCGGAACTGATAGAAAAGGCAAAGAAAGAAAAAATAGAGTTCGACAAAAACAAAATTACAAAAAAGGAATTACTTAAAAAACTAAAAAGCAATCTCAATAAATGACGATTGTCGTCTTGGGCGGAGGAATAACTACAAATGGAGAGCTTCCGAACCAAGTGAAAAAAAGATTGGATAAAGCGATCGAAGTTTCCGAGAAGGAGAATGTCGATCGCTTTTTGCTTTGCGGTAAATATAGTTTTCTTTATCCTAAGAAAGAGCTTCCCGAAACAACGGAGTCACAATTAATGAGAGATTACCTAATTCAAAAAGGAATCAACGGAAAAAATATATTTCTGGAAAGTAAATCGATGGATACCATCGGTAATGCTTACTTTTCCAAGATAGAATACTTTTTACCACAAAAAGAGCTCGAAGCGATAATTATCACTTCGGATTATCATACTCCCAGAACAAAGTTCATATTCGAAAAGGTCTTCGGGCCCGATTACACTTTAATCTTTTACTCCTCTCCATCTTTTGATGAAGAGGAAGTTAAAAACCTTTTGGAAAGAGGAGAAAGACTGACTGAAAAAATTAAAAAATTAACCGGGGAGATGACTCCTGGAGATCATAACTTTTTAAAAAAAATACTTTACGACTCCGAATACTATAAGGAAAAAAGACCTAAAGAAGTAATAGAAAAAATAGCTAAAGGAAAATAATATGAAAAAACCAAACATAGTCTTCTATTGCAGCTGGGGTGGTTATGGTCACGTAGCCAGAGTCTATCCCATAATTTCAAACCTTCCGGCGGAGGGAAAATACACCGTGGCAACTCCTGAAGATTGGCCTTTTGAAAAACCGAATAAAAACTTTACTCATGAAAAAATTCATCGCCCGAAAAGTAGAATAAGATTCAAAGGAGAAGATATAATAGTGCAAAACTATGAAAAGGATGCAAATGATACGAAGGGGTACAATGAGCATCTTCACGCTTACATTTCCGTTCTTGAAAGAGAAAGACCCGACTTGGTCGTAGTCGACAATGCAGCGGAGGTGGCAATATTTTCAAAGATATTAGGTTATAAAACCGTAGTCATGTATGAAACCCTTGATACCGATGACCTACGTTGGCGTCTAGCTTGGAGTAATACCGATCTTGTCCTTTCTCCTTATCCGAAAAGCTTTCTTGAAAAAATTAATTTTCCCTACATCAAAAACAGTTATTGTGCCGGTGGTTTTACCAGATTCGAAGGAAAGAAGGAGGTTGAAGAGACTACTTCTGCAAAGGCAAGAGAGAAGCTGGGGCTTGATACTGATAAATTCATAATTTTGATAAGTGTCGGAAAGGGAGAAACGGCAAAACATTTGGTAAGAAAAATGATAACGGGATTAAAAAGCGTTAAAGGCGACCAAATACTTCTTCTTTATCCTAATCCGGATGATGAATTAAAATCGATTATCAAAGAAGATGAAAGGATGAAGATAGTTTCCGGAGTCTATGATGAAATATACCTGTACCTTAGGGCAGTTGACGTGATAGTAACCGGTGCGGGATACAATTCGGTCATGGAGGCGATTAGTTTCGGAAAGCCTACTGTTGCAATACCACTGGATGTTCTTTTCAACGAACAAATATTCAAAGCGAAGGTTCTTTCCGAGTTGGGAGCTCTTTAATTCGTCGAGCCGAATAGACCGGAGAAAATAGCCGAAAAAATTAAGAAACTGCAATCGGAAGAAAGGGTAAAATCCATGAAGTCGGCGCAGAAAAAAATAGTGGATAAAAAGGGTGCGAAAAGAGCTGCTGAAAAATTATTGGAATTAATATATGAAAAAAATTAATATTCAACTTAAAAAAACCATAGCCCTTATCTTGTTCCCCGTTTGGAAGTTTTTTAAAAAAAACCAAATTTGGATTGTGGGCGCCTCACAAGGGAAAAAATATACCGATAACGGCGTTGCCTTTTACAGGTATGTCTTGGAAAATCACCCCGAAATCGATATCTACTGGATAATAAACAAAGATTGTCCGGACGCCTTTAAGGCAAGAAAGGGTGGCCCTTTCCTTTATAGAAATGGCATAAAGGGAAACATATACACTCTCATCGCCGATGTTTTAGTCGTTACTCATACATTACCCAAAGACGTTTCGGAATATCCCATAGAAAAATATAAAGATTCTTTTAAAGTTTTTATCTCTCACGGAATAGAGGGGTTGAAAGTAAAAATAAAAGAACACGCAAAAGTGCATCTTAACTATAACCTTTCCGTTGCCGTCTCAAATTTTGAAAAAGATATAAAGGTAAATCAATGGGGGTTGGAAGAAGACAAGATCTGCCTTACCGGTCTTCCCCGATACGATATCCTTGATAAATATAAAAACAAAAAAAGAGAAAAAACGAGTCGGATATTCTATATGCCCACATGGTGCCCGGAATATAGAAAAACTTTTGAAAAAGATTACTCCGACTTATCGACAAAAGAGATAGAAGACTTTAAGAAAGGAGAATATTACCAAAAAATTTACGGACTCCTAGCGGATAAGGAGCTGATTGATTATCTGGAAAGAGAAGATATAGAATTAAATTGTTTTTTCCATCAAGCTATAAATCCGTTTATGGAAAAAGTGGTTAACGTTTCCACCTCATCACAAATAAAACTTCTTTCAAATGCGGCGGATGTTCAAAAAGAGTTAATCGGAGCAGATATTCTAATAACCGATTACTCGAGTGTGGCATGGGACTTCTTATATCTGAACAAACCAGCTATATTTTATCAATTCGATCAAGAAAAACACCTGAAAACAACGGGCACATATATAGAAATTCCGGATGATCTTTTCGGTCCGGTAACAAAAACTCCTGCAGAAACCATAAGAGAAATAAAAAGAATTGAAACTGAAGACGAGTGGGAAGAAAAAAGAGAAAAGCTAAAAGAAAAATTCTTTCTCTATGACGACAATATGAATCGTAAAAGAATTGTTGATCGAATCATTGAAAGTATAAATTAAACTACTCCTCCGTCCATTCTTCGGGGGGTAGCTCTCTTAACTTCAACCTCTCCTCCTCGGGCAACTCCAAAAACTCCTCCCAATCCAATCCGTGTTTTCTTAAAGATTCATCTATTTCATCTTTGTGAGTTTGATATATTCGTTGCAATCTCTCTTCGTTTACCGCAACAGCTTGAGGTAAAAAATAAAGAGGCATCTCCTTCAATCCTCTTGACCATCTTGTTTCACCCTTTAACATCTCTTCATAAACGGGGTTATCCGGGTCACAGGCCCTTTTTAATAACTTCCTATGACCCTCGCTTCTTTTTGCCGCCCATTCTTCGGCCTCCAGCTCTTCTCCCTCCAAACCGAATCTTTCTCCCAATTCATTCAATCTTGATATATGAAAACTATTACTGAGAAAGGCTATATTGTCATAGCTTTTTTCATTTCGATCCATCATATTTATCACATTGGCAAAATTTTCAATCGTATTAACTGCTCCATCTTCTATCTTTAGCTTACCGATCATTTCGCTCATCTTCTCAATAGCCTGCTTTTCGGTCAAGTTTTCTTTTTCAATCTCTTCTTTTAATTCTTGTTGATACTTTTGCGCGATATAATCTCGCATTAATTCCGCTTCCGACGGAAATCTAGGATTTACTTTACCTCCCGTAATGAAAATCTCGTCTACATCCCCTTCTTTTAAAATCTCCAGGCAACCCAAAGCCCTCACCTTGGTTCTTATGTTCGGAACAACTCGCGCTCGCCTTATCCATGCTTTTTTTCTATCCGAAAAATCATCGGAAAAATCTTTAATAAACCCATCTATTTCCTCTTTGGAGAGATCCGGAAATTCTTCATCCGGATTCTCCAAACCACCTCCAAAAAGGATAACCGCATCAAAGTGAGGTTTTTCGGGTCCTTTTTCTTTTTCCTCTTTTTTCTCCGGATCATTAAAAGAAGGAGTGAATGACTCGGGGTTCATCATCTTTTTATGGTTGGTTAACAAACAGCTTTCTTAAATTTTATGATAGAATTCATGAAACGACAACTTATTGCATCCGGTTTATGAAAAAAAATATCCTACTTGTGGATTTTTTACTCCACCGAGATAAAAAAGATTCCTATCTTTGTTACAGCTCTTCCCTGTTTCTTTTGCAGAACTTATTTGAAAAGGAGGGTGTAAAAGCAGAAATATTGAATCTCGGAGAGCTAGCGAGCGAAATAACATATGAAAATTTTTCAGATTTGATATTGGAGAAAAATCCCAATTATGTCGGCTTCTCAGCAATGGTTAACAATTATGTAAATATCATTGTTTTGGCGGAAAAAATCAAAAATAAATCACCTGAAACAACCATTTTCCTGGGAGGTCCCCAAGCCTCCATTGTCGCAAAAGAGACATTGGAAAATTTTCCATGGATAGATTTTATCTGTTGTGGAGAAGTAGAAAAGATCATCCCCGATTTGGTAAAATATTTCAATGACACACAGGACTTGAGAAAGATAAAAAACATAGCTAGAAGAGAAAAAGACAAAGTGATAGAAAATACCCAAGCTCCGCTTTTATCCGGAGATGAGATTCCAAAGATGAGATATAACAAATCATTTAAAAAAGAGGTGCGGGTAGAGGGAGGCAGGGGGTGTCCTTACAGCTGCAGCTTCTGCTCGGCTTCGATATATTGGAAAAATAAATTCAGGCCGAAATCGGTAAAAAATTTAGTCTCCGAAATAAAGAAAATAAAAGAAGAAACCGAGACGGACACGATAACGATAATTCACGACAACTTTTTTACTAACAGAAGCGATATTATCGATTTCTGTAAGAAGATAAAAAGTGTTGATATAAATTGGTCATGTTCAGTAAGAGCAGATTGCTTAAGTCCGGAGACGATCGACTTAATGAGCTCATCCGGCTGTAAAAGTCTTTTTATCGGAATTGAGTCCGGAGACAAAAAATGTCAAAAAATAATCGGCAAAAATTTAGATTTAAATCATGCGGACAAAATAATAAAAAGAGCTTCCGTTGAAAATAGAATGGAAGTAACAACCTTTTTCATAATAGGATTCCCTCATGAAGCTCCGGAACAAATATACAAAACCGTCAGGAAGATAGCTGAGTATAAAAATTACAACTGCCTTGTGAGTGTAAATGATCTTTCCCCGATTAAAAAAAACCTTGAAAAGCAAAAGTTATTATTTCATCCCATATTTTTTGAAAGAAAACCGGGTTATTTTTCCATCTATCCGGAAAAAGAATATCCCCTAATTAGAAATTACCCTGAGATATTCTTTCCGCACTACAGAATGCAGGGAGAAAATTTCAGCCCCTATTTTCCCGTCGCTTTAGTTCATCTCATAAATCGTCTCCTTTTACGCTTTCCAAAAACTTTTTCTTCTTGGGTTCTCTCAATCGATTCGAATCAATTCATTAATGATTTGGAAAAAATAACAAAATCGGATGATGTTTTTCAGATTTCAGAAAAAGAGTTATCCGAAATTTTTGATTCGAGCAAAATCCTCCTTAATTTCATTCAGGAAATGGAGAAAAAAGAAGATTCAAATCTAAAAACTTCACTAGAAAAAGATTTAAGCGAGCTTAAAAATCCAGTTCACTCTTAAGCTTTTCTCCCTTCGAATAATAATAGATTTCCAGAGTGCTATTTTCCCATCTTAAATCGACCACCTCGGAGACATGATCAAACTCTTCCGTAGAGAGTATATCGATGATCTCTCCCGTTAAAAGGTCAAAAATTGAAATTGAATGACTTTCTTTAAAGTAAACTAAGCACGCTCCCAGATCAAATTTATTAATGGAACATAATTCAACCGTTCCTTGAATTTGGATTTCGAAATCTTTCTCCTTGTAAATTACCGTAGAAAAATCTCGATCATTATCATAGGTAATCTCCGTGTCATTTTCTTTATCCATCCCATTTTCTTGAATGTCTTTTCCGACTCTATCCACATAGGGAGTGATTCCGGGAATTTCGGAATAACTACTGATCAATTCATAAGTAACAAAAACAAGGATAGCCAGAACCGCCAACTTTACAATGAAAACAAGAATGGATATCGCTTTATCTTCATTCATATTAATATAATTTAATCACATATTCCGGAATAGTAAACCGAATTTATAAAATTAAATCACCTTAAGATGGATACTATTTTATCCGGATTTTTATTTAAGTAGTAAAGAACCGGCGTCCTGCTCATTTCAACTCTCCGACCGGCTCGATTGATCAGGTGAACCACCTCCGCCCTGGAATAATCCGTATTATCATAGGAAGTTATACCGATTCCTTTATCAAGATAATCATATATATCATCAACTTCTTCTATTTCTTTGATTAAGGGAAAATCATTCAATAAATTTTCTTTACTCAAATCAGTATAAAATTGAATTTCCCCCATAAAGCTCTCATAAATTACCAACTCTTCCGTTCCTACAAAAGAATATCCCGCTCCTATCTTTAAGTGCGAAAGGTTGGGCTCTCCAACTTTTAACGCTCTTCCGGCAATGGCAAAATCCGCCCTATCCTTATCAACAAGCGAAATACTTTCCCCGCTTGAACTTGCTCTGATCACCTCTATTCCGGATTTTTCTAGAAGACTAAGTTTGTGATGATAGCTTGGACAGGCTGCTACAATAATTCTTTCATCCGGATTAATTCCTGTAAGAAATTCACTTAGCAGGAAAAGCGCTCCCAAAAGGAATATAAAAACCAAAACTTTTTTTTT
>PWPS01000027.1 GCA_003557065.1 Candidatus Nealsoniibacteriota bacterium | reverse complement strand
TACTCCTCGGGGAATGGAGGAAAATGAATGGGAAAGAGGGGTGTTGGGATCGAATGAGGGTGGGGTTGTTGAGATTTTTGGAAAACTGGAAGGAGATCCGGGGGATATTAAGGGTTTCGGTGCAGAGCTCGGTGTTTGGGAATATGATCGATTTATCACCTTAAAAAAAATAAGTGGTGAGATATTGATTCCGCAACCGAATCTTTTTGTTGATATCTTGGTAAACGACTCTACCAATCATATAGCCAAGGCGGGAGAAGATCTACTGTACGAAATTTACTTTAAAAATATAGGAGATGAAGTGCTTGAAAATCTCTTTTTAACGGTTGATCTTGATAAAGAATTACTGGATATGAATGAGGTGGAACCCATGGGAGGAAGATTTCAAAGAGAGGCCGGCTCAATAATTTGGAGTCATTCCTCTTTTAGTGATCTTAGAAGACTAAGACCCGATGAAGAACAAAAGATATCTTTTTGGGCTAAGGTTAAAGAAGATCTACCTTACAATCCGGAAATAAGAGTATTGGTCAATTTAGGACAAGTTAGAGAAGAAGTAAGAACCAAAGTCGAATCCAAAACGGATTTGATTCAACGGTTCGCGGGAAAGGATGATCCCTTGGAGTCAACCGGACCTTTGCCCTTAAGGATAAATAGCCCGACCACATTTACGGTTTCTTGGAAAATAGAAAATAAAAATAATAATCTGGAGGATGTGGAGATTTCAGCTAAGATTCCGGAAGATGCTTCTCTGACCGGAGAGATGTTGGTTGATGGTGATCTGAAGTATGACTCCAATACGGGAGAAGTTACCTGGAAGGTGGGCACAGTTGAAAGAGGGGCGGGCTTTACCCGTGAGGCCCCGAAAGCATATTTTCAAGTGGAGATAATACCGATGTCTTCGGACTCGGAGAGGGAACTTGTTTTCGAATCCCGATTAACGGGAGTTGATGAGTGGATTGGCAGAAAGACTGAAATCGATTCAGATTCTTTAACGGTTTCCGATCTATTGAAAACTTTTGAGATGGAAGATGGAGATTCGCGTAGAGAGATAGAGTTTGAAGACGAAACCGAAGAAGATGAAGATAACTAAAAAATTATGGAAAAATCAATAAAAGAGATAATTTCACTGACCAAAAGAAAAGGTTTTGTATATCCATCATCGTTAATTTATGGAGGTTTCAGTTCTTCTTATGATTTTGGTCCACGTGGGGTTTTATTGAAAAAAAATTTGAAAGAGGAGTGGTGGAATGAAATGACAAGAAATAGAGACGATGTCTTCGGTCTCGATGCCAGTATAATCATGAATCCGAAGACGTGGGAGGCTTCGGGTCATTTATCCAAAGGATTTGCGGATAAGCTCAGTGAGTGTAAAAAATGTCACAAAAGATTTAAAGATCTGGAAAATGATCAAAAATGCCCCGAATGTAAAGGAGAGCTGACACCCCCCAGAGAATTCAATTTAATGATGAAAACTTTTATCGGCCCGGTTGAAGATGATGCTGCCGTAACCTACTTAAGAGCGGAGACTTGCCAAGGTATTTTCGTTAATTTTAAGAATGTAATGAACTCGATGAGAGCCGATCTTCCTTTTGGAATTGCTCAAATCGGGAAATCTTTCAGAAATGAGATAACTCCCGGTAATTTCATTTTCCGAATGAGAGAATTTGAACAAATGGAAATGCAGTGGTTTTGCAAAAAGGAAGATGCTGACAATTTTTTCGAGTTTTGGCTTGATAAAAGATTGAAGTGGTATGAAGGTCTGGGAATTGATATGAAAAAACTAAGAAAAGTGGAGGTTGGAGAAGAAGAAAGAGCTCATTATGCCAAGAGGCAAGTTGACATAGAATATCTTTTCCCCTTCGGGTGGGGTGAAATCGAAGGAATTCACAATAGGGGCGACTGGGACTTGAAAACGCACTCCGATCACAGTGGAGAGGACTTCAGTATAGAAGGTGAGTTTCCTTGGGTTATTGAAACATCCGTGGGAGTAGAAAGGTCGTTGCTGGCCTTTCTTGTCGATTCCTATACTCGTTTAGATGATGGAAGAGATGAATCTTCGGATAGAAAAGAAACCGTGCTGAAAATTGATAGGAGACTTGCTCCAACCAAAGTAGCGGTCTTTCCACTTTTGAAAAATAAAAAAGAGTTAGTCGATAAGGCGAAAGAAGTTTTCTCAGAAATAAAAAAAGAATTTGATGCTGTTTATGATGAGACCGGGTCGATAGGAAAGAGATATAGGAGACAGGATGAGGTAGGAACTCCCTTTTGTATTACAATCGATTTTGATACGATTGAGGATAATACCGTTACCGTGCGAGAACGTGATACGATGAATCAAATGAGGGTTGAAATTGAAAATCTCGGCAAGAAGATCAAAGAATTCATGAACAACGGGGACTTTGTCAGTTAAAATTTGACCTCATAAGAAACCTCCTACTAGCGGAGGTTTTTTATTTTTACTTTAATTAACTCCAATACGGTCTTTATATATCCTTTAAAAGTTACTTTCGAATCCGGGTCGTCCTCCCATACAACCGGGACTTCCGAAACTCTTAAGTTTTTTGATTCGGCTATTTTCAGTATCTCGAAATCTATTCCCCACCCCATGCATGAGCATTCCGGAAATATCAAATCAATGGCATTGCGATTAAAAAGCTTAAAACCGCATTGCGTGTCGTATATGCTGAGTCTTAAAATCTTTCTTATTAAGAAATTACCTGATTTTCCAAGAAATCTCTTATAAAAAGGCTGTTGGCGAACTATTTTACTTTCTTCCAGTACTCGCGACCCGATCACTATGTCGCTTTCCTCCATTTTCTTTAGGAATTTTTTTAAGTGATCTATTGTCGTAGCGTTATCGGCATCCATATACAATGCGAAATCGGAGGTTGAGTAAAGCATCCCCGTTTTTATAGCTCCGCCCTTACCTTTATTCTTTGGATGGGAAAGTATTTTTAAGTTTTTTTTATTTGAATAATGTTTTTTAATTATTTCTACCGTTTTATCCGTTGATCCATCGTCAACTATTATGATTTCCAAATGAAATTCCCCCATCTTTTCAGGGATGCTATCAAGCGTTTTTTCTATTCTTGATTCTTCATTAAAGGCCGGTATTATTATCGATATTTTTTTCATTTTAGAAATCTTTTACAAGATAAAGACCGATCTCAAGGCCTCCCTTTGATTTTATGGAATAATTTACTCCCCTGGTTATTTCATCCGTAGTTCTGTTGTGAAAGTCATAATTCCATATATTCTTTTCCGCTATGGGGACCAGGATGTGGTTATTTTCAAAGTTTTTTGTGACTTCCGGACCACTTTTACCTTCGGGGTTATTCAGGTATTTTTCTTGAGCTAAGAAAAGATCCTCTTCATGATAGGAGTAAAGACTTCTGTAGTAAAAAACTCCTTCATAATTTTTGATTATCTCCGGATCGTACTCTCTGTATATATCCATAACGTCGATTTCGTGTTTCGATAAAAGATAGCTGTAGAACTCAAATCCGTGCTGTTGATATTTATATTTATTTTCTTTTTGGGGAAATATTGAATGTTCATATTTTTTTTCATGAATAGTCAATATTAAACTTCCCTCCGGAATGGTATTTTCAAGATGATAGAGTAAAAAATCTTGTTCGATCTTTCTGGATGTTTCAATCTCCAAAAAAGTCAAATTTTGGAAGATGGAGAAAGATATTATTATTATTGCGATAGGCGTGATTATTTTTTTATTGATTTTAAGGGATTCAAGTAGGGTGTAAAAAGAATATCCGATTAGGGGTACCGAAAGAAAGATGAGAGGTAGTAGTTTCCTTATGCTGTTTGATAGCTCCAAATCTTTTAAAAAGATTGCAAATGAGAAACCGATCAACAGAGCGGAAAGAAGAGTCCATTTTTTGCTTAAAATTAGAATTACCGGAGTAAATATAAAAGCAATCAAAAAATACCAAGGAGTAAAGAAAGACTTCATAAAATTGGCGAAAGTGATGGAGTTTCCATCGTGGAAAAGGAAAAAATTTCGAATTAACCAGCTTTCGGTTTCCCAGCTCCTCCCCTCAATGTAGTGATTTCCAATTACGGAACTGCCTTCCACTAATGCATATGACATGATATAGAAAGAGGTCGTTAATGCAATTAAAACCATAAAAGGTAGAAGCGAATTAATATTGATTTTTAATTCTTTTCTTCTTTGCATCAAAAAGATGGTGATCAGGATGATTATTGCCACAGGAAAGAGAACCATGTATTCTTTTCTTCCCACCAAATTCGCTATGAAAAGCAAAGATAAAAGAAGGTAATTGCGCTTGTTTATGTTTTTGTCCTTAAAAACATAGAAAAAGAAATTTATAAAAAGAATAATTGTGAAGCTGTCCATTATGAATTTTATCTCTGTAGCGCTGAATCTTATAAGGATCGGCAGAAATATCGATATTGCAAAAGAGATATACGCAATATTTTTATTTTTAAACAGATTAAGAGCAAGAAGAAAGATGAAAAGACTGCAGATCAGATGCAATAGGAGGCTTATGTAATAAACCTGGTATATGTGAAAATCAGAGAAGAGAGAAAGGATGTTATGATAAAACAACTCAAAAAGACCACCGGATATGGCGGATTCTCCTCCATAAACGTAAGGAACGCGAAAAAAGGATCCGTATTCCAGATTTCTAATCAAATTCATTATAACTTCGACGTGATGATCTTCCGGGTGAACGGGCCCAAAGATTCCGTAAACGTATCGCAGAATAAAAGCTATAAGTAATCCGATCAGCAAAAAAAGAACATCTTTTCGCGTGACTTTCTTCATTAAGTGATTAAAAAGAATGCCCGTGGCCAAAATTATGCTCAGGAACGAAATAAAAACGATTATTTGATTTATAGCCCACCGATTGTTTATTAGGAATTCCATTAGTCAATTATAGTTAATCGTTTTCGGCTTTTCAAAAATAAGAACGATAAGACTCGAAGGTATATCGAATTAAGAGGTGATTTAATTTCCTTCCGGGAAAACGATTCAGGCCCGTATTCGTCGTTTCAACCATTCGAGGTTTCGGACGGTCGTGATGTTTAACTTTGTCACACAATTTGCTACACTTATTAAGTAAGTTTTAATTATAATTCGATTGACATGCAAGATTACAAACAAAGAGAGCTGGATAACGGACTAAGAATCGTGACGGTTCCCAAAAAAGGGACCAGAGCATCTGTGGTTCTGGTTTTGGTGAAAACGGGATCAAAAAATGAAGAAAAAGAAAAAATGGGGATATCTCATTTTTTGGAGCATATGCTTTTTAAAGGAACCCGAAAGAGACCGACACCGTTAAGTGTTGCAGAGACATTGGATAAGGTAGGTGGTTCCTATAATGCTTTTACTTCCGAGGATTATACCGGATATTACGCAAAAGTGGACATGGAAAAATTTGATCTGGCTTTGGAGTGGGTCTCCGATATATATCTTGATTCCACCATACCCGAAAAGGAAGTTGGTAAAGAGAAGGGGGTGATTTCCGAAGAGATTAATATGATGTATGACAATCCCATGGTTTATACTCAGGTTCTTTGGCAAAGATTGCTGTATGGTGACCAGCCTGCAGGATGGGATGTTGCGGGCACGAAAGAAAGCGTGGGGGCAATCACCAGAGAGGATCTGGTGGAGTATATGTCTACTCAATATTCGGCCAAAAATACCGTGATTGTTCTAGCCGGAGCGATTGATCACAAAAAGGACTTTGAAAAGGCAAAAGACTTCTTTAGCGGGATAGGAACGAAGAAACCGAGGAAAAGTCCGGAAGTTTTTGAAGATCAAGATAGCCCGAAAGTGAACATCTTGAAGAGAGATACGGATCAAGCACATATGTGTCTTGGTGTGAGAGGTTACCATAACGATCATCCCGATAGGTATGTTTTAGAAGTTCTGGCTACACTTTTGGGAGGAATGATGAGCTCCAGACTTTTTGTAAGAGTTCGGGAAGAGCTTGGGTTGGCTTATTACATACAAGCAGCGGCTTCAAGTAATCCGGATACTGGTTATCTGGTATCCGCATCCGGACTTGATACGAAAAATGTGGAAAAGGGAATTTTAGCTATTCTAGATGAATTCAAAAAGCTGAGAAAAGAAAGTCCGGGTGAAGATGAATTGCAGAAAGCGAAGGATTATATCAAGGGAAAAATAGCTTTAAAGCTTGAATCTTCAGACTCTCTGGCCTTCTATTACGGTGAGCAGACTCTACTTGAAAGATCCACACTTACACCGATGGAACTTTTCAAAAGAGTGGATTCGGTAACTTCCGATGATATATTGAGAGTGGGAAAGGATCTATTTGTTCCGGAGAAGCTTAATTTGGCGATGATCGGCCCATTCGAAGAAGAAAGAAAGTTTGAAGATCTTCTTAGTAAAAATTTTTAACTTTTATTAAATAATATAAAAAATATGAAGCAGGGAGTGTTGGATATATCATGGGGCTCCATTCTCAAAGTTGCCATGACCGTGGTTTTCTTTTATCTTCTTTACCAGATTTCGGAAATCATGGTCCTTTTTGTTTTTGCTCTGATTATTTCTATTCTTTTCTCCCCGGGAATTGATTTTCTAAAAAAGTTCGGCTTACCCAGGACCATAGCGGTTTTGCTTATTTATTTCTTAATTTTCGGATTGTTGAGTTTCTTCATCTATTTGGCGGTTCCAGCTTTTTCTATGGAGATGAGAGAGTTTTCAAGATTGATTCCGGAATATTTTGATAAGGTATCTCCCGTTCTTGAAGGAATAGGAATGCAGGCCTTCGAGAGTGTCGAAGGATTTCTGGATTCTTTATACGAATCAACTGAAATGATTGCGGCAAATGTTTTTAACGTTTTAGCGATTATTTTCGGTGGGGTGTTTACGACTCTTTTTGTTCTTACAATGGCAATATTTCTTTCTTTGGAAGAAGATGGAATAGAGAAGGTAATAAGATTAATTTTTCCCGAAAAGGAGAAAAATCAAGCCCTTGTTGTGTGGAGAAGAGCAAAAAGGCAAGTCACAAACTGGTTTTTTGTGAGAATATTGGCTTGTATATTCGTCGGGATAACATCATATATAGCATTTTATCTTTTCAATGTAGAATATGCTTTTCTTTTTGCCTTGATGGCCGGACTTTTTAATTTTATACCTTATATCGGTCCATTTGTTGCCGGAGCTATATTTTTTGTAGTCATCCTGCTGGACAGTACGTGGAAGGCGATTTTTGCACTCATTGCTTTCGTTATAATACAAACGATAGAAAGCAGTGCACTTTCACCTATTCTTTCATCAAAAAGTGCCTGAGCTAATCGAGTTTTGCCTACACCTGATAACCCAACTAATCTGACAGATGCCTTCGTTTTAGACAGTTTTTCACGGATGTCATTAATCCCTTCCATAACCGTTTTTATAACATATTCCTTT
>PWPS01000032.1 GCA_003557065.1 Candidatus Nealsoniibacteriota bacterium | reverse complement strand
TCTTATGACTTCTATTCCCTTTTGAAAATCCATTCCCCAGATAAGAACCGACTTGGCTTCATCTTCCCATCGAACGGTCGAAGCCTGAAAAGGCATTTCCAAAGCAACATCAATTCCTCTTGTTCTTTCCACCGCTCGGAATTCTTCATCCCCCAATTCCAATCCAGCTGCCATTCCGATATAAGTAGTTATATCAATCCCCTCTCCGGGCATTACGATTATGATATCTCCGCCAATCTGGCGAAGCATATCTTGGACGGCTCTGGGAATTGCCTGAGAAAAGGTCAAAAGAGAAACTATTAAAAAAACTCCGAGAACAACTCCGAGAACGGTGAGCCAACTACGAAGAGCTCTGTTTTTTATATTTCTTACGGCTATCGAAAAATAATCACCGATCATCAATGATTCCGAAGTTTATTTTATTCATACATCAAAGCGTCCACCGGATTAAGTTGAGATGCTTTTTTCGCGGGTAGAAATCCAGAAAGACAACCCAAAAGAAAAGAAAAAAATAAAGTCAGAAATATAAGGTAAAAAGGAGCCTGTGCTTCTATCGATATGAGCAGGTTCGGATTTGAAGCAAGGATAAATTCTCCGAATCGAGCAGCAGCCAATCCGGTAATCACACCCATAGCACCTCCCAAAAGACCGATTATTCCTGATTCAACCAGAAATATTGAACTAATATGCTTTTTTTTGGCACCGACAGCTTTGAGAATTCCTATTTCTTTAGTCCTTTCTCTAACGGCGGTAAACATAGTATTCATTATTCCGATTGCCCCGACCAGTATGGCAATGCTGGCAAAAGCCACTATTCCCGCTTGAATCACTCCCAAAATATTTTCGACCATCTCGATCATAGCCTCGGATGAGATTACGGAAAAGGAGGCCCCGTCATCCCCCCTTCTTCTTACCATAGTTTCTTCCAAGGATCTCTCTATATTGGAAATAGCCAAATCTATATCGTAGCCGTCCTCTATCCTAACCACGGCAACAGGCGTTCCTTCGGTGGTCCCGGTAATATTACGATAATCCGGTAAATCAAAAATAATCGACTTATCATCTTCCCTATTTCCCAAAGACCTTAAAATTCCGGAAACCGTCAATCTTCTTCCCGAAACAATTATTTCATCACCCGGTTCCAATCCCGGAAATACATCTCTGGGAACCAAGTTTCCGGCAAGAACCTCTCTTCTTCCGGCACGTGCAAATTCACCCTCCCTTACATCCCATCCCATATCATCACGTAAAACGGAATACCCGTCTTGTAGATCCAATCCCATAATTAATGCTGTTTCGGTTCTTCCTCTCCAACGTAATTCTTCTATCGTAAAGGGCATTTCCAAAGCCACCTCGACACCCCGAGATCTTCTTATCGCTTCCATCTCCGTATTTTTTAGTTCCTGTCCTCCGAACATGGCAGTGATATCCATTCCGTCTCCCGGTAAAACCATAACGATATTGGTTCCGACGGCCTGCAGTTCGGCCATAACCGCCTTATTTAATCCTTCGGAAAGAGATATTAAAGAGACCACTAAAAATGATCCCACAACTATACCCAAAATGGTAAGCCAGCTACGGAGGGCTCGTTTTTTTATGTTTCTTACCGCTAATCTAAAATATTCTTTACTCATCTTCCAGTACACCGTCTTTTATTTTTATAACTCTATCCGCATACTCCGTTAAGCTCAAATCGTGGGTAACTATTATTATCGTTTTTCCTTGTTTTTGAAGGTCCGTAAAAATACTCATTATCTTGCTTCCCGTCTTGGTGTCCACTTCTCCGGTCGGTTCATCAGCGACAACTATTTCGGGATCATTTATCAGACTTCTTGCAATTGCGACTCTTTGTTTTTCTCCTCCCGATAACTTTGCCGGAGTATGGTCTTTTCTTTCTGACAACCCAACCGCATCAAGAAGATCGGAAGATCGTTTTATTCTTTCCTCTTCGGAGACACTCTGAAAAACAGCCGGTAAGGCTACATTTTCAAGGGCGGAAAGGTGATGAAGTAAATTGAATTGCTGAAAGACGAATCCAATTTTTCTTCCTCTTGTTGTTGCTAATTCGTCCTCGGACAAAAGAGAAACATCCTCTCCATCAAGATAGACATGACCTTTGGTGGGAGTATCCAAACAACTCATCACATTCAAGAGGGTTGATTTTCCCGATCCGGAAGGACCAAGAAGAATTACGAAACTACCCTCTTCAATTTCCAAATTTATACCCTTCAAGACTTCCAGCTCTATTTCTCCCGTTTGATAAACCTTCCAAACGTTCTCCAGTTTTATTTGTGGTGTTTTCATAGATTAGTCAACCAAAACCTGATCGCCTTCGGATAGTCCGGAAAGTATCTCCATAAATCCGTACGAATCCGTTATTCCGATTTCTACATCAATCCTTTTCTCTTCTCCGTTATCCAAAACTTTCACGTATCTTTCTATCCCGTCTCTGCGGATCGCTTCACGCGGTAGCGAAATTGTTTTTTTTCTTTCAACTTCTATATTCACATCCGCCGTCATTTCCGTCATTAATCTTTCCGGAGGATTATCTATTCCGATACTTACTTCGAAGTAAACCACTCCGTTTATAACTTTCCCGGTTTCATTTATGGAAATAACTTCTCCGGTGAAAGATTGACGTGGAAAGGGAACGAATTCAATGGTCGCTTTATTGCCCAATTCGATAACCGGGATATCTCCTTCATAAATATCCACTTCCACGTGGAAGTCTCCTTCACTAAGCACCGTTACCACCGGAGTTCCGGGAGCAACTTCTTCCCCCGGCTTTGAGTGTACGGTTACCACTCTTCCGGAAACGGGTGATTTTATATCCGCCCTTTCGATTTGGCGATCCAAAAGTCTTAAATCTTCGTTGGCTGCTTCGAAAGCTGCTTCGGCCGCTCTTACTTGAGCATCACGGCCGCCAAGTTTTATCTGTTCAAGATTATCTTTGATTTCATTCCTTCTGGCTCTGGCAGCGGACAGCGAACTTTCGGCCTGAGTAACCGAGCCTCTGAGAGCCTCTCTCGCGGATTTTATTTCTCCACGAATAGTAACAATCGCAGAAAGCATATCGGAAGCTTCTTTTTTCGTGGACCACAGGAAGTTCCGGCTTACATCGGAAAATCTTCGTTCATAGAAGTCGGATTCGGATATGTCGATAATCTCTTCGATGGCTTCCTCTATTATTGAAAAGGTTTTCTCTGCCTGGATAAGCGCTTGGTCAATTTTTTCCCTGTCCGAAGAAACCGTTAAATCTCTTGAAAGATTTCTTAGATCTTCATAACTTCTTTCGATTCTATTTATCGCGGACCTTGCTTTATAGGTGTCTTGAAGATAAAACCCGACGAAATATTGATCACGAAGATTCTTATAGGAGTCTTTTAATTCTTTAGCCAAAAGATAGGAACGATTCACCGATGACGGAACTTTGGAATAGACATTATTAAGTTCCGTGTCTCTTTTTTCATTAGCTTCTTGTAGAGATCTTTGCGCTAGACTTAAAGCTTCTTCCGCTTCAAGGAGTCTGTTTTCCAGGGCGGTAATTTCTTCATCACGCCCCCCTTCCCTTACTAAAGACAATTCCGCTTGAGCCATTTCTATTTTCTGAAGTGCTTGCCTTCTTCTTATAAGAAGATCCTGCTTATCCAAAGATGCCAACAGTTGACCTCTTTCAATCAATTGACCTTCGGAAACCGTAATATCCTCTACGGTTCCTCCTGACTGAAAAGATAGATTAAAATTATCACCCGATTTGACCGCTCCACTTTCAAAAACCTCTTTCACCAACTCTCTTTCATTTACCGTTATCAATTCCCTTTCATCATTATTTCCTTTAAAAAGAAAAAAAGACAAAACAACAACTGCTAAAATTATTCCGATTATGTACTTTTTTTTCATATATTATTTTTCTTTAAGCGCGAATTGGTGATAATTATCTCCTTTATGAATGCACTTTTCTTCAATTACTTCGACTTCTTTTTCCGTGCATAAATCAAAAATAGTCTTTATATATCCCGAAATAAAAAGGCAATCAACAGGATGAAAATCGTAATCTTTCAGTTGTAAAACCACTTTTCCGTTTTTATATTTTTTTCCTTCCATCGTCCCCACTCTGCAAGCTTTTTCCCAATAATTTCCCGCTTTTTCCAAGAGAGAATCAACCGATACCAGATGACGAAGAAAGAACTTATTTATCGTAATTATTTTAGGGGTGAGTGTTCCCATTTTTACTATATCTTCATCTTTCCAGTCAAAAAGCTCTTTACCGAAAATAGCAATTGCCGTTCCCGTAGAAACTTTTACCCATCCCATCGCTTTAATTTTAGAAAAATCGACTTCGTGACCCAATTCCTGAAAAGTTCTGTTGATTCTTTCGACGGCATCCGCGCCCTCTTTTCTTTCTACGAATTGAAGATGACTGAGAAGAATTTCTCCTCTCATTTCACCTTCTTTTTTCATTAATTGGTCTATTGTTTTACTAAAATCAGCCATAAATTATATGTAACAATCTTTCTAATTCTTTCATAAAATCCAACTTAAATCAAGAAAATAAATTAATTCTCCCGAAAAAAACCACTCTCAAAAAACAGGTTGATGCCACCCTACGAACAAAATAGGTTGAACCTATTACAAGTCAAAATTAAGTTCAAATTGAAAGTGTGATAGGTTCAACCTGTTACAAGCCTATTACAACAGAACCTATTATTATAATTTGTTGCCAAGAGAATTTACACCTTCACCAAGAAGGGTTGCCGTCGGGGGTTGTTGTTTAGAGAGAGTTATTTGGAGAGTTGTTTTTTTGAGTTTTTTCCGGGTAGAGGTCTGTCGGTGAAATTTACTTTACCAGTGCTTCGTTTTTAGTTTTCTTTCTCAAGTCCTTCGGAGTTACAAAATCCAACTTATTATCCCTTATTCTTACGGTTATTTTTTCACCGGATGATACTTTTCCGGAAATAAGTTGAAGAGCGAGGTTGTTCAGGATTTCTTTTTGAATAATTCTTTTTAAAGGCCTAGCTCCCATATCACGGTCAAATCCTTTTTGGGCCAGGTAATCACGAACGGATCTTTTGAATTCAACTTTCACTCCGTTGTTTTTAAATATTCTTATCGAAACCTTATCGAGTTCCAATCCGACAATCTCTTTGACTTGCTCCATCTCCAAGTGATTGAAGATAACTATTTCGTCTATACGATTTAAGAATTCCGGTCTGAATTGCTTTTTCAATTCTTCCATTACATTTTCCTTTATCATATCCCTTCTTTGCTCTTGTCTTTCTTTCGCGGAAAATCCCAATCCGGACATTTCCGTTATGTATTCCGATCCGGCATTAGAAGTCATTATAATTATCGCGTTTTTGAAGGAGACTTCCCTACCCTTCGTATCGGTCAATCTACCATCTTCAAAAACCTGAAGAAGAATGTTAAAAACTTCCCTGTGAGCTTTTTCAATTTCATCAATTAAGACAACACTATAAGGTTTTCTTCTTATTTGTTCGGTAAGTTGTCCGGATTCATCATGACCGACATATCCAGGAGGAGCTCCGATCATTTTGGAAACCGAATGTTTTTCCATATATTCACTCATATCAAGCCTAATCATCGCATCCTTATCATCAAAAAGAAATTCGGTCAAAACACGAGCTGTTTCAGTCTTACCTACTCCGGTCGGACCTAAGAAAAGGAAAGATCCCAAAGGTTTTCCTTCTTCGGCGACACCGGCTCTTGATCTTCTGATTGCGTTGGATATAGCTTTTATGGCTTCATCCTGTCCAATTACCTTTTTGGAGATGAGCTTCTCCATCCTTTTCAACTTTTTAGCTTCTTCTTCCAATAGTTTTCTTGTAGGTATCCCCGTCCATCTTGAAATAACTTCGGCGATATCTTCTTCCGAAACAGTTTCTTTCAAGATCGGTCTTTCTTTCTGGATATTACCTAATTTCCTTTCTTCGGTTTGTAGTTTTTTCTTTAAAGAAGGGATTTCACCGTATCTTATCTTGGCCACCCTTTCCAAATCGGCTTCCTGTCCGGATTTTTCCGCTTCATATTCAAGACGATCAATTTTTTCTTTAAGTTCTTTTATCTTCTTGATTACATCTCTTTCAGTACTCCATCTAGCAGAAAGATCCTTTGCTTTTTCTTTCAAATCAGCGAGTTTACGATCAATCGCTTTTGTTCTTTTCTCATTACTTTCTTCTTTTAAAGCTTCTTTTTCTATCTCCAGATTTTGAATTTCTTTTTTTAAGTCTTCCAATTTTTTCGGTTGAGATTCAACCTCCAATCTAAGCGAACTCATCGCTTCATCCATCAAATCAATCGCTTTATCCGGAAGCTGTCTGTCGCTTATATGTTTAGTGGAAAGTTCGGCGGCCGCCTTCAGTGCGGCATCATCAATTTTAACTCCGTGATGGAGTTCATATTTTTCTTTTATTCCACGCAATATGAAAATAGTATCTTCAATGGTCGGCTCGGTCACGTAGATGGGCTGGAATCTTCTTTCCAGTGCCGAATCTTTTTCTATATATTTTTGATATTCTTTCTGGGTCGTAGCTCCTATTGCTCTTAATTTTCCTCGTGCCAAATCCGGCTTGAGAAGATTCGAAGCATCAATTGATCCTTCAGCAGCTCCGGCACCAACTAAGGTGTGAAGCTCATCAATGAACAATATGTAGCGATCCTTATTTTTCTTTACCTCCTTCAATAAAACTTTTATTCTGTTTTCAAACTCACCACGATATCTGGTTCCGGCGACCAAAGATCCCAAATCCAAAGAGATAACTTCTTTTTCTTTCAGGCTTTCGGGAACCTGTTTCTTGGCGATTTTTTGTGCCAATCCCTCTACTATGGCCGTCTTACCGACTCCGGCTTCCCCGATCAAAACGGGGTTATTCTTAGTTCTTCTTGAAAGAACCTGCATCAATCTTCTTGTCTCATTCTCTCTTCCTATTACCGGATCTATCTCTCCTTTTTCGGCCAACCTGGTCAAGTTAATGGTATATCTTTCAATCGTTTTTATCTTGGATTCCGGATTGGGATCGGTAATTCTTTCATCTCCTCTCAAATCCACCAATGCTTCTTTAAGAACCTCGTAATTGAGTTCTTCTTCTTTTTCGGGACCACCCTTTGCCGGGGGTAAAAAGTCGGCATCTTCAATTATCGACTGAACTTCTCCATCAACTTGCAAAAGAGCCAAGAAAAGATGTTCAACGGAAATATAAGTATCACCCATTTCCGCAGCTTCATCTCCGGCTTGTTTCAGTACCGCAGCCATAGACTGAGAAAGATAAAATTGTCCACGTGGAGATTCTTCAATCGGAGAAATCAGATCCGCTTCTTTTCCCAACTCTCTTTCAATCTTATCATTTAACTTTTCGGTATCGACTCCCTTACTTTCAAGCAAAGTGGAAACCGTACTGTCGGACTGCGATATTAAAGCATAAAAAAGGTGAATCGGAGAAATCTTATTTTGATTGTTCCTCCCGGCCACCTTTTGTGAGTAAAGTATTGCTTGTTGTGCCTTGTGCGTGAAATTAGCACCAGGCATTTGAGGCATA
>PWPS01000034.1 GCA_003557065.1 Candidatus Nealsoniibacteriota bacterium | reverse complement strand
TTTTGCTTGTCCCGGCATCCAAGCCTCGATATCATATTTTTTCGCTGCCGGATCTCCAAGATCACCGGTACAAATATCTATGACTTGGTACGGAATTTCAAGCTTATCCATTAATTCTTTCTCAATCTCCAAAAGCAACTCATGTTCTTCTTCCGACTTGTCCGGGGTAACAAAAGAAAACATTTCAATTTTATCGAACTGATGAAGTCTCAGTATTCCCTTGGTATCTTTTCCGTAAGACCCTGCTTCTCTTCTAAAACAAGAAGAGTATCCCACATATCTTAAAGGGAGATCATCTTTGTTTATTATCTCCTCCGCATGCATCGGTCCTATAACTTGTTCGGATGTCCCGGCCAGAAAAAGATCATCCTTTTCCATATAAAATATTTCATCACGACCTCTCTCGGTATATCCCATCGCCTCCATCATCTCCGGTTTTAAGATAACGGGAGTAATTACCGGTCTAAAACCCCTTCCGGCAAGAGTTTCTAAAGCTAAATTAACCAAAGCAAATTGCAAATTTACGGCCTCGCCCTTCAAGAAGGTAAATCTTGCACCGGAAGTTTTACTTGCTCTTTCCGTATCTATAATGTCGTGGAGCTCTCCCAGTTCAAGATGATCCTTCGGTTTAAATTTAAAATCGGGAATGTTTCCCACTTTTTCAATTACTACATTTTCTTCATCCGACTCACCTACCGGGACATTTTCAAGCGGAGGATTCGGTATCTTTTTCATCATTTTTTCAAATTTTTCTTCTATGTCCTTCAATTCACTCTCCAATCCGTCATTCTCTTTATCCAACTTTTTCATTCCTGCTATTATATCCTCTTTTTGCTCATTATCGGCACCGGCTATCTTCTTTCCGGCTTCATTTTTTTTTGCACGCAAGGCATCAACTTTTTGTATCAATTCCCTTCTTTTTCTGTCAACTTCCAAAAGATCCTCTATACTGACTTCTATTTGCTTATTTTTTGCGCCTTCGGCTACTTTTTTGGGGTTCTCACGAATATAGTTTATATCCAACATCTTTTTTCTATTAATCTTTTATAATTATAACGAAACACTTATCCGTATCGGGATGAGAACCCGTCAAAAGTATAGACGACGACCGCCCACTTCAATCCAGTTTTAAAAGTTAATTTTATCGTTTTCATGGCTTTTATTTTATCATCGATAAGGCTCATTGTCTATGATTAATTAGGATTAAATCGGAGTTTTTCGTTGCTAATCCTCAATCATAATTTTTATTTGCGAGTTATACTAACAACTTACTAACGGCAATGATGCGATTCAATTTACTTAAAAAGATTTCATTCTCTTCTTATAAAAAACCGCCCGATTTTAATCGAGGGCGATCTTGGGTAGGATAATATCTATTTACTTTACTACCGTTTCTTATTTTGATTCCTTCTAATGGTAAGATGCTTAACTATCTTTTCCAACTTTTTATAATCCCAGATCATCACTTATTTCCTGCATAGCTTTGAGGGAAATAGAAATGAACTCTTCCAATTTCATATTAAAATCTTGACAACCTCGAATAAGCTCCCTATCAGCCCCTCTGGCAAATGAACTTTCGTCGAATCTTCTCATTACAAAATCGGTATCTATCCGGTTTATCTTCTTATCGGGAGAAATTAATGTAGCGGCAACAATTAGACCGGTCACCGGATCAACCGCCCTGATCACCTTTTCAATCAGCTTTCCGGTATCTTTTCCCGCAGCCGGATTATGGGCTAAAATAGCATCAAATAATTCCTCGCTTTCCAATCCCTCTTTATTCAAGATATCAACCGAACCCGGACCGTGTTTATCGGGTTTTTTTTCGTAATCGACTCTTTCCATGTCTATGTCATGCAGAAGCCCGGCAAGACCCCATAACTGTGGATCTTCACCAAAATGATCAGCCATTTTTTTCATGACCGCCTCCGTGGCCAGCATATGCTTAACCGAGTTTTTATTTTTAACGTATTTTTCAACCAGATTTAAAGCCTTCTCTCTTTCCATCATGATTGTTTTGTGTTATTTTAACGTATTTTACTTCTTCACTCACCTTTATTCATTATCATCTTTTCTCTTCATTGCAGGAAATAGAAGAATCTCTCTTAGGCTGTGAGAGTCGGTCAATATGGCAGTCAATCTATCGACTCCCATCCCGAACCCCGCAGCCGGAGGCATGCCGTACTCCAGAGCCTCCAAGAAATCTTCATCCATTCTTTGAGCTTCTTCAAAGCCTTCTTTAAGCATCTTCTCTTGCTCTTCAAATCTTTCTCTTTGCTCAAGAGGGTTGTTGAGCTCTGAAAATGCATTTACCACCTCCCATCCGGCAATATAAGCTTGAAACGTGGCCAGCTGGTCATTATCATCCTCTCTTCTTTTGGCGAGCGGCTGAAAGCCTACCGGATGATGAATCACGAATGTCGGTTGGATGATGTTTTCTCTGCATTTTTTCTTAAATATTTCATCACAGATTTTAGCCTTTTTAGATCCGGGGGCTACATCTATTCCCATCTTTTTGGCCTCCCTCATAAGCCCCTCCTCGTTCATCTCTTTAATATCAATACCAGTCTCTTTTCTTATTATTTCAGCAAATTCGACTCTTTTAAAGGGGGTTTTGAAATTTAAAGTGGAATCCTTATAGCTGATTTCTTCATCTCCGAAAACATTTTTAACGACGGCGTTAATCATATTCTCGGTAAGCTTCATCATATCTTTATAGTCGGCAAAGGCCCAATAGAATTCCAGAAGTGTAAATTCCGGGTTATGACTCCTATCGATTCCTTCGTTTCTAAAACAACGTGCAAATTCAAAAACCTTCTCCCATCCACCGACCAAAAGTCTTTTTAAGTAAAGCTCGGGAGCAATTCTTAAGTAAAGATCCGTATCCAAAGTTTTATGATGGGTTTTAAACGGTGTAGCGGAAGTTCCTCCGTATATGGGCTGAAGCACCGGTGTCTCCACTTCTAAAAACCCTTCCGACTCCAAAAACTTTCTAATCTCTCTAATGATCATGGAACGTCTTTCAAAAGATTCTTTTTGCTCTTTGTTAAATATTAAATCCAAATATCTTTTTCTATACCTCTCTTCAATGGATTGGATTCCGTGCCATTTTTCCGGAAGCGGTCTGATGGATTTCGAGAGCATCGTATAGTCAGCTGCCTTTATTGTCTTCTCTCCCCTTTTAGTTTCGAATAAAACTCCTCTTATCTCAATAAAATCACCTACATCAAAATTATCCAAAAAGAAACCATAATCATTCTCACCAAGAGAATCCTTGGCAAAAAAACCTTGAATATCTCCGGTTTGGTCCTCTATTACTACAAATGTTATTTTACCGTGCTCCCTTACCGCCCTTAATCTACCCACCAAAATCACCTCTTTTTCCTTCTCGGCCAAGTCTGAGAAATCTTGCAACGCTTCTTCAATGGTGTGTGTTCTTCCCGTGCTTTGAGGATAAGGAGATAATCCTCTTTCCCGTAAGAACTTTGTCTTCTCTATTCGATTTTGTCGGAGTTCCTCTAATCTATCCATGTTTTTGTTTTATTTTTAGCTCATTTTATCATAACTCTGTTAATTTATGAAATTTCCAGAATTTCATAAATTTTTTCTCCGGCAGGAGTTTCCACTTTTGCCTTTGCTCCCTTCGGCTTACCCAAGAGAGCTTTACCGATCGGCGATTGGCAAGATATTTTACCCGCAAAAGGGTCCGATTCCGTTCCTCCGACAATCTCAAAAACCTTTTCCATTCCATCGAATTTTACTTTAACCTTGGATCCGACTTGAACCCACCCAGCGGCCGTATCATGACTAACAATTTCAGCCTTTTTCAGCATAGCTTTCATTTTGGAAATTTTCGTTTCCAGGCTGCTTTGTTCTTCTTTCGCATTTTCATAAGCAGCATTTTCAGAAAGATCACCATAAGAAGCTGCATGCTTCAATTTATCAGCAATTTCACTCCTTTTTTCTTTCTGGAGATATTCCAACTCCTTCTCCAGCTTTTCATAACCTTCTTTTGTCAATTTTATTTTTTCTTTACTCATAATTACTGTATAAAACTAATTTTCATCTTTTTGCTCGAAATACCAATTAAGTACATCGTAAGCAATTGCCGAAGCGGAAGCTCTTATCCCTTCTACTTCTTCGACCAGAACCACCAACATTATTTCCGGCTCATCATAAGGTGCAAAAACTGCAATCCAGTTATGATAATGGCCCGGCTTGGAAATTTGTGCGGTTCCCGTTTTGGCTCCCGAATCGAATGGAAGCCAGCTCAACCTGGTTGCCGTACCTCTGGTCGTTGTCATCTTCATACCCTCTTTTACAACTTTCAAATTTTCCGGAGAAATAAATCCTTCTCTAATTATTTCCGGCTCAAAATCTTTAATCGTCTCACCATTCTCTTTTATTGCTCTAACTATTTGTGGAGAAAGAACTTTTCCTCCGTTTACAAGAGCACTGTAAGAAACAGCTACTTGAAGAGGGGTGGTTGCCAAATATCCTTGTCCAATCGAGGTATTATAAGTGTCTCCAAGCGTCCAGGCCGTTCCGATATTTTCCATCTTCCAGTCCGGATCAGGTATTCTTCCCTTTCTTTCATTCGGAAGATCTATTCCCGTTCTCTCTCCCCAGCCGAAAAGATTTAAATAATCCTTAATTCTTCTTATTCCCAATCCTTCCTGTCCCCCATGACCACCTCCGATCGTGTAAAAATAAACATTACTTGATACTGCAATAGCCTCTCTCATATCGGTCCACCCATGAGCCTGAAAGTCAAGCATTCTGGTTGGACTGGAAGGGTTCCACGGATTGGGAATATCCAGATAACCCGGGGAATATATCTTTTTCTCGGGCGATATTATTCCTTCTTCCAGAGCGGCGGCGGCTAAAAGAGGTTTAATTGTGGAGCCTGTTGGATAGTCCGTTTCTATAGCTCTATTCAAAAATACTCCTTCATGATCAGTCAGAAATCGATTCAAAAGCTCTTTATCACCGGTTCTGCTGAACACATTATTGTCATAAGACGGAATACTAACCATTGAAAGAACTCCTCCGGTTCGTGGATCCATTGCTACAACCGATGCCTTGCTCGATCCTATATCTTCTAAAACCGACTTCGTTACTTCGACAATTTTCTTCTGCAACTCCGAATCAATCCATAATTCCAAATTATTTCCGGGAGAAATCGGATCAATCTCTTCTCGACTTATCAGATTTCCATACGCATCGGTTTCTATTCTGAAAGAACCCCTATCTTTTGCTAAGTTTTCTTCATAAAAACGCTCCAGTCCGGATTTTCCAATATAATCATGAAGCGTGTATCTTTCCGGGTTTTTACTAATATCTTCACGCGTAACCTCTCCCGTATAACCCAATAAATGAGCAAGAATATTTCCGTTTTCGTAATACCTTTCAACCGTCCTTTCTATTGATATCCCGGAAAAATCTTCTTCTCTTATCTTTATCATAATAGCCGCCTCATGCGGAATATCGGAAAATATTCTTTCTCTCCCCTCCACAGTCTTAAGTTTTTTCAAAATATCTTCCTCTTCAACATCAATTATTTCGGCCAAAAAGGTAGAGATAAAATCCAGATTCTCTAATCTTCGGGAACTCGCATAAAGATCGAAAGAAACGTTATTGTAAACCAACTGATTTCCATTCGCATCATACATAACACCCCTTAATACTCTCGCCGGTTCGATAACGGAAACATTTCTTCTAGCTAAGGATTCATAGGTTTGACCGTCTATTACTTGCATTTGAAAGCTTCTCCCCAAGAGAAGAAAAAGAAGGAGAAAGACAGTCAGTCCGAAAGATTGTAGAACCCATCTTGGTAAAGGTATTTCCATCTTTTGCTCCGATATCCCCATCTCCTCCTCCTTCTCTCTTGAAAGTCTATCCAAAAAAACATCTTGCGGTTCAACACTGGTACTGTTTTTGCCGATTTTCCAATTACGTTTTTTTAAAAGCAGAAATTTGAACATGGTTTTTTAAAATATACTTCAGAAAGAAAACCGCGGCGAAAAAAATTACCATATAAGTTCCAAAAAATCCATACAAAACCAAATCATGTAAAAAACCGACATAAAGAGCTAGAAAAAAAGCTCCGTTCTTATTGGGGTTTTCCAACAGCGTGTAGAAAGCAACCGTTAACATTAACAAGTTCGGAATTAAAGCAAAGTGAAATACTGCTGGAAGAAAAGCAAACTGTAACAAAAAAAGAAAAAATGGAAACAGTAAAAATGCAATTATTTTCATTAGAAGTCAACTATAATAAACAAAGTATTAAGCTCACTAACGCTGAATCCGGGTCTAATCTTTAATTTTTGAAATGCTTCTACGTCCTCTCTTATAATTTCTTCAACTATTCCTATGAATATCCCTCCGGGATAAAAACCTCCTCCCGGGTGGGTAATGACAATATCGCCTTCTTCTATTTGAGCATCCCTGCTCACCATATCCAAAATTAAAATATCACCACCGGTTAAAACTCCCAAAGAGTTATCCCTGTCGAGCACCCTTGCATCAAAACCGGTTTCCGGATGACTTATAAGCTTTACAAAGCTAAAATCGGGCAAAACCTCAACGACTTCTCCGATCAAACTTCTTGAGGATGTAATCACCGGCATTCCTTCAATAATTCCTTCATTTAAACCCCTGCTCACAATAAGATGATCTTCCTCAGTGGATTTCCCAACAACTCTGGCATCCAAAAAGACAAAATCCCTATCCATCTCCAGGTCAAGAGCTTCACGCAATAGATCAATTTCTTCCGTCTTTCTTTTTAAACGAACAATTTCTGCAATCAGAGCGGAGTGATTGGGATCACCACTCTCAATCCCATGCAACGATATTCCTTTTGACCAAAAAGCCGACTTAACCGGTGAAATAACCGACAAAAAATTATTTCTAATCATGCTTCCGATTGTCGTAAAATTAAAAGTAATAATTACGACAACTAAAACAACGAGAAGGAAATTAATCCTACTTAATGGTCTGGAACTAATATTCATTTAGTTTATTATAACAAAAAAATAATAATAAAAAAATCGCAACCAGGTTACGGGGGCTACCTACTCTCACGGGATAAATCCCATTACCATCGGCCTTGACGTATTTCACTTCCGTGTTCGAAATGGGAACGGGTGGAACAACGTCAGAATAGCCCCCATAATCTAGCTACGATTTCGGGGTGTGTAAAAAAAGTAATGAACACTAAATACTAGCCAAAACATGCGCTCAGTTAATTAGTACTGCTCGGCTCAATGCCTTACGACACTTACACCTGCAGCCTATCAACCTCATCATCTCTAAGGTACTTATGAATCCTAATCTTAGGGTGGGCTTCGCGCTTAGATGCCTTCAGCGCTTATCCCTTCCCAACTTAGCTACCCAGCAGTGCTCCTGGCGGAACAACTGGTAAACCAGAGGTTGGTTCATCCCGGTCCTCTCGTACTAGGGACAACTCCCTTCAAGATTCTACGCCTGTGGAAGATAGAGACCGACCTGTCTCACGACGGTCTGAACCCAGCTCGCGTACCACTTTAAATGGCGAACAGCCATACCCTTGGGAGATGCTTCACCCCCAGGATGTGATGAGCCGACATCGAGGTGCCGAACAGGATCGTTGATGTGGACTCGCGGATCCTACCAGCCTGTTATCCCCGGGGTAGCTTTTATC
>PWPS01000056.1 GCA_003557065.1 Candidatus Nealsoniibacteriota bacterium | reverse complement strand
TATTATCGTATGTAGTTTCGGCCGTCACGGGATGGAAGCCATTTTCCTTACATCCTCTTAAAGCATTCTTTAAAATTTTCTTTCCATAACCCTTTCCTCTATATTCTTCAAGAAGATAAAGTCTCCTTATTTCCACTGATTTGTTTCTTTTTTTAATCCCCAATGACCCAACTACACTTTTTCCATTCAAGAGAATAAGAAAAATATCATAGAAAGAGTTTTTCTCATTTATATCGGGAAAAGAAACTGAAAATTCTCTTTCGACTCTTTCTAAAAAATACTTCAGCCTTTCCCAGTCTTGAGCTCGGTACTCTCTAATTATCATAAAGTAACAGGGATTATTATCACCTAATCAAATTATTAATATGAGACACTTCTTTGCAAACTTCCGACAATGTTAGTTAATTGGAGCGGATAAGGGGAATCGAACCCCTGTCTCATCCTTGGGAAGGACGTGTTCTACCACTGAACCATACCCGCATTTATATATCTCTTTCAATATAATCCTCAATAATTTCAATTTTCTTTTGATCCTCCTTTTCTTTTTCTCTGTTCTTTTGATTGATTGCTTTCTTGTAAAATTTTAAATATTCCGAGAGAGGAAGTTCATAGAAATAAACTCCTTCTAGGATTTTTAATTGCATAAATTCCCTTAATCGTTCATCGGATTCATGAAAACCGGCTATTTCAATCACTATATCATTTTTTTTGAACTCCAGATCTTTGTCCGCGGGGAAGAAATTTAAAGCACTCATAAGGGAATAGATTCTTTCCTTATTTCTTTCTATAGTTTCACGAGGTAAAAAAAGATCAACATCGGAAACTTTTTTAAACTCACCCACTATCCGCATCAATCCCAGAGATCCGAAAAGAAGTGGGACCACACCCTCTCTATTAAGCGCCGACGCAACCGTTAAGAACAAATCAAATTCTTCTTTATTTATTTTAAAAGAAGACATAATTAAACACCTCTACCACCTTGAGATCTGGACATCTCTATTAATCGATCGCGTAGATGGTTTGCTTCATCTTTACTTAATCCGGGCAATATCCCTTCCGCCCTACGTCCACCGAATCTCCCCATCATCGAAATCATTCCCGCAGTCTGAATATTTACATCATAAAGACCGAGAATTCTTTCCAGTAACGTTTGAGACATATCTATATTCTGAATTCTTTCATACGGAATAGTGACATATTTTTTAGCTATTATTCCATATTCTTTTTGAAACCCATTTTTGGTTAATCCATACTTATAAAATCTGTACTCCAGCTTTGCTAAAATAAAAGGAATAACCCCCGACGGACAGAATAAAAAGAAGAATTCCAAAAAGTGGGAAATCGCGAATGAAGCCATAAAAAATTAACTTAAAAATAAAATTATGCTAACAAAAATGTATTTTTACTATACATCTACACTCTTTATCTTTTCAATCCTGTCATTTAATGGTGGGTGTGTTGAAAAAAGTTTATGTATCCATTTCTTGGCATCTTGTCCTCGAAAAGGATTTATTATGTAAAGATGAGCGGTTGCATCATTGGCAACACTTATCCCGTGCGGATAATCTTTTATTTTTTGCAAGGCATCCGCTAATGCTTGAGGATGTCTAGTCATAAGTACAGCAGAAGAATCAGCAAGATATTCCCTTTTTCTTGAAACTGCCAGCTTCATAATCATAGCAACCAGTGGTGCTAAGATAGCCACCACCAGCGCAATAACCAAAGTAATAGCTCCACCACCACCCTCTCTTCTATTTCCACCACCCAAAAAAGCCGACCTTAAAAATATCCTTGACAATAGAGCGACTGCGGACGCCAAAACGACTAAAACCGTAGAAAGAAGAACATCTCTGTTTTTAATGTGGGAAAGCTCGTGAGCAATTACAGCTTCCAATTCAGCTCTACTCATCATTTCCATCAACCCCCTAGTTACCGCCACTACTCCATTTTTTGGATTTCTTCCGGTGGCGAAGGCGTTCGGTTGACTTTCTTCCAAAATATAAATTTTAGGCATCGGCATACCTTCCGCCATACTCAAATTTTCAACTATCCTGAAAAGTTCCGGAGCATCCTCTTTTTTAACCTCTCCGGCTTTTGACATCCGCAGAACCAATCTGTCCGAATAAAAATAAGAATAAAAACTGGAAAAAAAACTCAAAAGAAAAGCGAACCATAGAAAAAGATAACTCCCCGTTTGATGCGAAATAAGCCACCCGACACCAACTACGAAAAGAGACATTATCGTAAGATAAAGCCAGGTTTTTAAAATATTAGATTCTTTTTCACCGTAAAATGTCGCCATCTTTTTAGAAGCTCACTTTGACATTTTCCCTTTCTCCGGACTCCGCTTCAAAAAAGTCTTCTTTTTCGTAGCCTAACATAGAAGCAATGGCATTATATGGAATAGATTGAATCTTAATGTTATAAGATTTCACATTCCTATTGTAGAATCTCCTAGCGGACTGAACTTTATCCTCCGTATCTCTAATCTCTCTTTGAAGCTCCAAAAAGTTTTCGGAAGCTTTTAGGTCGGGGTAATTTTCAGAGACGGCAAAAAGGGATTTTAAAGCTCCTTTAAGTTGATTTTCAGCCACCTCCACTTCTTTGGGGTCACCTTTTTGAGATGCCGTAAGGGCTCTCTCTCTTGCCTTTGCAACATTTTCAAAAATATCTTTCTCATGAGCAGCATAGCCCTTAACCGTAGCGACTAAATTCGGAATAAGGTCATGACGCCTTTTTAGTTGGACATCTATGTCAGACCAGGCCTCCTTTACTCTATTTTTTAGAACCACTAAGCGGTTGAAGGTGTAGACGAAGAAAAAGACGACCAGAACAATTGCGCCTATTATAATGTAAGATGTTTCCATAGTTTTATTTTTAAATTAATAGAATCTTTTGATTGATTATATCATAAAAAATTTCGCTTGCTACAAGCTATTTTCCCATTCGATAAAATTCTTTATTTGAGTCAATTCTCGTGGATTAATATCCTTTAAAGAGTTTCCTCTATATTTCTTTATTAATTCAATTCCTTCAATATCAATCGCTACCCTATCAGTCGAGGCCATAATCAGATTGGGATCTTTGACTTCACCCTTGATTGGTCCTCCGTTTATAAAACATTTTCTGGCGTCCATAATTATCAGATCCGGCGAAATGATTCTATTCAATTCAGCTATTTTCTCTTGCAAGCCCCATGCATGCAACATAACTCTTTCGGAAGACTTCATAAATCCAACTGAAAGTTTCAGACTTCCACTAAATTTCGAATATTTATGAGTTTTTAAACAGGGTAAAAAAATTACCTTATCAACTCCCAAAAGAGTCTTCGGAACGGAAACTTTTTTAAGAAACTCTCCCTTGGGAATTCTTTTTTTTATCCATTCATCGTGATCGAAGTTCTTTACTTTCACGGGATTAACCCTGTCCTGCAAAGAAAAGACATTTTTCTTTCTAAGCTCTTTTTCCGTGCTTCTCAATACGGTTGAGGACTCTCCGACTACTATCGATTCAGCTCCCGCTTCATGAACCAAGTCTATAACGGTTTCCAGAAAATCAATATCCGTAGAGGCCGGAAAAGGATCGGCCGTATTAAAGTTGGGTTTTAGCAAAACAACGTCCCCAATATTAAAAAACTGCTCCAGCCCACCGAGGTAATTAATCGCCTCATTGATCGACTTCTTAAGGTTTTCAACTTTTATTTTGGAGACTTTATTTTTCATGATCAAATCACTTGGTTGACATATCCGGCGACCCTTTTTGTAATCTTAACACAAAAACAAAGACTCGGCTAAACCGAGTCTTGTGCGCATAGTTTGAATAATAAAACTACTCTACAATAACTTCTATGACATCACCCATCAATTCAACCGTAAAAGATCCTTCATACCAAGTATGATGAACCTCCCTCACTTCTTCTATCTCTTTGATTTCTCCGGGATTTATGGAATAACTCCAGGTATGTCGTCCATCAAATGTTTCCCCGTCCATCTTAACGGTCATTACAACTTCTTTCTCGGAGCTTCCTTCGTTAGCAATAACGGCCGTAATGATGGATTCATCATCCAAATTTAAGAAAACTTGCCCGGTTTCACCATTTACCGAAAAATCAGTTACTATTATTGCCGACTGATCTTCTTCTTCAACTTGTTCAGAAACACCTTGACCACCGAGGACCACAATAAGACCAATCAGAAAAAGACAAATTAATAAAATGTATACTATTTTATTTTTCATTTTTAAAATGTAAAAAAATTAACAAAACGACCTTTAACCGAAAACTAATTCTATTCTATCACAATTTTCATACCGAAGCCTCTTCCGGTCATATAGATTTAATGAATGACCAGAAGAAAACTTAAGTCAGTTGTCGCCTGAAGCGCATGAACTTCTCCCTCTTCAATAAAAATTAATTTACCCGCATTCATCTTTGTATTTTCATCTTTAAAGCTGAAGACGCCCTCACCCTCAATTACATACAGAAAACCCTTTTTGGAAGAGGTGTGTTCACCTATACTTTGACCCGACCCCATGCAAAAAAGAGTCACATCAAGACTGCCATCTTTAACTACTTCCTTACTAACAATACCCCCATCGGTGTAATCAATTAGTTCTTCTATCTGTTTTTCCATGATTTTTGTCAATTAAACTATTAATCAAAAACGAATATTTTTCATTACCGGAACTACTCTTTTCACCTATCAATCCTGGATAAAGAAACTCAACTATACTAAAAACGGATTTTTCATATTCATATCCAGTAAAGACGGTTCTCTTAAAAGAAGCTCCCACGGACCACCCTTTCAAAAAGGAAAAATATAACTATGAAAATTATCTTCGCAATCACAAAAAATAGAATCATAAAGCTTTCTACTTATCTCTCTCATAGGGCTATCTATTATTATTTTTTAATTCATGCCTTCTTGCATAGTCCAACCGACCTTCTTGAAAACAGCTTGTGCCTCTTTTTCAAGAATTCCGGAAATTATTTCAGGAGGAGCACTGAAAACCGGTTCAAAATTAAGCAGGTCCAGATCTTCCAATATATTCCATTTTGAATATCCTCCCATATGAGGACTTTTTATGGAAAAAACAACTCTTTTGAATTTTAATTCCCTCATCATAAAAGCACACATCGGACAGGGTTCGCAGTTGGAGTAGATGGTGTAATTGGAAAAATCATCGGTTTTCTTAATCTTCTGAGCTTCTCTCATGGCCATTATTTCGGCATGATTGGTAACGTCGTTTTCCTTTATCCCGTTAATAGATTCAACCAGTACTCCCGACTCGTCCGCTATCAGAGCCCCAAAAGGATTATCTCCTCTTTCCAAAGCTTTTAAGGAAAGCTCTATGCATCTTTTTATATATTTCTTATGATCCATAAAAACCAGTTTATGATTATTATAATGTTATCATATTTGGAAGTAGTAAAAAAATAAGACCTCCCTACTCGGGAGGCTTATGCCTTTTTTTGTCCGATTCTTTCGAACCACCAACAATCACGCATCCGAAAAGAAGTATGAAAATCAAAACGATAATCACTTCTCTTTCCACGAACCTGTCCTCCTTTCTTTACGTACTTATAATGACACCCTTCCAAGGTTTGTCAATCAAAAGAAATGCTCCATAAGAGAGGTAGCTATAGTAAAATAAATAAGCAAACTGGTAATATCCTTTATCGTTGTAATTATTGGGTTGGATCCGGTAGCAGGATCAAAGTTCAAGGCATATATA
Organism: Candidatus Nealsoniibacteriota bacterium; assembly: GCA_003557065.1. GTDB lineage: Bacteria > Patescibacteriota > Minisyncoccia > Minisyncoccales > PWPS01 > PWPS01. The sequence continues at coordinate 2,233 of PWPS01000056.1, read as the reverse complement.
ATCCATGGAATTAAAAATCCGAGAGAAGTAGCCAATATAATACTAAGAAACATGGAGACCCCTATAACGGCTCCTAAAATTACACTTCCCTGCCAAGTAGCAGCAATCATCGTAACCAAAAGACCGCTTATTAGTCCGATGACGACCCCGGTTCCCACCTCGGCTAAAAGATATCCGGGGAAATCTTCAGCCTTTATTTGGCCCAACGCCAATCCACGCACAAAAATGGTAGAAGATTGCGTGCCTACATTACCGGCCATATCCATGATGACGGGAACAAAAAAAGCAAGTGCAACTACGGCGGAAAGAGTCTCTTCAAAAAAACCGATTATTCCACCGGCCATCAGTCCGCCGAATAAGGCAATTAAAAGCCATGGTAACCTAATTTTCACCGCTTGCACTATGCCCGTATTCAACAATCTATCACTTCTTTCTTTTTCCCTTTTTTCGTAACCGGCAGCTCCCGCCATCTTCATTATATCTTCGGTCGCCTCTTCTTCAAGAACATCAACAACATCATCCAAGGTAATTATTCCTATTAATTTTTTCCTGGAATTGACCACCGGAAGAGCTAGAAGATCATACTTGACCATCATTCTTGCCACCTCTTCCTGATCTTCTTGAGGAGTTGCGGAAATGACATTATCTATCATAATATCTTCAAGTGTAGTTTCCATTGATTCGGTGAAAAGTCTTCGCATCGGAATCACACCGACCAGTTTTTTTTCTTCATCCACAATATAGATATAGCTAAGCATTTCCGTCCTGGGATTTATCTCTCTTATCTTCTTTACCGCCTGACTGATTTTCATTCTTCCTTTTAGGGCGATATATTCGGTAGCCATTAAGCTTCCTGCCGTCCCCTCTTCATATTTCATCAACCACTTCACCGTATCCACATCTTCTCTTCTTAGAAGACCAAGCACTCTCTTGGCGTTCCCTATGGAAAGCTCACCCAAAATATCAACCAGTTCATCACTGGAAATCTCGGACAAGGCTTCTTTTAGTTTGGGGTTATTAAGTTTTTTTAATAAATTATTTTTATACTCAGGAGAAATTTCCCGTAAAAGAAAAGATATCTTCTCTTTGTCGGAAGATTCTATAACCAGAACTCTCTCCTCTTCAGAAAGAGCAGGATAAATATCCACTATTTCAGCGGGATGTAATTTCTTGTATTTTTTATTTTTCATATCCATTTTCAATTAAAGCGAAATCCCGTTTTCAAATTAATAAACTATATAAAGTATAACACGTAAGAATAAAAGCCGATAAAAAAACCTCCCTGTTATTCGGGAGGCATAATAAGTGGATCATCGGCAATGCTTTGAGCCAACTTTTTCAAATCTTCAGAATTGGGGTCTTTCGGCAACGACTCCATTATCTTTCTTTCTTTTTCACTTACTTCATTGACGCCCCTTCCGAATAAAACCGAAAAAGCAATATTCTTCCCCGCTTTTTTGTAAACCTCCGGGAAAATTCTTTTCCTGTACTCCCAGTCATTCTCATAAATCCTTGACGGATAAACACTCCTTATCATTTGCATGAACTCATCATCCGTTTCCTTTATCCGTATCTTTTTGGAAGTCAAAATCATTACTCTTGCCACATAAAAAACAAGAACCATTAAAAAGAAACCGAGCAGCACAATATGAAAAAATCGCATCCAACATCCTCCTCTCAAGATTTTCTTTACAGTAACACATTCTGAAAAATCAGTCAAGACAATCAGTGTCCCAAGGAAGCCCCTCTCTCCCAAAGTGTCCATTAATTGCCAAATCCTCATACATCGGTTTTTTTAGATTCAGGGAGGTGATGATGCTTGAAGGAGTAAGATTATAATTGACTATCTCTTTTTCTTCTCCATCTACCCAGACCGATTTCATAACCGGATCTTTTCTACCGATTACGTACGCTAATTTAACAAACACCTCCGAGCCTTTTTCCTTTGTAAGATAATCCAAAGCTATTTTTCTGGCCATATAAGCCGCACTCCTATCCACCTTGGTGGGATCCTTTCCTGAGAACGCTCCCCCACCTACGGGAACCCGTGGACCATAAGCATCAACAACAATTTTTCTGCCCGTCAGACCCGAATCCGCACTGAATCCACTAATGGACCAATCTCCTGCAGGATTGGTCGTTATTTTACAATCTTTAAAATCGTAACCTTCACCTTGGAATAAGATGACCCACTTTTTTATTAGTTTATTCAGTTCAAAAACATCAATATCCG
>PWPS01000061.1 GCA_003557065.1 Candidatus Nealsoniibacteriota bacterium | reverse complement strand
GTGTATTGGGAAAACCTGGTGCGGGAAAGGATACTTTTTGTGATTATTTTAAAGAAAACCACCCTGATGTGGTTGTTTTCAAGTTTTCAGACCCTCTTTTTGAAGCTCTCGGGGTTTTCTTTGATAAGATTAAGAGAGAGGATTTACAATGGCTGGTCAATGAACTTCGTGATAGGTACGGAGAGGATATTTTAGCTAAAGCCATTAAGAAAAAAATAAAAGAAACGGATGCGGATTTCATACTGCTTAACGGTATAAGGGTGTGGGATGACCGAAAAATGTTAAATGAGGTCAATGGTAGCTTGGTTTTTATTGATGCGGAACCTGTTAAAAGATGGGAAAGAATGAAAGAAAGAGGAGAAAAAGAGGATGACAATGTCTCCTTTGAGGAGTTTTTGAAACTTGATCAAGGAAGAAGTGAGAAAGACATATTGGACATAGCCAAAGGTGCCGAGTTTACAATTGACAACAATAAAGGCAAAGATAATCTTGAAAAACAGGTAATTGAATTTATAAAGAGATTACCATGAAAGCTATCGAAGCGATTAAAAAAAGAAGAAGTGTCAGGAATTATCTGAGCAAGGGCGTCTCGGAAGATATTATAAAAGAGATAGTTGATTGTGCCAGAATGGCTCCCACCGGCGGAAACAAACAGTCTTGGATTTTTGTAATTTTGAGAGATGAGCTTACTATAGCCAAGTTGGGAGTCGCTTTAAAAAATAATTTTTTAGCCGGAACCCCGGTTTGTATTGCCGTTTTTTGCAACAAAGAAGAAGCTGAAACACCCCTGCAAGATGCTTCCGCGGCAATGCAAAACATGATGATAGCTGCAGTGGAAAAAGGATTGGGAAGTTGCTGGGTGAGAGCATATGATAACAAGAACAGAAAGTGGGTGGAAGATTTACTGAAAGCTCCAAGAGAAATGCAGCTTATGACGGTTCTTGCTATGGGGTATCATGAAGAAAAGAGCTCTATCCCGAGAAAAAAAGAGCTAAAAGAAATTATTAGGTGGGATTCTTTTTAAATCTAATTATGGAAAAAGGAAAATTCATAGCTTTCGAAGGATTGGACGGTTCGGGAAAGTCAACCCAAGCCGAGCTTTTGACCGACAAAATAAAAGAGAGAGGAAAAGACGTATTTCAAGTTGACTTTCCTCAATATGGCAAAAAGGCTGCCGGATTGGTTGAAAACTATTTAGCCGGAAAATATGGAGAGGAGGGCGATGTTAGTCCACAAATTGCATCCATATTTTTTGCTTGTGATCGTTATGATGGTTCATTTGAGATAAGAAAGGCAATTGGTGAAGGGCGGATTTTAGTTGCCGACAGATATGTGGCTTCCAATGCAGGACATCAGGGTGGTAAAATAGAGAATGATGAGAGAAGAAAGGAATTTTTGAAATGGCTCCATAACCTGGAATATGAAATTTTTAATATTCCGAAACCCACCATAACTTTTATTTTAAAAACAAGTCCGGAATTGGCTTTTGAAAAGGCTAAAGAAAAAAATAAAAAAAAGAGAGCGAAAATAGAATTGGCGATGGGAGAGCAGTCAAAAGGAGATATTCATGAAAGAGATTTAGATCATCTGAAAAGAAGCCTTTTATCATATTTATTTTTAGCAAAAGAATATCCGAAAGACTATACTGTTATAGAGTGCTTGGATGATGATGGCTGTTTTTTACCCATTGAAGAAATTCATGAGAGAATTATGAAGAAATTAAAAAATATTTTCTAATTTTCCATGAAAAAATATCTCAATCTTTTGAAGGAAGTTGTGGAGGAGGGAGTTGATAAACCGGATAGAACCGGCATAGGAACTCGCTCGTTGTTCGGATTGCAGGAGCGCTATGATTTACAAGAAGGGTTTCCGGCAATCACTACTAAAAAATTGTTTTTTAATTCAGTTAAGGCAGAGCTTCTGTGGTTTATATCCGGAAGTAGAGATATAGCTGATTTACACAAAATGGATTGTCATATTTGGGATGCCAATGTTGAAGCGGACTATTGGAGAGATAAGAAAAAATTCGATACCGATGCCGGCCGTGTATACGGTGTTCAGTGGAGGGACTGGAGAAGCTCGAAAGGGGAATCGGTAGATCAACTTAAAAATGCAATAGAAACGATAAAAAACAATCCTCACAGTAGAAGAAATATAGTATCCGCCTGGAATCCGGGAGAATTGGAAGAGCAGGTCTTGCCCCCTTGTCACTCATTTTTTCAATTTTATGTAGAGGGAGATAATCTTTCGTTGCAAATGTATCAAAGGAGTTGCGATATGTTTTTAGGAGTTCCTTTTAATATAGCTTCTTATAGTCTTCTTTTGGAGATGGTTGCGCAGGTGACCGGATACAGAGCGAAAGACTTTGTTCATGTGATGGGAGATGCTCATATTTACCAGAACCATTTTGAAAAGGTGAAAGAACAACTTAAGCGCAAACCTCTTCCATTGCCCGAATTGAAACTGAATCCGGAGATAAAAAAATTGGAAGACTTCAAGATGGAGGATATAAATCTTATCGATTACAAGCATCATCCATCGATAAGAGCTAAAATGGCCGTATGAAAATAATAATAATTGTTGCCATTGATAAAAATGGATTGATAGGTAGAAAAAACTCTCTTCCTTGGAGCTTTCCGGAAGATCTTCGCTATTTCAAGAAGACGACAATGGGTAAATCTGTTATAATGGGACAGAAGACTTTTGAATCGATAAAATCCCCCTTAAAAGGAAGAGATTTGATTATTCTTTCCAAAGATTTGAATTTCAGGCCCGAAGGAGTTAAAATTGCCAAATCAATAGATCAGGCTTTGGGTTTTGTAGAGGGAGAAGAGGTTTTTATTGCCGGTGGAGCCAGTGTTTATGGTCAATTTATCCCACTTGCGGATGAAATGAGAATAACATTGATAGAAGATGAATTTGTTGGAGATGTTTATTTTCCCGATTATGATGAATCCCGTTGGAAGCTTATAGAAGAGAGAAAAGGTAAAAATAAATTATTAACTTTTAAAAAATATAAAAAAATATGAAAATGAAAGAGATATTAAACACAATAGATCATACCAATATCGATCCGGATGCAACGGAGGCGGATATAATCAAAACATGCCAAGAAGCGAAAGAGCACGGATTTAGAGGTGTTGATGTCAATCCCGAATGGGTTTCTCTCGTATCCAAAGAGATTGAAGGAACCGGAATGAAGGTCATCGTTCTGATTGACCCCCCAATGGGCTTGAGTAGTCACGAAGAAAGGATGGAGGCATGCCGAAAAGCGGTTAAGGACGGTGCTGATGAATTAGATGTAGTAATCAATATAGTCGATCTCAAGTATGAGAAGTACGACTCAATTTTGGAGGATCTTTCAGAAATATCCGCTTTAGCTGACACCAAGGTTATAATAGGTTCGGGTTATTTGACCGATGAAGAAATCAAAAAAGCTTCCGAACTGGTTCAGGAATCAGGAGCAATATGTGTTAAGACCGCAACCGACAAGGATCCTCTTGAGGCAAGACAATTGGAAGAAAAAGCAAAGCATGTAAAAGTGATGAAAGATTCCGCTCCTGATTTATTGGTTAAGGCTTCGGCTAAAATAAGAACGTTGGAGGATGCAAGGATGATGCTTGAAGCTGGTGCGGATATCATAGGAACCAGTTCCGGTGTAGAAATAGCCAAGGAGCTGGAAGAGGAAAATGTATAAAACAACAATAGGACTGGAAATCCATGCTCAATTGAAAACCAAGAGCAAAATGTTTTGCTCTTGTAGTAATTTGTCAAAAAAGGCGGATCCGAACAGCAAGGTTTGCCCAATATGCTTGGGTCATCCCGGATGTCTTCCGACCATAAATGAAGAAGCGGTCAAAAAAGTAATTAGAGCCGGAAAAGCTTTGAATTGTGATATAGCGGATTTTTCCAGATTTGATAGGAAAAATTATTTTTACCCCGATCTACCGAAGGGATATCAGATCTCTCAGCTTAAATATCCTTTATGTGAAAGAGGTGTTTTGATTGTCGATGACGAAAGAATAGGGATAACCAGAATTCATTTGGAGGAGGATACGGGAAGTCTGGTTCATGAAGAAGGGATTTCCTTGGTTGATTTTAATCGTTCGGGAGTCCCCTTAATGGAACTCGTAACCGAGCCCGATATAAGTTCGGGAAAGCAGGCTCGTCGCTTTGCTGAAGAATTAAGGCTAATTTTTCGTTATCTTGATGTCTCCGATGCCGATATGGAAAAGGGGCAGATGAGGGTTGAAGTAAATATATCACTAGCTAAAGAAGGTGAGCCCCTGGGAACTAAAGTTGAGATTAAAAATTTGAACTCTTTCAAAACTGTGGAACAGGCGGTCGATTACGAAATTAAAAGACAAACCGATTTACTGGAAAAAGGGAGAAAAGTTATCCAGGAAACAAGAGGGTGGAGAGAAGATAAGCAAGAAACGGTTTCGCAAAGAGCAAAGGAAGAAGCTCATGATTATCGTTATTTTCCCGAACCGGATCTACCTCCCTTGAATTTAAACGAAAAGCCTTTCAGCAAAAAGGAGATTACGCTGGGAAGTGAACTTCCTCAAAATAGAAGAGAGCGCTTTAAAAAGGAGTACGGATTGGAAGAGGAAATATATATAACGGATAAGGCTTTGGGAGATTATTTCGAAAAAGTTATCAGTGAAGGTGTGGATTGGGTCTCTTCCAAGGAGGAAGCTCTGGATGAAGAAAGAAAGAATGAGTTCGCGTCTCTTTGTTCCAACTATATAATATCGGATCTTTTGGGTCTTTTGGAAGGAAGGTCGGTTAACAGCGAAGAGTTTTTAATTACTCCGGAAAATTTTTCAGAACTGATGATGTTAGTTTTTTTGGAAAATACAACGAGTAAAATTGCGAAGAAAGTGTTGTCTTATATGTACGAGACGGGTGGCGATCCCAGTCAAATAATAAAAGAAAAGGATCTGACTCAAATGAGTGATGAGGAAAAGATAAAAGAAGTGGTTGAGGAGGTCGTAACTGAAAATAAGGAAGCGGTCGAAGATTTTAAAAAAGGAAAAAAAGAAGCTCTTCAATACCTGGTAGGTCAGGTTATGGCCAAAACAAGAGGGAAAGCGGACCCACAGAAAGTTAATCAAATTATAGTAGATAGGTTTTAATTTGATTTATATTAAATTTAAAGTATAATAAAAACACTTCAGAAGGAGGTGGTTTTTTTGATTCTAAATCGAGTAAGAGAAATCAAAGAAAAAAGAGTTCTTAATTTTGCAAATATCTTTATCGAGGAGCTGGTTGTTTTACAGGAATTTTTTGATATGAACTTCGATTATGATAACCAGCTGGTATTTTTTGAGGATGTAAAGTTCGACCCGTACTAAAAGTGCGGGTTTTTACTTTAATATTGACATATTGTAAAAAAATTGGTATAAGTAGACAAGCTCATTAAAAAAAGGAGGGAATTAGCATGAAAAGGCTGTTTATTGTTGTTTTGGTGGTTATTATGGTTTCGGGAGTAGGGATGATGGCGACTGCGCAAACGGTAGAAGACGATTATCCACGATTTTCTTTGGGAGTGGGATATGTTGCCATTCCTGAAATGAGTGGTGTTTTGGTGGAAGGATATCTAAGAGCGAACAGGGATGTCGATCTATTTTTTGGATTGGTTCCTTTTGATTCGCAAGGACTGATTATCAGGTCCGTAGGTGCCGACTACAAATTCACTATTCAAGAATATCCTGAATTGAGGCCGGGAATAGGCGTCATCGGAGTGATTGGAGAGGGTTTTTCTCCAACTGTTTCTTTGACTTTCCAGGATCTTGAGAGTCCGGAAATAGGTTTCATTCTCAGGGGTGGATATAATGTCGTGTCCGTTTCGGCAATGTTTAACTTTTAGGAGGGATTTGAGATGAAAAGAAAAAAGGAAATTCTCTTTGTGAGTGTTGTAATTTTGATCTCGCTGATGTTGTCAGGTTGTTTTTTCGGTAGCTCCGGAACCAAAACTTACATCCTCAATGCTGATTTCACTATTGAGGAAGTTAGCGGAAAATTAGTTCTTGATGCCGGGAAAACGGAAGTCAGGGGATATTCCAATCCAGAATATGTTTGGGAAATTCCCAATAAGGAACTTATGACCGGTAAGGTTGTTGAGGTTCCTAAACCGACCACAGTAACAATTATTCAGCTTACAGTAAAGGCAACAAGAGGAGATTCGGATTATGTAAGTACTGTTTCCAAGATCTATGATCCTGACGGAGAGACGATTGTTGGTGAAGTTTATTTCACTTACGAAAGAATCGGGACTAGGAAATATCGGTTTACAGCCAGTAATCCCGATGGTGCCAAATATTGGGAGTGGAAATTCCCAAGTGAAGATCATTGGCACGGATACTTGTCAAATGAGGTGGAATATACTTTTTCCAGTTCGGGAAACAGAACCGTACGACTTGAGATATTCGACGTTTCAGAAAATCAAATAGGAGAGACGTATAGTAAGACTATCAACGTCCATTAATGAGCTTAAAGCTTGAGCCGACTAAAAAGTCGGCTCTTTTTCTTGACATAATTAATTAATGATTGCATAATTAGAAAAGCTCATTAAAAAAAGGAGGGAATTGAAAATGAAACGGAAAATGTTGTTGCTGCTGTTTATTTCGTCCATCTTATTGATGATGACAGGTTGTTTTTTTGGCAGTAGTAGTCCGGAACCGGGAAAGGTCTACAGAATGGATTTGGATTTTACGATGACTGAGGTGGATCATGGCCTGAAACTGGACGCTTCTCCCAGTACGATTGAGGGATATGAATCTCTTCAACACCTTTGGGAGATTGGAGAAGTTACTGCAACCGGGGAGAAAGTTACTGTTAATCTGCCGACTGAAGAAGTTGAAGTTAAATTGACCGTTTGGGGTAGAAGAGGTGATAAAGAAGAGGGGTCTTCAATCAGTAAAACCTTCACACCGACCGAAGTGGTTCCCGATCCTGAAATAACTGAAATCAAGATTAGCGAATTGAGCTTTATGGAGTATCGATTTGAAGCGATCTTTGATGGTAACTTTGAAAAGTTTATATGGAAATTCTTTGACGAGGATCACAGTCTTATTGTTGAAAAAGAGGGAGAGAAGGTTGAATATCTGTTTTCGGAAGACTACCATGGAGAATTGATAGAAGTTCATCTTTCTGGAAGTTATCAGGGAGATCAAGAATTTGATCAATTGTCCGAAACTTTCAGACTTCCGGAAGAAGTTGATATTACCGCGATTTTGATAGAGAGATTGGATGGCTTGGAATATCGATTCGATGTTGACTATGTTGGTGATTTGATTAATTTCGAATGGGTAATTACTGTCGGAACCGAAGTAATTGATAAAAGCGGTGAGAGCTTTTCTCATAGGTTTAATCTTTCTCAGATGGGAGATAATGCAGATATTACAGTAAGTGCCTCTTATGACGGCTCCGAGCGTGTGATGAGTGATTCTTTTGTGGTTGAGATATTAGAATTCAATCCTGTAATAGATTATACTCGTCTGGGTGATAGGGAATTCGAATTTTCCGCTTCGGCGGATTATGCACCGGATTACTATCGGTGGATTTTAGCTGAAGGAGAGAGCTCTGAAGAAGTTAAGTACGGCAAGGATGTTTCTTATGAATTTTCCGAAGAGTTGGCTGGAGAAGATGTTGTTGTCAGATTGGAGCTTTTAGATGAATTAAACGGACTGATTGGACACACATCAACATCAGTATCGGTTATAGGTGATGACCCTCAATATCAGCTGGATCTTGCAATTGAAAGAACTGAGGATTTGTCCAAGCTGGAATACAGATTTATCGGATATGCCGATCCCGAGGTTAATTTTTTCGAATTCTCGGTAGGTGACGGTACCGTTATAGGTCGTGGGTCGATGAATTACACGAGCGGACAAGAAACGATCCATTATACCTATGATGAAAGTATGGAAAATGAAGAGGTGACGGTAATTCTTCAGGTTTTAAATGAAGATGAAGAGCAAGTAGCTCAAATTTCCGAAACCCTTCAGATCGGAGAAATTATCGCTGATCCGGATCCCGCCAACTTCGTTGTCACTATTTCGAACACCAACTCTCCAATTACCGAAGGAGATACGTTGGAAGTCGATGTTACCGTCGAAAACAGTGGAGATGAATCAGGGACTCAAAACGTC
>PWPS01000005.1 GCA_003557065.1 Candidatus Nealsoniibacteriota bacterium | reverse complement strand
GTCATGAAGGTGAATGTGGTGGTGAGGGAAATGATATCAGCAATGAAGATCTCTTAACCATGGATGTCGATGTACTGGTTCCGGCAGCAATAGAAGATGTCATTACAAAAGATAATGCGAACAAGGTAAAAGCCAAATATATTCTATCTTTGGCCAATGGCCCGATAACTCCGGAAGCGGAAAAAATTCTAATTGAAAGGGGAGTGGTTGTTATTCCCGATATTCTGGCTAATGCGGGTGGAGTAATTGCCTCTTACTTTGAGTGGCTAAAAGGGATAAAAGAAGAGGATATTACAAGAGAGGAAGTTTATGAGGGAATTGAGAAATTTTTATCTCCCGCTTTTGAAGATCTTTGGAATATGACTTCGGAAGGAGAAAGTATGAAAAACAACGCATACAAGTTAGCGATTAAAAATTTAATGGAAAAGATCAATGGATAAACTGGTTTTAATCGATTTGGAGACTACCGGAACCAATGCCGAAATGGATAAAATCATAGAAGTAGCGGCTATAAAAATAGAGAATGGAAAAATAGTTGGTGAGTTTTGCAGTTTTGTGGATCCCGGCAGGAGTTTGACTGATGAAATAATTGCAATAACCGGTATTACGGATAAGGATTTGGATGGAGCTCCAAAAATTGAAGAAGTTATTGATAAGCTTAAACTTTTTGTTCAGGACTATCCACTTCTTGCGCATAATATGGATTTCGATGCATCATTTTTGCTCAAGGCGGGTATGGATGGTGATTTCTTGGATAGCTTGGATCTCTCTTGCATTCTTTTTCCGCTTGAAGAAAAGCATACGCAAGAGTATCTTTTGTCCAATATTTGTGGGGTAACTTATAATGCTCACAGAGCCTTGGAAGATGTAAAAAATCTCTTTACTCTTTACTTAAAGTTACTGGAACGCGCCAAGGAGATGGATGAAAGGGTAAAGGGCGAAATAAGACAGGCGTTAAGAGGGTCCGATTGGAAATTAAAAAGTATATTCGATGAAGCTTCGGATGGTCAAGATGAATATTTAACCGAGACAGCACAAGAAAATAAATTTTGTCCGAAAGAGCTTCCGGATAATCCGGAAGGGATTCCGATGGCTCACTTGATGAGTTGGCTTTTTTACACCGAGACGGGAAATTTAACAGAAATGTCTTATTGGGTGAGAAGGAAATATGATAAATTTTTCAGAGATGTTCGAGTAAAAATGTGTAACGGAGCGGACTGTAATTACTTTAATAAAAATGAGCGCTTATTCTAAAAAATGGGATCAATCTTTAGCTCCGCTTAGGGAGAAGATATTTACCGTTTCGGAGATAGTGGATTTCTTGAACGACTTGATAAAGCCGTGCCAAGTCACGGTTAGGGGTGAGGTCGGTGAAAAAATTAATGAATATCCACGTTTTCTTTTTTTTAATCTGGTAGATAAAAAGGGAGCGGTTCTTCCTTGTTTTGCTTTTAGAAATGTTTTGGATGAAATGGGGGTTGATTTAAAACCCGGAATGGAGGTTAAGATTTTCGGATATCCCGAAATTAGAAAAAATAAAGGAAGTTTTAATTTTCAGGTTAAGAGAATGAGTCCGGTAGGAGAAGGTGATTTGAAGAAGCAATTTGAAATTCTAAAAAAGAGACTGGATGAAGAAGGGTATTTTGACCCGATAAAAAAGAAACCCATTCCCGATTTTCCCAAAAATATAGGATTGATAACTTCAAAAGGAAGTGATGCGGAGAAGGATTTTATTACACATTTGGAGGATTGCGGATTTAACATTTTTTCCTACAATAGTCGTGTAGAAGGAGATTCGGCTCTTGATGATATAATAAACGGAATAGAAGTTTTCTCTAAAAATTTTCCGGAATTGGACTCTTTGGTTATTACGAGAGGAGGTGGAAGCTGGGAGTCGTTACAAGCGTTCAATAGTGAAAAGTTGGTAAAGGCGGTTTTTTCGTGTAGGATACCTATAATTTCCGGAATCGGTCATGAAAATGATGTTACATTAATCGATTTGGTTTCCGACTTGAGAGTATCGACACCGACTGATGCAGGAAAGTTTTTATCCGGATCCTGGAGAGATGCAAAGGGATTTATCAATCAAGTTGAAAAAAGCTTGAACGGATCGACAGTCAGGATGATCGGGGAGGCTAACAGATTTTTTGAACGCTCTAAAAAACTTCTATTTTTTAAAACGAGTGAGTTAATAAGAAGAAAAGAGAAGAATCTTGAATATCTTCTTTCCGGAATAACTGCCAAAGTTAGATTGAAGATTAATCAGTTCGATTACCTTGAAAGGGAATTCGGATCACAACAAAAGAAGGTGAAGACATTGCTTTTGCAACAAATGGACAGATTAAATGTATTGGGGGAGAGTCTGGAAAAACAGAAAAGCGATATACTTGAAAAAACGGAGTCAGGGCTTATAGTAAGAAGTGAAAGTTTGCGTTCCAACGGGTTTAAAATAGGTGTAGCGATAAGGCGTAACAAGGAAAAAATTAGTGATTTAAGTTATAATTTAGAAAAAAGTAAATCACACTGGGGGAAGGTTATATCCACTGCACTTTCGGCGGAGAAAAAAAGATTGATAATCTCCAGCCCGAATTTAAAACTCAAACAAGGATATTCCATCACCAGAAGAGAGGGTAAAGTGGTTAAATCATCCGAAGTTTTAAAAAGCGGTGATTTAATCACCACCGATTTTGCGGACGGTACCACCAACTCCAGGGTGCAAAAAAAAGATGACTAAAAAAGAATTTGATTTTTCAGAAGCCTATAAAGAAATTGAAGAAATAAATGAATGGTTTCAAAAAGAAGAGATTGACTTGGAAGAAGCGCTGGATAGATATGAAAGAGGAATGGAGCTTATTGAAAAATGCAAGAAAAGGCTTGAGAAGTCCAAAAATAAATTTGAAGAAATAAAAGAAAAATATTCGAATGAGGACGCTTGATGAATTAATAGAAAAATTAAAAAAAGGTGAGAGTGGGGAGGTTGATCGGGCTAAAGAAAACATAAAGAAGGCTTTCAATAGTGAAAAAGAAAAAAAAGAAGCTTTCAAAAAGATACTAGAAAGCTTGGATGATTATCGTTATATTGAGCGAGAAAAAAACAAGATTGCTTTCATATACGGCCTGAAATTGGCAGCCAAGGAAAGAGGAAGAGAATACTTTCCACTCTTTACTTCCTTTATCATAAAAAATATTCAAAGTGATTCCGGAAACGTTAGGAAGGCGGTTTTGGGTTTGGTTGATTCTTTAATATTTTCTCTTTTTGAAGACTCCAAAGAGCTTTCGGAAGAAGAAAAAAAAGCCTTTACCGAATTCATTGATGAAATTTTAATACTCTTGGAATTGCATTATAATCCGGAATTTGAAAAATATGAGAATCTGGACGACTTGCCCGCATGCAAATATAAAAGCTTGGAGATGCTTCTTTCGCGGATTATGAGTCCTGAAAAAAAAGATGTCAAAATCTATGACAAGAAGGCCGGTATGCCAAAATGGATGGATTGTACCTGGAAGAGAGTTCCCTGCATGGAAGATAAATGTCCGATTTGTAGCAGGCTGAAAGAAATTGATGAGGTCTCCGACATATTTGACCGTGGTGAGCTTTTAATCGAGGTAGCGGATGAGGCGGAAGAAGCAAGAGATGAACTTCCGGGACCTGAAGAGTTTCCATTTTACAAAGAAGTAAGGAGCTGGATGGAGGGTGTTATATTGACTGCTGAAGAATCAAAAGAAACCGGAGATTTTTGGATATTTACAGAGGAAGCAACGGAACTGTTTTGGTATGTGAATGTTCTAAGTGCGAAGGTGTATCGTCAACTTTGTAATAAATACTTGTTGGAAAATTCGGAAGACGGGAATATCGTGGACTATCGATATACTGAATATGTACTGTCCGAATCGATTAAGAGAATAAAGATTGCAATCAAAGAGATAATTTTAGCTGAACCGACACAAAAACATAAATTGAATTTAACTTATATGAGACTGGAATCTTTAGAGGAAAAGATTTTAAACATATAGTTGTATTTGTGAAAATATTTTCTGTCAAAATGATGACTTTTTGTTAAATATTTTTATTGTAAGAAAATCTCGAATTTTATTTAAAAAAGTTAAGTTTTTCGATAAGTAGCGGAATATATAAATTAAATTTTGATATGAGTAAAAAAATATTGGAAGTAAATGAAAAAGATGAGGTGGTGGGTGAGATTGAAAAAATGGAAGCACATAAAAAAGGAGTTCTACACAGAGCTTTTTCCATTTTTATTTTCAATGAAGACGGAAAGATGCTGATTCATAAAAGAGCTGACGAAAAGTATCATGGGGGTGGTCTTTGGACAAATGCTTGCTGTAGTCATCCGACGAGTGATGATTTAAAAGGTGATGCCGAAAAGAGACTTTTGGAAGAGATGGGATTTACTTGTGAACTTAATAAAATAGGTGTTATTCAATACAAGGCGGAAGTCGGAGATCTTGTTGAGAATGAAATTGATCACATATTTACCGGACGATATGATGGATCGATAAACCCCGATCCGAAAGAAGTTTCAGAATACCTCTGGATTTCGAAAGCCGAAATTGAAAACGATTTGCAAAAAAACCCCGACAAATATACTCCTTGGTTCAGGATAATATATCCACGACTAAAAGACTTGCAAGAAGATGAGCTATAGCATGGAAGGTGTCTTGGTGAGCTTTTTAATTTTTTCCGTTACGGGATGGGTTATTGAGCTTTTGTATCGATCATTGATTTTGGGAAAAGTAACCAATCCCGGTTTTCTAAAAGGACCGTATCTTCCGATATACGGATTCGGGGGAATGTTCGGTCTTTTCGTTTTTTCCTACTTGGAAAAATTTACTTTAATCGGAGCTTTTGCTGCCTTTGTATTAATAATTGCTTTTTTAGAGTATTTTACCGGATTTTTCTTTTTCCATATCTTTAAGATAAGGCTTTGGGATTACTCCAATAGAAAATTTAACTTGCATGGATTTATTTGCCTAAGATTCTTATTCTATTGGTTAATTTTAATAGTTTTTTTCCGTTATTTTCTTTTTGATTATTTTATAGATTTAACGGAAAATTTTTCCTTTCCCGGAAAGTCGCTCTTTCTTCTCGGTTTGGTTTACGGTTTTTTCATTATTGATATAATTCAGTCGCTCGGTTTGGCTTATAGAATCAGAAAAACCATAAATAGACTCGGTAAAACTTATTTATCACCGAAGGTATTAACTTTCAGAATGCTTTACCGCGAAGTAGCAGGCGAGCTTTCGGAACGTATCGATCATCAAGACTTATCTTATTTTGAGAGCTTTTACCTTAGAGTTACCATATTTTTTCGTTTGGCAAGAGGAGCCGGAGAAGAAGTTGGAAAAGTTTTAAGAAAGAGAATAAAAACAAATTAAGATCCATGTGGACTGAAAAACACCAAGAAGCGGTAGAGTTTTCCTTTTTAGCACATGAGGGGCAGAAAAGGAAAAATAGTGGGATTTCATATATTGCTCATCCTATGACGGTTGGTATCATTTTAGCTTCACAGGGCTGTGATTCCGATTTGATAACTGCGGGGATATTGCATGATATTATAGAAGATACAACCTTTAAGAAAGATGATCTGGAAAAAAGATTCGGGCAGAGGGTGGCTGATTTGGTTGAATCGGTTACCGAAACGGATCGGGATTTGCCGTGGAAGGAGAGGAAAGAAAGAGTCGCAGCTCATCTTTGGATGGTAAACGAAGACGTTTTACTTTTAAAGGCGGCTGATATCTTATCGAATATGACGGATTTACTTCTGGCTTTAAAAAGAGACGGAGAGAAGGCTTTCGATATATTTCACGCTGAAAAAAGTGAGAAAATAAAGCAGATTGAAAGATGGATAAAAATCATCATAGCCAGAGGTAAAAATCAAGAAATTAACAATCTTTTAGTAGAAACGATAAACAAAATAAAAGAGTATGAGGATTGATTATGAGAATAAGTTGAATCGGGAGCAACTTGAAGCCGTAAAGAAAGGAGATGGCTATGCACTGGTCTTAAGTGGTCCGGGCTCCGGAAAAACCAGAGTTTTGACTTTCAGAGTGGCTTATCTTTTGGAAAAAGGAGTTTCTCCTGAAAATATATTACTTTTAACATTCACAAAAAAAGCTGCCAGTGAAATGATTTCTCGTATTGAAGAGCTTGTGGGAGGTTCGGCGTTTAATGTTTTAGGAGGAACATTCCATCACGTTGGTAATTATTATTTACGTAAATATGCTTCGGAACTCGGTTACGGGGAGGATTACACGATACTCGATCAGGAGGACAGTAAAGATCTTTTGGAAGTTATTTTGGGAGAAATGGGTGATGATGATTTACCGAATGCAAAGACAGCGCAAAGAATAATATCCTTGGCGGTAAATTCTGACCAACCGGTTAAAGATGTCGCTTTTGATAATCTATCCACCAAAAGTCCGGAAAAGATAGAAGAGGTTAAAAAGAGATATGACGAAAGAAAAAAATCGGCTAATCTGATGGACTATGACGACTTGCTTACTAATTGGTTAAAGCTTTTGGAGGGTTCCAGCGGAAAAGATATTTCAGAAAGATTTCAATATGTTTTGGTTGATGAGTATCAAGACACCAACGTTATCCAGGATAGAATATTGCAAAAAGCCAGCTCGATTCATAAAAATCTAATGGTTGTCGGTGATGATTCCCAAAGTATATATTCCTTTAGGGCCGCTGAAATAAAAAACATATTAAGTTTTTCGGATAAGTATCCGGCGAAGGTTTTTAGGTTGGAAACGAATTATCGGTCCACCCCCGAAATACTTAATTTGGCGAACTGCATAATAAAGTATAATTCGTCCAAACTGAACAAAACGTTAAAAAGTGTTCAAGAAGAAGGTGTTGATCCGATTGTTTCTTGTCTTTCCACTCCACGTGAGCAATCAAGATTCATAGTGAGGAAGATTTCCGATTTGGATTATGGCGATTCAGCTGTTTTATTCAGGGCGCATTATCAGGCGGCCGGTCTTGAATTGGAGTTGGCTAAAGAAGGAATTCCATATATTGTGAGGGGAGGAACCAGATTTTTTGAACAGGCACACGTGAAGGATATTTCCGCCTTTTTAAAGTTGATGGTGAATATCAAGGATGAACCTTCCTGGCTCAGGGTCTTAAAAAAGCAGGATGGAGTAGGGGATGCCTATGCTCGCCGAGCTACGGCAAAGATAATTCAATGCAATAGTCCGGATGATCTTATCACTGAAGAAGAAAATATAATATCGGATCTTCCTTCCAGGGTGATACCGAAAGTAAAAGAAATCATTGAAATGATGAGAATTGTTTCCAATGAGGAAAATGTCACCGACGGATTGAAAAATCTTATTGAGAGGTGGTACAAGGACAAGTTGGACGATTTCGATAATCCCAGAGAGAGGATGGATGATTTGAAGCAGTTAGTTGAACTTTCTGCGGAGTATGAGTCTCTCGGGGAGATGCTTTCGGACTTCGCTTTAAGTGAAGATTTTCAGATTGAATCGGACAGAAGAGCTCTTACATTAAGCACTATTCATCAGGCGAAAGGATTGGAGTGGCAAAATGTTTTTATAATTAGTTTAAAAGAGGGAGCTTTTCCTCATAAGAAATCCCTGGAAGAGAACATGATTGAAGAAGAAAGGAGATTGTTTTATGTGGCGGTAACTCGATGTAAAAAAAATCTCTTTTTGACTTACCCTGTTTTTGAGAGGGGTGGAGCTTCGGGACCTTCACGGTTTTTAAGAGAAATAGAAGATTATCTGGCTGAAGACTCTCCGATAGAGGAGGAAATTGAGTTGATCGATGAAGATGATTTTGACTTTTTTTAGTTGACTTTTTGTTATGTTTTGGTATAGTGGCAAAAAAGGAGGGGTT
This sequence comes from Candidatus Nealsoniibacteriota bacterium, assembly GCA_003557065.1. Classification (GTDB taxonomy): domain Bacteria; phylum Patescibacteriota; class Minisyncoccia; order Minisyncoccales; family PWPS01; genus PWPS01. The sequence goes on along the minus strand of PWPS01000005.1, from coordinate 353 downwards.
TAATTGCAAGAATCGAGGATTGAGTTGGATTTCGAGCGAGCTAGTCAGTTGTTAAGATCTTTTTCCGAGAATGGGACTGCAAAAGAACTCAAGGGTGTTAAAAGAAAAAAGAGACTTAAGCATCTTTTGCGTAGGTTTCCGGAGATCTCTTCATGGAATAATCTGGAAAGAAATTGGTTGATTGTGAAAATCAACGAAATAGTTTCACTGGATATTTGTGATTTTTTTCTTTTTTCCGAGTTCGTCGGAAGACAGTATTGCGTACCGAAGTATAAAGAAGAGGATCTTAGTCGATTGAAGCTAAAGCTCGGAGGGAATGGACACATCGATTGTTCGTTCGAGATTCAGCAGTG
>PWPS01000062.1 GCA_003557065.1 Candidatus Nealsoniibacteriota bacterium | reverse complement strand
CATTTTTCTTCTTATTTCGGTCATCTTGGAAGAAGCGATTGATTCCGCCCTTTTCGCTCCCTGGTTTAAAATCTCCTCAACATAAACCTCCCTCCTAAGTTTCAGTTCTTTCTGTTTTTTTCTGAAAGGGGCAAGAGATTCCACGAGAGTCGCAATTAATTTTTCCTTAAAAACCTTGTAACTTTCTTCTTTTAATTCCTTTTCGGATTCTGCTATCGTCTGATTTTTAAATTCACTGTAGATAACCAAGAGATTGGATATTCCGGGCTTATCTTTCGGATCGTATTTTATCTTATTATCAGTGTCGGTTACGGCCGATTTTATTTTCTTTTCTATATCCTCCGGGCTATCAAAAAGAGAAATTGCATTCCCTTCGTTTCCGGATTTTGACATTTTATTTTCCGGATTGGTCAAGCTCATTATCCTTGCTCCTTTCTTGGGGAGTTGCGCTTTGGGAATCTTGAAAGTTTCACCGAAACGTGAGTTGAATTTTCTAGCTATATCCCTGGCTAATTCCACATGTTGTTTTTGATCTTCGCCCACGGGCACTATTTCAGCGTCGTAAAGAAGAATGTCGGCGGCCATAAGAATGGGGTAGTTCAAGAGTCCAGCATTGGAGTTTTTTTTCCTTTTGGAAGATTTTTCTTTGTATTGGGTCATTCTCTCCAGTTCACCGATAGGGGTAACCGTATTCAAATACCAGCAAAGTTCGGCATGTTCTTTTAATTTTGACTGAACGAATATGGTAGCTCTTTCCGGGTCAATTCCAGCTGCCAGATAAACTATGGCCTTGTTTACTACCGAATCTTTTAAACTTTCCGGATCGTAGTCCGAAGTCAAGGCATGGAGATCAACTATGCAATAAATACATTCGTTTTTATCTTGAAGGTCTATCCACTGCTTGATCGCTCCAAGATAATTTCCTATATGTATTTCTCCCGTCGGTTGAATTCCGCTGAATATTCTCATGTTCTTTTGTTGCTTTATTCTTATTTTACACTCTAAACCCACTTTTTCCAAAATTAAGGCTGAAATTCTATATTTCAATAACCACGGGCAAGACGATGGGTCTTCTTTTGGTCTTGCTATATAGAAAGTCTTCTATTTTTCGCTCCATCTCTTTCTTTATTTCTTGTGCTCCGGCTTTCTTGTTGGAGCTCGTTGCCTCCTTGATGATATCTCTGGTCTTCTTTCTGGTTTGAGCCAGAAGGTCTTGGGATTCTCTAAGATAGACGAATCCACGCGAGATTATATCGGGAGAGTTTTGTAGTTTTTTAGTTTTCCTGTCCAAGACCACTATAACTACGAATATTCCACTTTCGGCCAACTCTTTTCGATCGTACAAAACAACGCCACCGACGTCACCGATTCCCGATCCGTCAACCATTACGGATTTAACATTTATCGTTTCATCCGATTTGAACATTTTTTCCGGAGTGAGAATTAAAACTTCTCCATTTTCCAAAATTTCTGTTTTTTGTGGTATTCCGGTTGCATCGGCTAATTCTTTGTGCTTAACCAGCATTGAATATTGCCCATGAACAGGAACTAAAAAGTTGGGTTTTATTATTTCAAGAATTTTCAATATTTCTTCGCTTTGAGCATGTCCCTTCGCATGGACATCCATCATTTTGGAGTGATAAACGGTTGCCCCTTGTCGGAGAATGTCGTCGCGAAGATTTTGCACGGATCTTTCGTTTCCGGGGATAACGGAGGAAGAAAACACTACCGTATCTCCTTTTCTCAGTCCGAAGAAGCGGTGTTGTCCGTTGGTTATCCTCATTAGAGCGGCCCTTTCTTCACCCTGGGCACCGGTACAGATTATAGTTGTCTTTTCATCCGGAATATTTCCGGCTTTTTTAGGATCGATAATAGAACCTTTCTTAATCTTCATCAATCCCAGATTCCGAGCTATCTCTATATTTGTTTTCATTCCATAACCTTCTATAACAACTTTTCTACCGTATTTTTCGGAAAGCTCGAAGATATCTTGGACCCTGTTGATGAGAGAGGAAAAAGTAGCGGTAATTATTCTTCCCTTTGAACTTTTAAAGATGTTTTCCATGTTTTCAGAAATCGTTTTTTCCGAAAGAGAGCTTCCCTCTATTTCGGAGCCGGTAGAGTCCGAAAACATCAAATGAACACCTTTTTTCCCGAATCCTTCCAGTTTTTTAAAGTCGGTCGCCGGTCCGTTTTGGGGGGTTTTATCGAATTTAAAATCCGAAGTGTGAAGAATATTTCCCACCGGCGTTTCGATGAAAAGACCCAAGTTGTGAGGTATATTGTGGTTTTGATGAAAAAATTCCACCTTAAAAGGACCCAGTTCTATCTTGCTTCCATCCTCGACCACTATTTTATTCAGTTTCGGTTGATTCGGAAAATCTTCTTGTCTTTTCTCTATTATCCCCATAGTGAGAGGAGATCCGTACAGGGGAGGGTTTCCTATTTTGTTTAAAAAGTAAGGAACAGCTCCAATGTGATCGTAGTGACCGTGAGTGAATACCACGCCCAGAATATCTTTATTTCTACCCTTGAGATAGGAAATATTTGGAATTATGTAATCGACTCCGGGGCTGTCATCTTCGGGAAAGTTCAGTCCCATATCTATAATCAGAATTTGTCTTTCATATTCGAGCAGGGTCATATTTTTCCCTACCTCTCCCATTCCTCCAAGAGGTATTACTTTCAATTTCTTCTCTTTTGACATATTTTTTTAACAAAAACTTCTATCGTCTTCGTTTTTCGTTAGTGATGGACTTTGAGAGTGGTCCATCTGATTAATAATTTTTAGAGTTATGTTACATTTTCAACTCTCATAAAACAGACATAAAGCTATCCTGACTTCGGATCTTGTCTTGTCCTATTAGTGGGCGGTGCAGGACTCGAACCTGCAACCCTCTCGATGTAAGCGAGATGCTCTGCCAATTGAGCTAACCGCCCTGAAATTGGATTACCGATTATTTATTTGTGCCCAGGGTGGGATTCGAACCCACAAGCCGATAAAAGCACTGGTCCCTGAAACCAGCGTGTCTGCCAATTCCACCACCTGGGCTCGGTTCCCGCGCTATGCGGGAAAGTTGATTATTTAAGAAAACTCAAATCTTCAGGAATCTCCTTCTCCGGATTTTCATACCTTATTTCGGGTAGAGGTTCGTAATTGTCATTTTTGATCCATCCCTCTTCGGTATAAAAATAAGCTGCTCCCTTCTTTTCCAAAATAGGACCGTAGAGTGAACTGAAATCGGGACTGACCCAATTGGCCATTTTCAGGTCTTCCGGTCCGGGATTTATCGTTACATGCCCGTATCCGGGAGGTATTATAGCTACTTCACCGGGATTTGTCTCGATTGCAACAACATCATCCAGCTCTTTATTTTGTAAAAGGTAAATAGCCCTTCCCTCCAAAACCATATATACTTCTCCGTAATCTCCCGGATGGTAATGACCTTTTGTTTTCGGGTATTCACATCCGAACATTTTAAAAGGAATTTCGGTTATATCGTAACGGAGATCGTTTTTTTCTTTGACGCCTCGATACATGTAATAAGCGCCGAAATCATCGGAATCTTTGAACCATTTTTTGTCATAAAGAACTTCTTCCAAGTCTTTTATTGAGCGTATGTCGGGATTTTTTAATTGTTTTTCCATACTCTCTTGGTGTTTATATACCAATTATTGATATTTGATAATCTTTGTGAGGGATTTATGATCTTTCCCTCGGTTATTCCTTTTATCTTTCCGTCGACCATATAGACATAGTAAGGAGAATAAAGAAATATTGCCGGCTTTTCTTCAAGAATTAGATCTTGAAAATCCTCCAAGGCTTCACGGCGCTCTTTTGGGCTTAGTGATGTAACTGCAGTGTGTAATAAAGCGTCGATGTCCGTATTTTTATAGTTAGTGAAGTTCAACCCGGGACTGTCGGTTTGACCAGAGTGCCACCAACGGAAAGGGTCGGGAATGGATTCCATCGCTTTTCCGAAAAGAAAAATTTCAAAATTACCTTCTTCCAGAATTTCTGTTTCGATCGATTGGAGATCAAGGATCTCTTTCTCAACCCTTACTCCGATATTCTTCCAGGACTCGGTTATTTCCTCTACAACTATGGACAGCAGAGGGTGTTTTATTGTTGTTATCGTTACGGTCAGGATCTCTCTCTCCTCTGGAATTGTTCCACCACAAAGCTCATTTAATTTTTTCCTTGTTGAATCGGCTACCATTCCGGTTGGATTGTTGAAGCCGTGAGGATCAAGAATTTCTTCCTTGAAAAGTAATTGAAATCTGTTTACGGCCTCCTTTGTTTCGGAATCGAAATATCCGGTTACTTCTCCTTGAGGAAAGAGATTTTCGTTTTCTTTCGTCAAGTCAATTAAACATGCCTGAAGTTGTCTTACTTCTTCTCCTTGATCATCCTCTCTCAATCTTTCGGTGAATTCAAAATAGCTTTCTTCTTGTATTATTTTCTCAAAATAACCACTATCACCAATTTCATAATCAAGCTTCTTGAGTGCGGAGATCGATTTTTCAGGGTCGTATTCATATTGAGTAGAAGGTGTCTCAAAATCATAAAATTCGGGGATTATCGGAGACGTTATTTTTTTCACTCTATTTAGAGAGGTGATCAAGGAATCCCTATCGGTTCCGTGAGCGAGAGCTTTTCTTATATCCTCCTCTCTTTTGTCCAGATTGAAAAATAAAGCAAAATAGCGGGGTAGAAAATATTCGTATGTTGTAAAAGAGGTGTTTATCTCATTTTTAATACTCGGCAAGGCCAAACTGTCTAATTTATTGATGTTTCTGAAAAGATCTTCTTCACTTACAAAAAACAAGAACTTTATTTCCTCGATATGAGCTTCCTCGAAATAGTAAGGATTCTTGACCAGGTCTATCGATTTCACTCTATCCTCTTGATTGATGGAGCTAACCTTGTAGGGTCCGGATGAAATCGGACTTAAATTATATTCGGAAAACTGAAAGTCATCATTCGATACATTTTCCCATATGTGTTTCGGAACGGGTTTCAATGTAAGCTTTTCTATAAAGAGAGGGGAGGGTCCTTCAAGATAAAAAACAATCTCGTGCTCGGACTTACTTTCCACTCTTACACCTTCCCAACTTACTCTCAGAGGGCTTTGAATACTTCTGCTCTGTATCTTTTCAACCGTAAAAACAACATCTTCCGCCGTTATTTTCTCTCCGTCGGACCAATATATGTCCTCTCTTAGAGTAACGGTAAATATTCGACCTTCGTCTTCTCTTACCTCTTTCGCTAAATGAGGAACCAAGTTATTTTCATCGTCGTAGCGCATGAGTCCGGAAAAAAGAACCTCTGTCAGATCTCGATCAGCTTCCGATTTTTGACTGTAAATAGGGTTCAGAAATCTAGGATTCCCCAAAACTCCCTCGACGAAGGTGCCTCCCGAGGCGGGGACAATTTCCGTATTTTTAATATATAGGAAGTAAAAAAAGATTACGACAATCGTAAAAACTAAAACACCGGCTATAAAAAGCGTATTTCTATTTTGAGTTTCCTTGAAATAGGAGCCAACAAGACTTCTTATTTTATCTAAGGGGTCCATCGTTTTATATCAGTAAATTCAGGAGAGCTAAACCGATAAAGATTACTCCCAAGACTATAGTTGAAGTAAAAAGATGCTTTTCAGGTCCTCTTCTTGTAGAAGAAAATTCTCCTGATTGTCCGAAAGAAGAACCCATAGCTGCTTTTCCTTGTTGTAGGAGGATTGCGGTTACCAGCAAAACAGCTATTACAATTTGAATATAAGGTATTATTTGTTCTAGTTGCATATCAATTAAATATTGTGGATAGAATTAGATTTATCAGCCATAATGATACTATAAATAACGCTAAAGGCCAAAATCCTTCGAAAACAAGTTCATAAAATGCGAGATCTACAAAATAAACTATAGCGATGTTGATTATAAAAGAAAAGAGTCCCAGTGTCAACACTTGTAGCGGTAGCGTGATTAAAATCAAGATCGGTTTAACAAAAAAGTTCAGTACTCCCAGAGTCATGCCGGCCAAGACAAGAGCCTGAATGGATCCTTCGAAATATGCTCCCGGAAGATAGAAATGGGCTAACCTCAAGGTTATTATCCCGGCCAGTATTTGTATGATAAGTTTTGTCATTTTGGTTAATTGTATCAGTAACTTCAACTCCTTACAAATGTGATGATGGAGATATTATAAAACAAAAACATATCGGAAGATGCGAGTCTTTTTTAGAGCACTTGACAGTGAAAAAATGTTGGATAATAATATTGTTAGCACTCATCGGTGCACTTTGCTAAAAAGTAAAAGGTCGCGTAAAAAATATAAAGAAAAAGATATGAAACTAAAACCACTTGCTGACAATATTGTCATAAAACCGAAGGAGAAAGAAGAAAAGACGGAATCGGGAATCTTTCTACCCGACAGTACCGGCGAGAGTAAGCCGGAAAGCGGTGAGGTCGTTGCTGTCGGTCCCGGTAAAAGAGACGAAAAAGGAGAAAGAATAAAGCCCGAAGTTAAAAAAGGCGATGAAGTCATCTTTACCAAATATGGACCGAATGAAATAAAGGTCGACGATGTCGAATATTTGATTGCAAGAGAGGATGACATATTGGCTATCGTAGAAAAATAATATCCTTTTATCAAGATTTAACCGAGATAAAAGGAAAAAAGTATGCCAAAAGAGATATATTATGGAGAAGAAGCAAGAAAAAAACTAAAGACGGGAGTCGATAAATTGGCTGATGCGGTAAAGCATACCTTGGGGCCAAGAGGAAGAAATGTTGTTTTATCCGAATCTTTCGGATCTCCGACGATAACCAATGACGGGGTTAGTATCACCGAAGAGATTGATTTGAAGGATGAGGTTGAAAATATCGGATGTCAAATAGTTAAAGAAGTAGCTTCCAAGGCTAATGATGCTGCCGGAGACGGTACCACTACCGCAACTATTTTGGCGCGTGCCATTATTTCCGAAGGACTTAAGAATGTAACTGCCGGCGCGGACCCTCTTTCTCTTAAAAGAGGAATAGAGAAAGGAACTGAAGTTATTACCAAGGCTTTGGAGAAGTCAGCTAAAAAGATTTCAGAAAAAGAAGAGATAGCTCAAGTTGCGACTATCTCCGCCGAAGATGAGGAGATGGGAAATCTCATTGCTGAAGTAATGGAAGAAGCCGGAGAAGACGGAGTTGTTACCGTTGAAGAGTCAAAGACATTCGGATTAAGTAAAGAAGTGGTCAAAGGGTTACAGTTGGATGAAGGTTATATTTCCCCTTATATGGTAACCGATTCGGAAAGGATGGAAGCATCTTACAAGGATACTAAAATTTTGATTACCGATCAGAAGATATCCGCGGTTAAAGACATCGTCCCGATTCTTGAAAAGCTTTCCCAGATCGGAGAAAAGAACTTGGTGATTATCGCTGACGAGGTTGAAGGAGAGGCTTTGGCTACACTGGTTTTAAACAAACTCAGAGGAGCTTTTGAAACTTTGGCTATTGAAGCGCCGGGATTCGGAGATAAGAAAAAAGAGATGTTGAAAGATATAGCTGCCGTTACCGGTGGTCAGGTAATTTCTGAAGATGTCGGATTGAAACTTGAAAAAGTTGAACCCGGAATGCTTGGTGCGGCCAATAAAGTTGTTGCCACCAAAAATGAAACCATTATTACCGGAGGAAAGGGTAAGGTCGAAGAGCTGAAGAAGAGAATCAATCAAATAAAAACTCAGATTGAGAATGCCTCTTCGGACTACGAAAAAGAAAACCTTCAAAAAAGAGTTGCCAAACTTACCGGAGGTGTTGCCGTGATTAAAGTCGGTGCAGCCACGGAAGTTGAACAAAAGGCAAGACAGCACAAAGCGGAAGACGCACTTTCCGCTACGAGATCCGCTATCGAAGAAGGAATATTACCCGGTGGTGGAGTTTCTCTCATTAGGGCGATCGAAGCCTTGGACGATCTTAAGGTTGAAGGAGATGAGGCTACGGGAGTTGACATCTTAAGAAGAGCTCTGGAAGCTCCGATCAGACAGATTGCCGAAAATGCCGGCTTGGATGGATCGGTCGTGGCTCAAAAAGTCAAAGAAGGAAAAAAGAATTTCGGATTCAACGCCAAAACTCTTGAATACGAAGATCTTTTTAAAGCCGGAGTGGTTGACCCTAAAAAAGTTGTCAGAGTTGCGTTGGAAAATGCCTCCTCTGCAGCTGCGATGTTCCTTACTACAGAAACCGTTGT
>PWPS01000012.1 GCA_003557065.1 Candidatus Nealsoniibacteriota bacterium | reverse complement strand
CCTCGGGTTCGGGCTCCGTATCCGGAATAGGTGGTGAAGAAGGTCGTTTTTCCGGTGAAGGTGAGTCTATGGGTCTTTCGAAAGCACTTTGTGGTTCTTCTTCTATGGGTTCATCTCTGTCCGTTTGAATGGACTCGGAGTCTTTTTTTACTTCAACTCCTCCTATTTTTTCCTCTAATTTTTTTAAAAATTCTTCCCGCTCTTTCTCTTCATTAGTTTTTTGCTCTTTCTTCTGTTGATCTCCCGACTCGGATGCTTCTTCGCCTTCTCCGGCAAAACTTTCTCTTTTTATTTCTTGATCTTTCCTCTTGTCTTCGGTTTCCTCCTCTTTTTCTTCGTCGGTATTCCGGCTCTCTTTTTGTTCTTTCTCTTTTGAGGCGATGGCTCGAGCTTGTTTCGCTTTTCTTTCTTCAAGTTCTTTTTTTCTCTCCTCTTCCTCTCTTTTTAAATCCTCTCTTGTTTTCCCTTCTTCCAGTGCAAAGTTTATTTCTTCAAGTTCGGCTTTAATTTCTTCCTCTCTTTTTGAAATTAAATCCAATTCTTGAAGCTGGCTATCCATGCTTTCCATTTCCTTTTCCAACTCCCATCTTTCCTTCTCAATGCCACGCCTTTCGTCTTCCAACTTCCATCTGTTTTCTTCCACTTTTCTTTTTTCTTTGGGATCGTCCGCCAGTTTTTCTTCTTTCTCGATTTCGTCCTGCTTTTCTTCAATTTCCTTTTCCCTTGAAGCAATATCCTCAAGACGTTTTTCAATATCTATTTTTTTATTTTCTATCCCGGTTACCTTTTCTTCAATCGTTTCTCTGAGACGAGAGAATCTTTCCAGTTCCTTTTCCAACTCTTTCTTTTCTCTTTTTACTTCAATTTCTTTCTTGTTTTGATCTAAAGATTTTATCTTTTCTTCTATACTTCTTTCTCTATTTAGTATTTGTTGATATCTCAACTCCAATGTACTCTCTTGATCTTTTAACTTTTCCATTTTTTCTTCCACCCCCCATCTTTCTTTTTCTGCTTCTTTTCTTCTCTCTTCCACCCTCCATCGGCGACTTTCTACAGCTCTTCTTTCCTCGGGAGCTTGAGCTTCCTTTTCCTTTTCCTCAATTTGATTTTTTTCCTCTTCGACTTCACGTTCTCTTTCTTGAATGAATTCAAGTTTTTTACTCAGATGATTTATCTTTTCTCTTTTTTCCGTTTTCTTTTCTATTAGATCCTCTTTTTCTTTCTTTATTGCACCAAGTTCTTTATCCAATAAAGTTTTGTCTTTTTCCAATTTTTCTTTTTCCCTTTTGGATTGCAGTTCTTTTATTTCACTTTTCAAATCCTCTTCTTTGCTTGAAACCTCTTGATGGTCTCCCTCTATTTTTCTTCTTCTTTGACGGAGACGGTTGAGCTTTTCTTCAATTTTCCACTCTTGCTCTTCCAGTTTCCTTCTTTCTTTTTCCACTTCCCATCTCTCCTTTTCGACTTCCCTCTTTTCTTCGGTTCCTTCTGCCATTTTCTCTTTATCTTCGATTTCTCGTTCTTTTGTTTTGATGAATTCAAGCTTGCTGATAAGATCTTCCAAGGATTCTTTAACCCTTCTTTCTTTTTGAGTTAATCCCTCTATCTCGACCTCGAAAGATTTTTTTCTCTTAATCAATTCTTGAATTTTATCTTCCAGTTCGTCTATTTTTGAGTCCGATAATTCTTCCGAGACCTGATCTCCTTTTGGATGAAGGTCTTCTTTCCTTGTCTCTTTATCATCAATGTAGTCCAATGTTATTTGAAGTCTGGACTTTAGTTCATCAAATTGAATTATGTCCGTATTGAGTTCGGATATTTTCTTTTCCAAATCACCGATATTTTTTTCCTTTTCCCATCTTTTATTTTCTATCTCTCTTCTTTCGTCTTCCAGAGACCATCTTTTCTCTTTCAGTTCCCGTTGTCTTTCAGAGTCTTTCTCCGTCTCTTCCTCTCTCTCGATGGAGGCCTCCCTATGTTCTATCTCTTTTTCTTTTTCAAGAATAACTTCCAGCTCTTCTTCCAGTTTTACTTTCTTTTCTTCAATTTCCTCTTTCTCGGAAGTTAGCTTTTTCAACGCTGTTTTTAACTTTGAGAGTTTCTCCTCCATCTCCGATTTATCACCGGAAAAATCGGATATCGGTTCAAGGTTGGTTTGGTTTCTTTTTAGTTCTCTCTCTTCCCTTTCGGATTTTTTGTATTCTTGACTCTTTCTCTTTATTTCATTTTTAATCTTTTCAATTCTTTCTTCCAGCTCCCATCTTTTGTTTTCTATCTCTCTTCTTTTATCTTCTATATCCCACCTTTTCTTTTGCAGATCTTTTCTTTCTTCAGTTGAGGAAATATCTTCAAACTTATTATCCATCTCTCTCTTTTCTTTTTCTATTTCCCTTTCCTCTTCCAATAAAGGAAGAAGCTCTTCCTCAAGTTTTGCTTTCTCTTTTAATAGATTCTCCTCTTCTTGTATTATTTTTTCTTGTGCCTCCGGTTTTTCGGACAGTTGTTCATCTATCTCTCTTTTCTTTTTATTTTCAAATTCTTTTATTCGTTCTTCCTCTTCTTTCTCCAACTCTTTTTTTTGCTCGGATAAGTCGTGATGGGTCTTTTCAATCTGCTCTTTTTCTTCTGGGAGCTTTTTAAGTTCATCCTCCCACCTCCAAAGTTCATCTTCCAGAGACTCTATTTTATCCTCAAGTCGCCATCTTTTTTTGATTATGTCTTCATCTTCAGTTTCATTTTCAATTTCTTTTCTTGCGATTTCGGTTTTTTCCAATTCACTTTTTAATCTTTCAATCGCCTCCTTTAATTCATTTTCTCTTTTTTCGAATTGTTTTTTTTCAATTTCAATTCCTTCCAGTCTTTTTGCAATCTCTTGAATCCGGTCGTTGATATTTTGTATATTTGTGTTCATATGATGTAGATTTAAGAGGAGGGGTTATTGCTATTTATTGATTTTTCAAATTGAGTCAATTTTTCTATATCTTGAACGACCTCTTCGATTTTTTTATTTATTTTTATTTGAGCTTCTTCTATCTTTCTCTTTTCTTTAAAAAGATTTCTTCGTTTTTTTCTGTAATCTCTATCGTTACTTGAACTTTCCAGGTTAGAGAGCTGAATGTTGATTTTTTCAATTTCATTTTTTGCTCTCTTGAGTAGATCCAGCAATTCTTCCTTTTCTTTTATAGCTTGACTTTTGTACACCTTAACCTGTTCCAATTCCTCATTGTCCAGTGTCTTAAGGTTCCTTTCGGGATAATTTTCCAACTCCCACTCTTGTTCTTCTTGATTTTCCCTCTCTTCTTCAATGTCCGAATCCGTATCCATATCAAAGACCACCCCCTCAAAGCGGGCTATGTCTTTTTTCATTGTTCGAATTTTACTACTTGTTTCTGGCATCCCTCCTTTTTTGGGCCTCTTCTTTTTGGGCCTCTTTTAACGAAAGATCTATTTTTCCGTCGCTGGCCACTTTCAAAACTTTTACCGGGATAATGTCTCCGACTTTCACCACATCTTCTACTTTATTAACCCTACCTTCGGCCAGTTCCGAGATATGAACCAACCCTTCGGTTCCGGGCATTATCTCAACAAAACAACCGAAGTTCATTATCTTTTTGACTTTTCCACTGAATATCTCTCCTTCTTCTGGCTCTCGGACGATATTTTTAATCCACTCCATTGCTTTTTCCGCAGATTGCTTGTCTTCGGAAGTGATGAATATGACACCGGTATCTTCAATGTCTATGGAGACTTCGGTTTCATCTATTATCTCATTTATAACCTTTCCTCCAGGACCTATTACTTCTCTTATTTTCTCGGGATCTATCTGCATGGTGATTATTCTTGGAGCATAGGGAGACATTTCCGACCTGGGTTCGGGGATGGTTTCTTCAAGTAAATCCAATATCTCGTGACGAGTCTTTTTCCCCCTTTCAAGGATTTCCTTCATCATTCTTATGGTTATTCCCGGGATCTTAACGTCCATCTGAATCGCGGTGATTCCCTCTCTTGTTCCAGATACTTTGAAATCCATATCTCCCGCATGATCTTCGGGTCCTTGTATGTCAGTCAAAATTCTGTATTTTTCTTTTTCACTAACAAGGCCGATAGATATTCCGGTTACCGGTGATTTTATCGGAACTCCGGCATCCATTAAAGCAAGAGAGGTACTTGTAATTGCCGCCTGTGAGGTCGACCCGTTTGATGAAAGAATTTCTGAGACGGATCTGATAGTATAGGGGAAGTCATCTATACCGGGAAGCATCGGTTCTATCGCCTTTTCCCCCAGTGCTCCGTGTCCTATATCCCTCCTACCGGGACCTCTTAGAGGTTGAACTTCGCCTACCGAATATGGGGGAAAGTTGTAATGATGCATAAAGCGTTTTTTTCCTTCTTCCTCCATTCCGTCATAAAGTTTTTTATCCCCCGGTGCTCCCAGCGTAATTATTGAGAGAGATCTGGTTTTACCCCTTGAAAAGAGCCCGGTTCCATGGGTTCTCGGTAAAAGTCCCGTTTCCATTTGCAACTCCCTCAATTCGTCTTCCTTTCTTCCATCCGGTCTTCTGTTTTTATCTAGAATGTTTTCCCTTATCACTTTCTTTTTTAGGTCGTCAAGAAAGTTAATGGCATATTTTTGTTTCGCTTCTTCTTCAAAATTTTCTTTTATCTCTTCTTTTATCTCTTTTAGATCTCCCACCTTCTCATCGTCACTTTCGAATATCGCTTCTTCCACTCTTTTTCGGAAGGAAGATATGAATTTTTCAACATCGACGTCTCTTTCCTTTTCCTGAATATTAATTTTTTCAACACCTTTTTCTTCTATTATTTTTAGTTGAAATTCTTCCAATTTTTCCGTAGCTCTTTTTGCCAAATCGGCAGTTTCCATAACAACTTCTTCTTGTTCTTCTTTGAAAAATCCCTCGATCATGTTTATTATATACTCCCCGTCTTTTATAAAGCTGCTAAAAACAACTTCCATTCCCCCATCTTCTCTTTCCTGATATGTGGGATTCAATATCAGTCCCTCTTCACCTTTTCCTATCCTTACCATGGACAAGGGTCCGTTCCAGGGGATGTCGGAAACCGAAAGAGCCAATGAAGCAGCCATTCCACCAAGAATACCGGGATCGTTTTCTTCATCCCAGGAAAGACAGGTTACGATAACTTCCACTTCCCTTTTTAAATTTTCCGGAAAAAGGGGTCTTATGGATCTATCTATCATTCTTGATATAAGAGTAGCTCTGTCCGATGGCTTTCCCTCTCTTCTTGTGTAACGAGATCCTCCTATCTTACCCGCCGCATAAAACTTTTCTTCATAAAAGACCATTAGTGGAAAGTAACCCAATTGATCCTTTCTGTCTTCCTTCGACATGGTTGCGGTAGCCAATACTACGGTATCCCCGTAACGAAGAATTACACTGCCGTTGGCTTGTTCTGCCAGTTTTTTAAAACTCGCGGTCAATTTTCTTCCACCGATTTGTAGCTCGTAATTTTCCATTTTATTTTTTCAGTAAGTATTTTTTTGGATTCTCCTCCAGGTCCATGAATTCGTCGGCAGCTTCAACCAACTTAGAAGAAGAAGATCTTTTAAAAGCAATTACTTCTACTCTAATACCTTTGTTTTGCAAGTATTTGACCAAAGGAACAAAATCACCGTCTCCGGTAACCAAAACTATCGAATCCACGCTTCTGGAAAGCCTTATCGCGTCTACAACTATACCGACATCCCAATCTCCCTTCTTAAAACCTCCTTGATATTCCTGGAGATCTTTTATTCTTGTCTCTATCCCCAAACCTGTCAGAGCATCAAAAAATGACTTTTCTTCACCGCTTTTTGTTCTTATAACATAAGCGAAAGAGCGGATTAACGTTCTTCTACTTACACCCAGTGCTAAAACTTGCCTGAAATCAACTCTGGAATTGTAAAGATGTTTAGCCGAATGGTATAAATTCTGGACATCGATTAAGACCACAACGCGTTGTCCTTTATGCTTTATTGTCATTATTTTTTCAAGCCGGCTTTTTTAATTATTTCTTCGTATTTTTCGGTATTTTCTTTTTTTAGATATTTTAAAAGCTTCTTTCTCTCGTTTACCATACCTACCAATCCTTTCCTTGAATGGAGATCTTTCGGATGATCTTCAAGATGACTGAAAAGATTATTTATTTCTTCCGTAAGCATCGCAATCTGAGCCTCCGGAGAACCCGTGTCTTTCGGATCCAATCCGTATTTTTCCAAGACTGTTTTTTCGTTTTGTGTATCCATTTTTTTAATTTATTATTCTCTTAATTAACTATACAATAAAGACTTCTACTTTTAAACTGTTGACCGTGTGCCCCCGCTAGGAATCGAACCTAGAACCTTGTCCTTAAGAGGGACCTGCTCTGCCGATTGAGCTACAGGGGCTTTTTTATATTTTAATTTAGTCAAAATCTCGTTCGGTTATTCTGACTTCGCACATGTGATTTACCTCTATTCCGCCTGTCGTCCATTCTATATCCCAGTCCATAAACGATGATACCAAAACAGTTACAATAGCCCAAGAGGCATAGGCCAAAAATATTCCGGCAACAGACCAAATGAATGCGGATTTAGCTTTTTTTACTTGATCCGGATTGGCGGAACCGATAATCATCATTACTCCGGAAAAAACGATTACCAAAACGGCTAATCCCGGAATGATAACGGTAAGCATAAAGTTGATTATGTGGTCGAACATTATGAAGCTGTGACATAGTTCGCAGGGAACAAATGTCTCATAATCTTTGCATCCGTGAAAACCTTCCAATTCCGATCTGGGAATTACTGCAGCCTCCGCTCTCAAACATCTTCCACAGGGAACTATTCCGTCATACCATATCGGAATGGGGTCGGCCCCTATCGTCCAGATGGAATCATAGCTGCTTTTACTATTCTTATCTATTTCTGGAACCCCTTCTACCAGAAAGGGCGTAAAAAGTAAAAAGATCAATATGGCCAAGAATACTTTTTTCATTGGTGCTTATTATAAAATAAAGCAATTTAAAAATAAAGCATGTACCCCCGGAAGGATTCGAACCCTCAACCTCCTGGTCCGAAGCCAGGCGCTCTATCCGGTTGAGCTACGGGGGCTTTCGGTGAAACAAGCAATTGGACTGATACATTTTACCTAAAATAATTGAAAAAAACAAGTTTTTAGGATAAAATACATTGACTTATGAAAATTCCAAAAGAAATAAAAGAAATAAATAAGAAAATAAAGGAATCCGGATTTGAGACTTATATCGTTGGCGGTTCCGTCAGGGATGCTCTTTTAAAAAAGGAGCCCAAGGATTGGGACTTGGCCACAAATGCCACTCCCGAGCAGTTGGAGAGTATCTTTGATAAGACTTTTTCCGATAATGATTTCGGGACGGTAACGGTTATTACGGGTTCAAAAAATCCTTTTACCGAAAAAGTGGAAATAACTCCATATAGAACGGAGTGTGATTATAAAGATGGCAGACATCCCGAGGAGGTAAAATGGGCGGATTCGATAGAGAAAGATTTATCGAGAAGAGATTTTACAATAAATGCTCTGGCATTCGACATCGATGAGGGAGAGGTAGTGGATATGTTCGGAGGCAGAGAGGATCTGGATAAAAAATTGATCAGGACCGTCGGAGATCCGGAAGAAAGATTCAAAGAAGACGCCCTCAGAATAATGAGAGCGATAAGATTCGCTGTTACATTGAATTTTCAAATAGAAGATAATACTTCGGCAAAAATTAAAAAATTAGCGGGATCCTTATCGAAGATATCAAAAGAAAGAATAAGAGACGAATTTTTAAAAATAATAATGAGCAAAAGGGCAGCGGAAGGGATAGATCGACTTAAAGAGGCGGGAATTTTGGAAATGATACTTCCGGAACTGGTTGACAATATCGGAGTTGATCAAAACAAGCATCATATTTATGACTGCTATGAACATGCCGTAAAGTCTTTAGAGTATGCCGCTAAAAATGACTACAATATGCATGTACGTGTGGCAGCTTTGTTACACGACATAGCCAAGCCCGAAGTTAAAGAAGGAGAGGGCGAAGATGCTACATTTTACAATCATGAAGTGGTCGGAGCAAAGAAGACGGAAAAAATATTGAAAAGATTAAAATTTCCCAAAAGTGATATTAAAAAAATAACCAAATTAGTCAGGTATCATCTCTTCTATTACAATGTAGGAGAAGTTTCCGAGTCTTCGGTAAGAAGGTTGGTGAGAAAAGTCTCTCCGGAGAATGTGGATGACTTGATAAAAGTCAGAAAAGCCGACCGGATAGGATCGG
>PWPS01000003.1 GCA_003557065.1 Candidatus Nealsoniibacteriota bacterium | reverse complement strand
GATTTTCTGCGGATTCCAATGTGTTGTCCGGTGAGCCAGGTCTTTACGAAAAACAACCTTCCGTTACCATCTTTATGGAGGTGGAAGCCATAAAGGGGGGAGATGGAGAAGATCAGCAAATTTGGTGGCAAACCGAACTACAAACCACGGTTACAAAAAGAAGGTTGGATATAGAGAGAGTTCAATAGAATATATGAAAAAGAGTAGAAAAAATCAAAACGGATCAATAATATATTTTGCGGTTTTGCTTTTGGGTATTCTTTTCAGTGCCGGAGTTACGGTTACAACCATCCTGATTCAACAAATAGGAAGAATAGAAAGAATGAGCTATTCCGTAAGTGCTTTTTATGCGGCTGATGCCGGAATAGAAAAAGTTTTATACAGATGGGGGGATATAGATAATGAAAGTGAAATAATAAACTGGGACGACCCGTATGAAAACGGTCTTCTGGAAGGACAAGGTTATATATTGTCACGAAGAGTCGAGGGTGATGATTTAATCGTCACGTCCGTAGGTCAGTTTCGGCCCCGTGAAGAGATCGAAATAATCAGAAGAGGTATACAGGTTACCAGACCAAAATAGGAATGAACAAAGAAAAGGCGAAAAAAAGAATAGAGAAATTGAAAGAGGTAATTAACGCATATCGGTACGATTATCATGTTTTGGATAGGCAAAGTATTTCGGAGGAAGCTTTGGATTCTCTCAAAAAAGAACTTTTTGATTTGGAAAATGAATTTCCCGAATTGATAACTGCCGATTCTCCAACTCAAAGGGTGGGGGGTGAGCCCTTGGAAGATTTCGGAAAGTACAGACATTTTACGCCGATGCTTTCCTTTCAAGACGCTTTCTCCGAAGAAGATATGCGAAATTGGAAGAAAAGAATGGAAAGATATATAGGAGAAAAGGTGGGAGATTTTTTTTGTGAGCATAAAATAGACGGATTGGCTATAGAGCTGATTTATGAGAACTCCATTCTGATAACGGCTTCGACTCGTGGTGACGGTGAGATTGGTGAGGATGTGACCGAAAACATAAAAACAATCGAGGCTATTCCGTTAAAGTTAAGGAGTGAGAATCACTTTTCCGAAGAAGATAAAAAAATATCCGATGATTCCGGGTGGTTGGAAGAGAAAAATTTGGTGATAAGGGGAGAAGTCTACATAACCGATGAAGAATTTGAGAGAATAAACAAAGAAAGAAAAAAAAGAGCGGAAAATCCTTATGCGAATCCCAGAAATTTAGCAGCTGGCTCCATCAGGCAACTTGACCCTAAAGTAGTAGCCTCAAGGAAGCTTAATTTTTTCGCTTATGATTTGGTCGCTGATCTTAAAACGGAAGAAACGGTTACTCCGTTCGGGATAAAAAAGCACAATGAAAAGCATAAAGCATTGAGAGCTCTGGGATTCAAAACGACCGGAGAAAAGATTTGCACCTCTTTGGAAGAGGTTTTTAAATTCAGAGATGAGGCCAATGATCAAAGAGATAAGCTGAACTATGAAATAGACGGGGTGGCCGTTTTCGTAAATGACAATGTCCTATTCGATCGTTTGGGAGTAACCGGAAAAGCGCCCAGAGGGGGGATAGCGTACAAGTTTCCGCTTAAAAAGGCAACCACTGAAGTCGAAGATATAAAAATACAGGTCGGGAGAACAGGGAATGCTACCCCCGTAGCCACCCTTAAGCCGGTCGAGGTTGGAGGAGTAACCATTACCAAGGCTACTCTTCATAATGAGGATGAAATAAAAAGATTGGGACTGAAGATTGGAGATACCGTTGTTGTAGGTAGAGCGGGAGACGTTATCCCCTATATAATGGAGACTCTCCCCGGCCTTAGAACCGGAGAGGAGAAAGATTTTGTTTTTCCCGATAAATGTCCAATATGTGATGATCCTCTTGTCAGAGAGGCGGGAGAGGTTGCCTGGAAGTGTGTCAGTGACGATTGCGCAGCCAAGAGGAAGGAATATCTTAAATATTTCGTATCCAAATCGGCTTTCAATATTGACGGCATCGGGGGAAAGGTGATTGAGCAACTGATGGAAGAAGGATTGGTATCGGAGCCGGCTGATCTTTTTAATCTTGAGGAGGGAGACCTTATCCCGTTGGAAAGATTTGCCGAAAAGTCCGCCGGAAATTTATTGAAATCGATAGAAAAAAGTAAAAAAATAGATTTTCCCGGATTTATATATTCGTTGGGAATCAAGCATGTGGGTGAAAGGACTGCGATAGAACTTGCCAATAGTTTTGAAAATTTGGAAGAGTTAAAAGTGGCTTCCGAAGAAGAATTGCTTAGAATTGAAGATATTGGCCCGATAGTGGCAGGAGAGATAGTGAAGTGGTTTAAGAATAAAAAAAATATTGAGATATTGGATAATTTAATCGATTCGGGGATTCAGATTGATAAGAGAAAAATGAAAGATTATTTACAAGGGAAAAAATTCGTTATCACCGGAAGAATGACAATGAGTAGGGATGAAGCTAAACGAATGATAATTGATGCGGGAGGAAAAGTTTCCTCCTCGGTTTCCAAGAATACTGATTATCTGGTTGCTGGAGAGGATCCCGGCTCAAAATTGGATAGGGCAAAGTCCGAAGGGGTTAAAATTATAAACGAAAAAGAACTTATGGAGCTTTTATGAAGATATTGAAGAGAATTCTTGAGTTTGATTTTTTGATGACCGCTTCCGTAACGGTCATATCTTTGATGGGAGTTGCTTCAATATACAGCTCAACCGGAATGGAGGCGGCCACAAGGCAAGGGACTTTCATTTTGATAGGATTTTTGCTTTTTATAGGTTTATCCTTTTTCGATTGGCGCATATTGAAAGAAAACTCCTTTTTGGTTCTAATGATCTATCTTGTTATGGTAGGAGCTTTGATTGCTTTGCTTCTTTTCGGTCCAGAGATAAGAAATGTAAAAAGATGGTTTATTTTTGGTCCGGTAATGATCTCCCCCGCCGAGTTCGCTAAATTGGCTGCAATGATAATTTTGGCCAAATATTTTTCCATGCGACATGTCGAACTTTATAAAATCAGACACATCGTTCTTTCGGGAGTCTATGCTTTCATTCCCACCTATTTGGTTTTTAGGCAACCGGATATGGGAACGGCGATAATTTTTTTAATTCTTTGGGTCGGTATATTGATTATATCGGGAATAAGGCTGAAGCATTTCATAGCTCTCTCGGCAACGGGAATTACTTCACTGGGATTGGTTTGGAGATTTTTGATGAAGGACTATCAGAAGGAAAGAATAATAAGTTTTTTGGATCCACAGCTCGATCCACAAGGGATAGGATGGGGGGGTACGCATGCCAGAATTGCAATAGGAAATGGTGGTTTTTGGGGTCAGGGATTAGGTCAAGGAACTCAAACACAATATGGATTCTTACCCGAACCTCACACGGATTTCATATTCGCTGCTATTGCCGAAGAATTGGGTTTTATCGGTGTTTTTATATTAATTCTGGCAATATCCATTTTGGTTTGGAGGATTCTGAAGATAATATTCAATACCAGATCCAATTTTTGTAGACTTTTTGCTTCCGGATTTTTGATAGTTTTTTCTTTTCAAGTTTTTGTTAATATCGGTATGAATTTGGGTCTTTTACCCATAATGGGAACTCCTCTTCCCTTCGTAACCTATGGAGGGAGTTCGGTTCTGTTTTCGTTTATAGGGCTTGGAATTTTAGAGAGTATGAGATATAATAGCAGTTGATACTTGACAAAGCATTTCAAAAAAAGTAAAATAACTAGCACTGTAGCTTTTTAGCCAGCGAGAAAGGAAATAAACTGCTAAGCGATTTTCTCTTTGATTAAGCTTTCTTATTAATAAAATCAAAAATAAACATCCCTTAAAATAAAAGGGCCTGTTTTGTTTGTTTAAGCCAGCTAAATAAAATCATGCCTAAAGTAAAAAATTTCGGCCGAAGAAAAAATACTCTAGAATTACCCTATTTACTTGATTTACAAAAGGAAAGCTGGGATAATTTTTGGGAAGAAAAGTTAGAAAGTCTTCTTAAAGAAGCCTCTCCTATCAGAGATTATTCCGGAAAGGAGTGGGAGATATATTTTGGCGATTATAAATTGGAAGAGTCAAAGTATGCGGATGCCAATGAAGCGAAAGAAAACAATGATTCTTATACGGCACCTCTCAAAGTTCAAGTCAAGTTGGTCAATTTGAAGACTGAAGAAACCAAAACTCAAGAAATTTTTCTTTGTGACTTCCCCTTGATGAGCGACAGGGGAACTTTTATTGTAAACGGTGTAGAAAGGGTTGCGGTTTCGCAACTTATCAGATCTCCGGGAGCTTTCTTTACATCCGAAGAGAAGAAGGGTAAAAGAAATTTCGGAGCAAAAATAATTCCTAATAGAGGAACCTGGTTGGAGTTCGTTTCGGAATCGGACGGTTTCATAGGTGTAAAAATCGACAGAAGAAGAAAAGTTCCCGCAACGACGCTTCTTAGAGCTTTGGGTTTGGATGACAAGAAGGACTCCGAAAGTTCCAAGGATGATGTAATAAAAAAGATATTCAAGGACGTTGACAAGGGAGAAATTTCCTATATCAAGAAAACGATAGAAAGAGATCCTGCCAGAAATAGAAAAGAAGCAGTGATGGAGATCTACAGAAGAATGAGACCGGGTGAAGCCGTTACTCCCGATCCCGCCAAGGAATTGGTTGAAAATACGTTTTTTAACTTCGACAGGTATGATCTTTCCGAAGTTGGAAGGTGGAGAATGTGGCAAAGATTGCCGGCTCTTTACTCCGGAAAGAAAAAAGATATAGATATAAAGGACAGAGTTTTAAAAAAAGAAGATGTTATCGAAGTCGTAAAAGAAATAATCAGATTGAATAACGATCCTGAGGCTGAAGAGGATAAGATCGATCATCTTGGAAACAGGAGGGTTCGGGCTTTTACAGAGCTTTTGGAAAACAGATTAAGAGTTTCACTCATGAGGGTGGATAGAAATGTTAAGGATAAGATTTCCACCGCTGAAGAAGAAGACCTCGATCCTTCCAAGCTAATAAATGCCAGACCTTTCGCTTCCGCGGTTCAAAAGTTTTTTGCCTCTTCCGCCATTTCTCAGTTTATGGATCAGGAGAATCCTCTGGCGGAATTGGAGCATAAAAGGAGATTAACCGCTACGGGACCGGGAGGGCTCACCAGGGAAAGAGCGGGATTTGAAGCCAGAGACGTTCAAGCTTCTCACTATGGAAGAATTTGCCCGATCCAAACCCCCGAAGGAGCCAACGTCGGATTGGTAAATCATTTCTCTTTATTCTCCAGAGTGAACAGATATGGATTTTTAGAGACTCCTTATTACAAAGTTAAAAACGGAAAAGTGACTTCCGAAGTCGACTTTTTGGATGCACATGAAGAAGAAAAGTATAAGATTGCTCATGGGGGAGTAGAACTTGAAAATGGAAAAATAAAAGAAGAAAAGGTAGAGGCTAGAATTAAAGGGGAGCCGGGAATGGCAAGAAGAGAAGATATAGATTATATCGATGTCTCTGCGGAGCAATTAATTTCGGTCGCTGCTTCAGCCGTACCCTTCCTGCAAAATGATGATGCCAATCGTGCTCTTATGGGAGCCAACATGCAAAGGCAGGCCGTTCCCCTGGTTAATCCGGCGCCTCCACTTGTCGGAACCGGAATAGAAAAGAAAATTGCAGAAGATTCCGGACATATGATTATTGCCGATGAAGATGGGGAGATAAGTGAGGTGGATGGAAATAAAATAGTTTTAAAAGGAAAAAGTGGGAAAAAGTACCAACATAATTTAGAAGTTTTTGCCGATACCAATAATTATACCTGTTTTCATCAACGTCCACGCGTTTCGAAAGGTCAGAAGGTTAAAAAAGGAGATCCGCTTTCGGATGGAGGGTCCATTGCCAACGGAAGAATGGCTTTGGGTCAAAATGTATTGGTGGCCTTTTTATCTTGGCGTGGATACAATTATGAGGATGCGATTGTTATATCCGAAAGATTGGTCAAGGACGACGTTTACACCTCTGTTCATATAGAAAATTTCACTTGCGATGTCAGAGAAACAAAATTGGGTCCAGAGGTGACAACCAACGACATCCCCAACGTTTCAGAGGAGAAACTTAAAGATCTTGATGAAGAAGGAGTAATAAGAGTCGGTGCCGAAGTCGGACCCGGTGACATCTTGGTGGGTAAAATTTCACCGAAAGGAAAAGCTGAACTTACCCCGGAAGAAAGACTTCTTAAGGCGATATTCGGAGAAAAAGCAAAAGATGTTAAGGACAGCTCTCTAAGGATGAAGCATGGTAAAAAGGGTAGAGTTGTCGGGATTAAAGTTTTCTCCAGAGATAAGGGTCATAAATTGGATACGGGAGTAATAAAAAGTGTGGAGGTTAGAGTAGCCCAGATGAGAAAGATAAGAACGGGAGATAAACTTTCGGGAAGGCACGGAAATAAAGGAGTTATATCGGTAGTTTTACCGGAAGAAGAGATGCCGTTTCTTGAAGACGGGACGCCCGTGGATGTAGTTTTGAATCCGTTGGGGGTTATTTCAAGAATGAACATCGGTCAAATAATGGAAACTCATCTTGGACTTGCTGCCGATAAGCTGAATTACTTGGCTGAAACACCCTCTTTGTCCGGAGCCGGCAATGAGGATATAAAGAGAGAATTGAAAGAAGCCGGATATCCGGAAGATGGTCAACTTAAACTTTACGACGGTAGAACGGGAGAACCGTTCCCGAAAAGAATTACAGTCGGTTATATGTATATGCTTAAACTTATACATATGATCGAAGACAAGATTCATATGCGGGCAATCGGTCCTTATTCGCTTATCACTCAACAGCCTTTGGGTGGTAAGGCTCAGTTTGGTGGTCAAAGATTCGGAGAGATGGAAGTTTGGGCGCTACAAGGGTATGGAGCGGCCCACATATTACAGGAAATGCTTACTATTAAATCCGACGATGTCCCCGGAAGAGCGGCTGCGTATGAGTCGATCTTGAAAGGAGAAGAGGTTAAAAAACCGAATCTCCCCGCTTCGTTCCAGCTTCTACTTTCGGAAATGAAAGCTATCGGTCTTAATGTAGAAATAAAAAAAGAGGAGTAAGAAATATAATTACAAAAAATCATGCGTGTAGAAGATGTAAGCGCCATAACAATAAAACTCGCTTCTCCGGATGATATCCTGGATTGGTCCAACGGAGAAGTCACCGAAGCTGAGACGATCAACTACAGGAATCAAAAGCCGGAGAAAAACGGACTCTTTTGTGAGCGGATCTTCGGTCCGGAAAAAGATTATCAGTGTTATTGTGGTAAGTACAAAAAGATAAGATACAAAGGAATTGTCTGTGATAGGTGTGGAGTGGAAGTAACCAAGGCCTCCGTTAGAAGGTCAAGAATGGGACATATAGAATTAGCAACTCCCGTCTCTCATATTTGGTATTTAAGAGGAATTCCTTCTAAGATGGGACTTGTTCTCGGAGTTTCCAAAAAGAAACTTGAAAAAGTAGTTTATTTTACGGGATATATAATAACCGAAGTTGATGAAGACAAAAAGAAGGATCTTCTTAAAAAACTTCAGAAGGAGTTTGATGATAAAAAAAAGAAAAGAAAAGACTCGCTTAAAGGAGCCGAGCTTGAGAAGGCGTTGGAAATTTTAAGGGAAGCCAGAGATAAGACCAAAGAAGAGATAAGGATGATTGAGAGAAAGCAAATCTTGAGTGAGGTTGAGTACCACCGATTTAAAAGAAAATACGGTGATATGTTTAAAGCGGGAACCGGGGCGGAGGCTTTACGTGAAATGTTTAAAGAGGTTGATTTGAAGGAGAAGATTAAGGAACTCACCGAAAGAAAACAAGAAACAAAATCAAAATCCAAAAAAAAGAAATATTTGAAGCGTTTAAAAATATTTCGTGCGATGGAAAAAGCGGGAATAAGACCGGAATGGATGTTTCCCAGAATTTTACCGGTACTTCCTCCCGATTTAAGGCCGATTATTCAACTTGATGGAGGAAGATATGCTTCATCCGATTTGAATGACCTTTACAGAAGAGTCATAAACAGAAATAACAGATTGAAAAATCTTCTTGAAATAGATGCGCCGGAAGTGATTGTCAGAAATGAAAAAAGAATGCTTCAAGAAGCCGTTGATGCATTGATTGACAACCAAATGAGGAAGGGGGTCGTTACTCAGGCATCTACAGGAGGACAAAGATTATTGAAGTCTTTAGCGGATATGCTCAAGGGAAAACAGGGAAGATTCAGACAGAACTTACTTGGCAAGAGAGTTGATTATTCCGGTAGGTCCGTTATTGTTGTCGGTCCCGAGTTGAAGTTGAATCAGTGTGGATTGCCGAAAAAGATGGCTTTGGAAATTTTTAAGCCGTTCATAATTGAAAAGATTCTGAAAAGAG
>PWPS01000011.1 GCA_003557065.1 Candidatus Nealsoniibacteriota bacterium | reverse complement strand
GAAATAAGAAGAAAAATGGGACTGATATAATCTTTTAAATTGCACTTAAAAACAAAAGCCCCTCATTAAGGGGGTTTTTTGTTAGGTGGATTGCCATTCCGGGAGTGCGAGAATACATGAATCTGTGTTATACTTTCATTAAGGTAATTAAACAAATATGAAGGAAAAAATATTCAAAACTTACGATATAAGAGGTTTTTATCCCGAGGAGTTGGATGAACGCACTGCATATTCAGTCGGGAAAGCTTTAGTTTCTTTTTTTGGAGAAGGATCAAAAATAGTGGTAGGAAGAGACGGCAGAAATTCCTCTCCGAGTCTTTACGGTGAGGTTATCAGGGGCATAACGGAGGCGGGAGGAGATGTTTTGGAAATCGGGGTGGTCTCAACTCCTCTTCTTAATTTTGCAGTGATAAACAAGAACTCCTCCGGAGGGATTATGGTGACAGCTTCACACAACCCTCCCGCCTATAACGGTTTCAAAATGATAAAGAAGAAAGGAATTCAAATCTACGGAGACGATATTCAGAAGATAAAAAAACTCATAAAAGAGGAGGATTTTCTGAGCGGAAAGGGAACGATTGAAAAAGAAGATATGCTCAATGCCTATCTTTCACACATAAAATCAGTAATTGGGGAAATTGACGGGCCGAAGGTCGTTTTGGATTACGCAAACGGTGTTGCCTCCGTTACTGGAAAACCACTATTCGACCACTTGAGTATCGATTCTATTCATTTAAACGAAAAAATTGACGGGAATTTTCCAAACTACCTTCCCAATCCGGCCGAATTGAAAAACATGATAAATCTTCAAAAGAAAGTTGTCGAAAAGAAGGCCGATTTGGGAGTTTTTTTCGATGGAGACGGAGACAGAGCTTTTATCGTAGACGAGAAAGGAGAGGTAGTTTTTCCCGATATTTTGATATCTTTACTGGCTATTGACGAACTTCCTGAAAATAAAGGAGAAAAAGTTTATTTCGACTTAAGATTTTCCCGTACAACCGCAGAAGAGATAAAAAAGGCCGGAGGGGTTCCGGAAATGCTTCGGGTCGGAAATCCCTTTTACAAAGAAAAGCTCATAAAAGAAGGTGGTCTAATGGGAGCCGAGCTTTCCGGTCACGTGATGCATAAAGATAATTTTTCCATCGATGACGGTCTCTTTTTCGCTCTTAAAATAATTAAATTGATTGCGAATAAAAAAGAAAAGCTTTCCGAACTGGTGAAGCCTCTCAAGAGATATCACCAAAGCGAAGAGATAAATATGGAAGTCAAGAACAAAGAAGAGGTTTTAGAAAAAGTACGAAAAGCTTTCTCAGACGGAAAATCCCACAATATTGACGGGGTCTACATAGAATATAAGGATTGGTGGTTCAGCTTAAGAGAATCAAATACGGAGGATCTGGTTCGTTTAAGAATTGAAGCAGAAAGTGAAGAAGACTTGGAAGATAAAACAAGAAAGATAGTCGAATTGATCAAAAACTAAGCTCACAAGAGTAATGAACAGGCATAATTATCCCATCTTGGCACTCTACATATCCGCTCTTGATAGCTTTTAACTTAAGTGTTATAATAACTCCGACTTACGTCTTGCGCTCTTATTATCGGAACAGTAAGTGTTGCAAAGTGAAAAAATAAAAGAAAATTTATGAATCTTTACGAAATTACCTATCTAATATCCCCCGAATTAACCAACGAGGACGCAACCGAACTGGGTGAAAAATTAGCTGAATCATTCAAAAGCCTTGACTCCACCCTTTACAAGATAGAAGACCCGAAAAAAAGAAACCTCGCTTATGAGGTAAGAGGATTCAACGAAGCCTATATCGCCTCAGTCGACCTGGATGTTTCTTCCGAAAAGGTTAAATTGATTGAGGAGGAGTTGAAAGAAGAGAAAATGGTTATAAGGCACATCGTCATATCGAAAGACGAACTTGAAAAGGAAGAAGATCCCGAGATAAAAGAAGAGGAGGAGGAAGAGATAGACGACGTCCCTGATACTAAAGATGAAGAAAATGATCAAGATAACGAAGATGATCAAGGAAAAGAGGAGGAGGAAGAAGAAGATGATGATAAAAAAGTTCAAAAAAAAGTAAAATTAAAAGAAATCGATGAAAAAATCGATGAAATATTATGAATTTTAACAAAGCCATCATCGCGGGTAATTTAACCGATGATCCGGAAAAAAGGGTTACCGATTCCGGAACCACAGTTGTTAATTTTTCAGTTGCAACAAATCGTTTTTATAACGATTCTTCAGGTCAACGGCAACAGGAAACGGAATATCACGACGTAGTTTTCTTCGGTAAGACAGCCGAAAATATTGCTCGCTACCTGCAAAAAGGATCCCCCGTTCTACTGGAAGGAAGAATTCAAACAAGAAGCTGGGAGGGTCAAGACGGCAAGACCAGATATAACACCGAGATAGTCGGAGAAAATATCCAATTCGGACGCCGTGATTCTTCCGGAGAAAGCAATGATAGAAACAATCCTCCGAAACAATCCAAAAAACCGAAAAAAGAAGAGGATATTCCAGTAATAGAGGAGGATGAAGATATCGACGTTGAGGATATACCTTTTTAATCCATAAGCGTTAACAGTTAGTCTATAATCGTTAAAGTGATCAAGAAAAAGTTATGAGACAATGTTATTTCTGTCAGCACGAGGTGGATGTTATCGACTTTAAAAACACCGACATTCTACAAAAATTCGTGGACAAAACCTATAAAATCAAGCCAAGGAAAAAAACCGGTCTTTGTGCCGGTCATCAAAGGAAATTCGCTAGAGCGATAAAGAGAGCAAGGCAAATGGCCTTGATGCCTTACGAAGAAAGATAAAAGCGACTCCGAGAGTCGCTTTTAATCTTTGCCGGAATTAATTTTCCGG
This sequence comes from Candidatus Nealsoniibacteriota bacterium, assembly GCA_003557065.1. Lineage (GTDB taxonomy): Bacteria > Patescibacteriota > Minisyncoccia > Minisyncoccales > PWPS01 > PWPS01. The sequence continues at coordinate 5,570 of PWPS01000011.1, read as the reverse complement.
TTTTATTTTTCTTCTTTTTCAGCTACTTTCTTTCTTATTTCTTCCTCTATCTCCTTAGCTATTTTCGAATTCTCTTGCAAGAAATCTTTTGCGTTGCTTTGCCCTTGTCCGAGTTTTTTGTTGTTATAACTGAACCACGATCCCGCTTTGTCGATGATATCCATCTCCACACCGACCTTCATAAGATCCCCATAATAAGAAATTCCCTCGTTGTAGTATATGTCGAACTGAGCTTTTCTGAAAGGAGCACCGACCTTATTCTTTACCACTTTGGCCTGTACCCTGTTTCCAATTATCTCATCACCACTTTTAATTTGTGCTCTTCTACTTAAGCTAATCCTTACCGAAGAATAAAATTTTAAAGCCAATCCTCCCGAAGTTGTTTGAGGATTCCCGAAAGTTTGACCTATCATCATTCTTGTTTGGTTCAGAAATATCACGGTCGTATCCGTTTCAGCAATTACCTTGGATAGCTTTCTTAAGGCCGAAGACATCAACCTGGCCTGCTTCCCAACTTGAGTATCACCCACCTCCCCCGCAATTTCACTTTTTGGGGCCAAAGCGGCTACCGAATCAACCACTATCACATCAACTTCACCTGATCTTACAAGAGTTTCCACAATCTGTAAGGCTTGTTCTCCCGAATCCGGTTGCGAAATGAGTAGTTCATCCACATCTACTCCTATTTTTTTCGCATATCCGGGATCAAGGGCGTTTTCTACATCGATAAAAGCCGCGACACCTCCTTTTTTTTGTGCTTCGGATACTATATGAAGAGAAAGCGTAGTCTTTCCCGTGGAGGCCGATCCGTATATCTCAATAACCCTTCCTCGCGGAACTCCTCCGACTCCCAAGGCCATATCCAAAGAAAAAGATCCCGTAGGAATGCTATCAACATCAACAGCTTTCAAGTCTTTTAACTTCATTAACGATCCTTCGCCGAACTTTTGGCGAATCTCTTTCATGGCTTCGTTAAGTTGTTTTCTTTCCTTCTTTACCTCTTTCTTTTCGTCCTTGTTTTCTTCTTTTTTCTTCTTGGGCATATTTTTAAATTTATATGATTTTTAAATTTTTATAATAATTCATCCACTTCTTCTTCATTTTCTTCCTCGCTCTCGCCATAAACAACCCTTGGTTTGGCTCCACGAGAAGGACCGACGACACCTCTCACTTCAAGCATGTCCAAAATTCTGGAAGCACGAACATATCCGACTCTTAACTTTCTCTGAATCATGGACGCGGAAGCCTTGTCAGCCCTAATCACCAACTCTTTAGCTTGTTCGTAAAGAGGATCTTCTTTTCTTTCTTCATCCAATCTTTCAGTCGGACTTTTCTCCAGTTCTTCCTCCAAATCTTCACTTAATTCATCCTCCCCGTTTACAGAATCTTCCAACTTATCGACAAGCCAGTTCACTACCGATTTCACCTCCTCCTCGGAAACATAAGGTCCCTGAACCCTTCTGGGCTTGGAGCTATTCGAGGAAACAAAAAGCATATCACCGGAACCGAGAAGTCTCTCCGCTCCTCCCATATCCAGAATTGTTCTTGAATCTATTTGTGAAGCAACTTGAAAACTGACTCTGGAAGTAATGTTGGCTTTTATCAAACCGGTTATGACTTCTACGGAAGGTCGTTGTGTTGCTAAGATAAGATGAATTCCAACCGCTCTGGCCATCTGAGCAATTCTAACGATACCGGACTCAATCTCACTTTGTTTCTTCGCCATCAAATCGGCCAGCTCGTCAACGATAAGGACGATATAAGGCATAATCTCCTCATCGTCCTCTTTTTTGGCCCATTCGTTGTAACTGGTAATATTTCTTTTTTTATGTTCCGCCAAAACTTCAAACCTTCTTTCCATCTCTCCGATAAGCCACTCCAGGGCATTGTTGGTTTTCTCCGCATCATATATAACCGAAGTTAAAAGGTGGGGCAATCTCTTATATAAAGAAAACTCCACTCTCTTGGGATCAACCAAAATTAACCTCAAATCTTCAGGAGAGTTTTTATATATTAAACTTAAAATTAGAGTATTTAAAAATATCGTTTTTCCCGCTCCGGTAGCTCCAGCAACTAACAAATGGGGCATTTTTGCCATATCCGAATAAACGGAAACTCCGGAAACGTCCTTTCCCACGGCAAGAGTTAAATCGGAATCGTGCTTTCTGAAAGCGTTATCCAAAAGATCCCTTATTCTTATCATCTCCCTGTTTTCATTCGGCACTTCGATTCCCACCAAAGATTTTCCGGGAATAGGCGCCTCCGTCCTGACCGGATGTTTTGCCAGAGAAAGAGCCAAATCATCCGAAAGAGAAGTTATTTTGGATAATTTTATTCCCTCTGCCGGTTTCAGTGTATATTGAGTAACGGTCGGTCCCACATTTATTTCGGACATTTCAACCGAAATATCAAAATTGGAGAAAGTATTCTTTATTATTTGGGAGTTTTTTTTCGTATCACCCGGATCGGCACTACCTCCTCCCTTTTCAAGTAGATTGAGGGGTGGAAGTAATTTTTTAGTTTTCGCACTTATCTTTTCTTCTTCCTTCTCCTCTCCCTCCGTTATCTTTTCTTCTTCATTTTCTTCGATCTTCTTAGCCTCAAAACTCGGGGCGAATATCTTTTTGATTACCGAAGGACTTTTCCTTTCTTTTCTTTTTTCGAAAAAACTTTCAACCATTCCGGCTAAAGACATGTCTTTATAAAGGAGATGCCAAAATATCACAAGACCGATTAACCCGGATATGGCAAATATTAAAACGGTAGCCGGAGTTCCCAGAAAACTAACAATCGGATTACTTATCAAGCCACCCAAAACACCACCGACTTCCACACCATTTTCAATCACACCCAAAACACTACCCAGTGTGGTAAAGAACCCCACAGCTCCCACCAACGTCAATAAAAAGCCGAAGATAAGCGGTGTTACGAACTCTTCATATTCGGTTTTCAAGAAAATCCATCCACAAATAAATATAAGAAGCGGAATCAAAGCCGCCATCCCTCCGAAAAGAAAGATAAAAAATTCTCTTAGAAAATCCCCCCCTTTTCCGGCCAACCCGGGAACAGTACTCATTGCTCCGATTGCGGCAATCAATAAAAGAATAAGTCCTGTTATTATTCTTCTTATTTTGCTGGAAAAAAATGGTTCTCTTTCTTCCGGTTTCTTTTTCTCTTTTTTTGGCATATCGGGTTAATTATATCATAAACGGATTTAAGATAAAATAAAGCAAAACCCTCCTTGGCCAGGAGGGTTTCACAGCGTAATTATTTTAATCTTCTATTCCTCTTTTTTTAGTCCGCTACCTGCAGGGATAAGCTTTCCGATAATTACATTTTCTTTCAAACCCTTGAGTGGATCTTCTTTGGCTTCCAATGAAGCCTCAATTAGAACTTTGGAGGTTTGTTGAAAAGAAGCCGCAGACAGCCATGAATCCGTGCTCAAAGCAACTTTGGAAATTCCCAAAAGAATCGGTCTGGCTTTGGGAGTTTTCTTTCCTTCTTCTTCCAGTTTCTTTTTTCTTTTTTTGTAGCTGTCTCTTTCTATTATCTGCTTGGGAGTAAGAAAACTGTCTCCGGGATCCAAGACCCTCATTCTGGAAGTCATCTGCTTGACTATTACCTCCAGATGTTTGTCATGAATATCAACTCCCTGGGAAACATAAACTCTTTGAGCCTCTTTCAAGATATACTTTTTAGTCTCCTTAAGCCCTCTTGTCTTAAAAAGCATTTTTAAGTCAAGGTTACCTTCGCAAAGCTGAGTTCCCGGTTCAACCTGTTCCCCTCTTTTAACCCAGATAGCTTTATTCGGGTCCATTTTGTAAGTTTTAATTTCCTCTTTTTTGGTCCGGCTTTCATCCACTCTTATTTTCACAACCCCTTCATCATCATTCACTTCCACAACTTTTCCGTGAACTTCCGATATCTCCGCTTTACCCTTAGGAATACGCACTTCAAAAATTTCTTGAACTCTCGGCAAACCGAGAGTAATATCGGTTCCCCCGGCAACTCCACCGGTATGGAAGGTTCTCATGGTAAGTTGAGTTCCCGGCTCACCGATAGCCTGTGCCGCCACTATGCCGACCGCATCACCTATTTTAGCCATTTTATTATGACCCAACTCCCATCCGTAACATTTTTGACAGACTCCGGTGATCGCTTGGCAAGTCATAACCGATTTCACTCTTATTTTTTCCACATCATCCGCTTTCTCTATTTTTTCAGCGGCATCGATTCCTATAATTTCATCTTTACTTACAATCTTTTTCCCGTTTATCTTTATGTCTTCAAGAGTAATTCTACCAACAATTTTAAAGTAAAAATCCTGATCCAGATCGTCGGCATCTTTTTTCTCTACAAAAATTCCTTCATCTTCACCGCAATCTTCTTCCGTCACAATAACTTCATGGGAAACATCCACCAGCCTTCTGGTCAAATACCCAGCACTGGCTGTTCTTAAAGCGGTATCCACGGTTCCTTTTCTGGCTCCGTGAGTAGAAATAAAGTATTCCAACACATCGAATCCCTCCTTGAAAGAACTCTTCACCGGTAATTCAATCACTTCACCGGAGGGGTTAACAACAAGACCCTTCATTCCAGCCATCTGAATCGGTTGAGACCAAGATCCTCTGGCTCCCGATTCCGTAATGGTCATCACCGATCCTTTTTTATTCAAGGTTTTTGGAACCAAATCTTCTATTTCATTTTTAGCTTTAGTCCAAACTTCCACTATTTTATCCTTTCTTTCTTCAGGAGAGAAAAGACCTTGTTCAAAATAACTTTCAATCTCATCCGTTTGTTTTTCCGCTCTTCCGATTATTTCACCTTTCTCTTTAGGAATAACCAAATCATCCATTCCCCAGGAAATACCGGAAAGGGTGGAATATTTGAATCCCATATTTTTAATCTCATCAAGCATCAGATGAGCTTCTTTCGGCTCATAGCTCTTAACTATATCCGCAACAATTCTTTTCAACGCTCCCGAGTTCATCGTCTCATTTTTATACGGAATATCCGGCAGACCTTGATTAAAAATTATCCTACCGACACTGGTCTCCATAAGTTTTCCGTTTATTCTCACTTTAATTTTCGCTCTGAGATCAATCTTATCGTAATCATGAGCCAATTTAGCCTCTTTCTCATTGGCAAAAATCTTACCCTCTCCCTTGGCTCCTTCTTCTATTTGAGTTAGCCAAAAGCAGCCCAAAACCATATCCTGAGACGGGGAAACGATAGGTCTTCCCGTTGCCGGCTTAAGAAGATTTTCCGAAGAAAGCATTAAAGTTTTAGCTTCTTCCTGAGCTTTTTTTGAGAGTGGTAAGTGAACTGCCATCTGGTCTCCGTCAAAATCGGCATTGAAAGCTTCACAAACCAAAGGATGAATTCTGATCGCCTCCCCTTCCGTTAAAACGGGTTCAAAAGCTTGGATTCCGAGACGATGCAAGGTGGGCGCTCTGTTTAACAACACCGCTCTCCCTTGGACAACCTCTTCAAGAATCCCCCAAACCTCATCATCCTTATCATCAATCATTTTGGTTGCCCCCTTAACATTATAAGCCAAGTCTCTTTTC
>PWPS01000023.1 GCA_003557065.1 Candidatus Nealsoniibacteriota bacterium | reverse complement strand
TTTCTTATATTAAAGGAAACCATTCCTCCGATTTCTGAAAGCATGCCGTCTACAAGATCACCATCCAATTGATTATTGTTTAAAAAAAGCATGTCTTCTGGAAGTCTTCCGAGCCACTCATCCCAATTGACTTCACCGCCAACGGTTCCATTTTCACCGAAGCTGAAATATATAAGTCTCGGAAGAGATTCTACGCCCTCGGGAAAATCCGTGCTGATTGAGTTTTGGTGAAAATCAAAATGTCTTAATCCGGATAAATATTCAATACTTTCCGCGAATTCTTGAATTTCATTCTCAAACCCATATACACTCACCAACCCGGTCGCCTCATTTATTTCATTCGGCACGGAAATTATTTTATTATTATTAAAATCGATCATCTCCAAAACTTTCAGGCTTTCTATCTCTTCCGGCAAGGAGCCGCCGATTTCGTTTAAAGAGATATCCCACCATTTGAGCGGCGTCATAGAGTCTATTTTTTCCGAAATTTGACCGTCGAGATTGTTTTTAAATAGACTGAAAAAGATTAAGGAGTTTAAGTTTTCTACAAAATCATCATGTATTCCTCCCGTGAGATTATTTTCGTCCGCAAAGAATCTTTGTAGTCTGTTCCAGTTACTATTTTCCGGTAGATTCCCTGTGATTTCGTTGAATTGAAAATAAGCTCTTTTTAGTGAGTCGGTTTCGGTTAGTTTATCCGGGATGCTTGTAATTATTGAGTTGTTGTTAAGATAAAGCCTTTCCAGGGATGATAAATTACCCATTTCCTCCGGTAGATTTTCAATATTATTGCTTTGTGCGTAGAAATAAACTAAAGAAAACATATTACCCCACTCCTCCTCGGGGAGGTCGGTTAGCTTATTGTTTTGAAGGAGCAACACTTTCAGATCACCGAGGTCGGTTATGTCGGTGGGGACGCTTCCGGACATCTCTCCTTTCAAGGAGAAGCTCTCGAGATCGAAGTCGGCTTGTCTGGACAGATTCAAGTATTGTAGACTTTTCAGTTCGGTTATTTCATTTGGAAATTCGGAAAGAAGATTTGATCCCAAATCCAAATAATATAGATTTTGAAGATCAGAAAAACTTTCCGGTATTTCTTGAATTTTATTCTTATTGAGTGTTAACTCCAAAAGGACAGAGCCGAAATTGTTACCGAAATTATCCGAAATATTTTCCAATTTATTTTCTTCAAGGTGTAGAAATTTTACGGAAGGCATTCGAAGACCTTCGGGAATTCCAACTATTTTATTTCTGGCTCCGAAGAAACGTTTAAGGTTTTCGGATATTGCGTAATAACCTTCGTCATTTTCAAGTTCTAGCTTATTGTTTTCCAAATTTAGAGTGGTTAACTCTTCTATGTTAAACAATTCCCGGGGAATTATTCCGTCCAGCTTATTGTTTTGCAATCTTAATACGGAAAGATTGTTAAGCTTTCCTATCTCTTCCGGGATAGTTCCCGTCAAGCGATTATTGTAAAGAGAAAGAAGAGAAAATTTGAGAGGGTTTTCTTTCTTTTCCAAATTTCCCACGGTTGTCGGAAAAGCCTCTTCATGCTCTTCACTTTCGGTACTTCTTTTAATTTCATCACCCTCGTCCAAGAATGTGAATCCTTCCAGGAAATTATTATCCAGTCTCAGAGAGTCGAGAGCTTGCAGCTTACCGATGCTTTCAGGTATAAAGGATAGACAATTGTATCTTAGATCTATCGACAGTCTGCGAGGATGCCAATTTCTTTGATGTTGATAAGAGCTTAGTTCTTGTAGTCCTTCTATATCTCCTATTTGATAGGGTATTTCGACATTACCACCGCCACAACCCAGCATATTGTCCGATACGTTCAAATATCCAAGATTACTTAACCTCATCTCATAATCCTCTTCCTCTTCAAAAATTTTAAAAAGATCGGATAAACGATTATTTTTTAGTATTAATGAATATAAGCTCTCAAACTTTATTATCTCGGAAGGTATCTCCTCGATTTTGTTATTTTTTAATGTTAAAAATTTTAAATTTTCCAGATAAATCAATCCGTCTTCTTTTTCTTCTTCTTTCGTTAAATCTTCAAATTTTGTAAATTTATTATTATGAAGATAAAGCTCTTGCAATTCTTTTAAGTTTCCAATTGATGAGGGTATGATTCCTTCCAAATCATTATCCGACAGAGATAATATTTCCAATCTTTCCAGATCGCCTATTTCTTCAGGAATTTCGCCGGAGAGAAGATTTCTATCAAGATAAATTCTTCTTATATCTTCAAATTCACCGATAAAAGAAGGTATTTCCTCATCCATTTTGTTGCGACTCAGATCCAATCGATGAAAGTTCTCCAGTTTTGTTAATCCCTCCGGAAGGGTTCCCGTTAACGACTGACCCGACCAGGTTACTCTACTTATGAGATCATTTCCGATCGGTTTGAATAATATAATTTTTTCGCCTCCCTCTTCATCTCCGTAAAAATAATCAACACGAGTTCTTTCTCTAAAAATCAGGTTGTCATCTTCACTTTCATCTTCGAGAGGATCTTCTCCTATAAACTCCCAATCGGCCATTCCTCCGGTTCTCCAGATGACAGAAAAGGAAACCGACTCCCGTTCAGTCGTTTTGATTTCTATTATTAGATCGTCCTCCTCTTCCGCAGATATTAAAAACGTTAATCCGAAAACAAGGATCGTTGCGAGCGATACCCCGAAGAGAAGACACATTTTTTTAGCGGAAACCATATTGCTTAATTCTATTTTTTTTCCTTCTTGTAGTCAAATGTTTTTAAGAATATTTTTAATTTATATCTTCTTGCTTTTTTTAATTGTTTTGATATATAATTAAAAAAGTGAAATGGTTTGACTTTATTGCAGTCATCTGGTAAAGTAGTGCAGGAAGTAATAATACGACTATTCGTACTTACCGAACCAAGCACTCCGTGATAAGGAGGAAAATAGTTTTGGGAAATAAAGTTCCCGTTAAATCGATGCTACTTTTAGGAGTAGCCCTTTTGCTTTCGGTTTCTTTTATCATAATTTCTTCCCGAGAGGAGGAAGATAAAGATTATGTTTTTTCGGATAACAGTCTTTTTATTCAATCCTATCCGGTAGACGAGAAAGGAAGAGAAAACTATCTTTTTATCGGGAATGATTCCTTTTTGGCCCGAGGATCGATTGTAAGAAGTGGACAAATTTTAGGGATGGAGAAAAGCACGGAAAGAAATAGGATAATATCCTATCAGACTGAAAGAGGAGACACCGTATCCTCTATTGCAAGTAAATTTGAAATAAGTGAAAATACCGTCAGGTGGGCCAATAGTATAACGGGAAATTCCGTGAAAGAGGGTGAAGAACTTTTAATCCTTCCTACTACGGGAGTTTTATATTATGTTAGAACCGGCGATTCCGTAAGCACGATAGCTCAAATACATAAGGCAAAGAGTGAAGATATAATAAACTTCAACAATATTGACGATGAAACCCAGATCAAGCCGGGTGATCAATTAATAATTCCGAACGGCGAAAAACCCAGGGAAATCATCCCTCAAAGACCTCCTTCCACGAATCAAGTTGGTTTTGCCGCGGTTACTTTCGGAACCGTTACTCAGGGAGCTCATCCAGGACATGCTAATGCAGTTGATATCGCCAATAACTGTGGTACACCGATCTACTCAGGGTCTTCGGGAGTTGTTACCGGGACGGGACATGATTACGGGAGGGCGGGAAACTATATTTGGATCGATCATGGAAATTTCAGTGCGCTGTATGCTCATCTCCAAACCATTAATGTCTCTTCGGGGCAAAGAGTAACGCAAGGACAGCAAATTGCCACGATGGGTAATACGGGATATACCAGAGGAGTAACGGGATGTCATCTTCATTTCGAAACAAGAGGATCCGCAAATCCCTTTTCACATATGCAGAGAGGTCAATATATGCAGTAAACTTTTTTAAACGGATAAATTTAAAAACCCTGCGAGAAGGGTTTTTTCTTTTGTTCTTTTTATGATAAGATTTAACCAATGAATATAGAAAAAGAGCCAACAATCGAGCGTGAAAACAACCCCGAGAGGAGAGTGGATATTCCCAAGAAAGAAAGTGTGGATAATGAGGAAGTAGTGGGCGGTCCGAGATATGAAAAGAGAGTGGAGAAGAAAATCGAAGAGATCAATGAAAAAGAAAAGTTTTACGAGAAGGAGGTAGAGGGTCTGGTAAAGATGGCTAAAGAAGAGGGATTTGAAAAAGCATAGAGAAGCAGAAAGGATAAGTGACAAAAAAAACTTTTCGATAATCATGGATCTTTTCCATGATAGGTTTTCTCAAAAGAAAGATGATTGATTTTCTGCTTCAGTCACACATCTTAATTTCAGCACTTCTTTTCGTGCTGGGATTTTTATATACCAATATATTAAGAAGAGTAAGGATAAATAATTTAAAGAAGGGACTTGATATGTCCTTATTTCTTGTGAGACTTCCCAGATATGAGAATAAGGAAAAACAATTTTCCACGGAAGAAATTAGATCATTAATAGGGAAGATGGAACAGTTTTATTCCAGCTTCTTATATTTGAAAAGCAAAAATTTTTTTCAGAAACCTCCCGAGATAGCATTTGAACTCTCTTCACAAATCGGAGGTGACGATATTTCCTTTTTTGTTTCGGTTCCTTCTGAGATCAGAAGTTCTCTGAATAAGTACATTCAAGGAGTTTTTCCTGGTGCCGTCCTTGAAGAAATTCCCGAAGATTATACCATATTCGAACCTAACGGATTTGAAAAATCGTCCTATTTGAAGTTGAAAAAACACTATGCTCTTCCGATCAAAACTTACAGAGAGTTGGAGAATGATCCCCTTGAAAGCATCACTAATTCTTTGACTAAAATAACCGAGAATGAAGGGTCCTCGGTTCAAATCTTAATAAGACCTCTTGATTTCGATTTTAAAAATAGAATAAAGCTTGTTTTGGACTTTATAAACAAAGGATATACTTTCTATCAGGCTTCTTCCAAAGTGGAAAGAGGGTTGTTCGTGGATCTGCTTTATGGATTTTTTTCCATTTTTACAACCGGATCCCAAGAAACGAGAGAATTGAAAGAAAGTCAAGAGACAATTGAAGCGATCGGCCGTAAATTAAAAAGCCCGGCTTTCGGAGTCAATATAAGACTTATCGGTGCCGCGAGAGAGGAAGGGAGGGCGGAAGATGTTCTGAATAACCTCGAGGGAGGTTTTACGCAATTTTTTTCCGGACACAACGGTTTTGAGTTTCAAAGAGTTAGAGGTAAGAGATTTAGAGCAATGATAGAAGACTACAGTTTTCGTAGATTTAATAAAAGTGAAGAAATAGTTCTTAATTTGGAAGAATTATCAAGTGTATATCATTTTCCTCTTTCTCACATGAAAACCCCCTACATAAGCTGGGTTAAAACAAAAGAATCGGCTCCCTCTTCCACAATTCCAAGAAAGGGACCGGTTTTTATGGGTAATGTTGTTTTTAGGGGCCAGGAAAGAGAAGTATATATGGCATCGCGTGAAGATCGGAGAAGGCACGTATATACCATAGGACAAACGGGAGTAGGAAAAACATCGCTTTTAAGAGAGATGATAAGGCAAGATATTGAAAACGGGGAAGGGGTCGGAGTTATCGACCCGCATGGAGATTTAATAGAGGATACTTTAGCCAACATTCCTAGAGAAAGGGTTGATGATGTAGTTCTTTTTGAGCCTTTTGATACGCAAAGACCTTGTGGATTAAATATGCTCGAATGGGAAGTATCCGAGCAAAAGGATTTTGCCGTTTCGGAGATGATATCAATATTCGGTCAATTATTTCCACCTGAAATGATAGGTCCGATGTTTGAGCATTATATGAGAAATGCAATGCTTGCTCTGATGGCGGATAAAAATAATCCGGGAACCTTGGTAGAAATTCCAAGAATTTTTACCGATGATGAATTTATGAGAGAGGTGGTTGGCAATGTTTCCGATCCGATGGTACGAAGTTTTTGGGAAAAAGAGTGGCAACAGACTGTTGGCGAAGATAAATCGAAGATGCTTGGATATGTAGTATCCAAGGTCGGTCGTTTTGTCGAAAATGAGATGATGAGAAATATAATAGGTCAGAAAAAATCGAGCTTTAATCTCAGTGAAATAATGGATGAAAGAAAGATTTTCTTAGTTAATCTCACTAAAGGACTCACCGGAGAGATGAATAGTTCTCTTTTGGGTTTGATTCTGGTTTCCAAATTACAGATGTCAGCAATGAAAAGAGTTAACACTCCTCAAGATGAAAGAAAAGATTTTTATCTTTATATCGATGAATTTCAAAACTTTACGACGGAAAGCATAGCAACGATTCTTTCCGAGGCCAGAAAGTATAGATTGAATTTAATATTGGCAAACCAGTTCATGCCGCAGTTAAGAGATGAAATAAGAGATGCCGTGGTCGGTAATGTAGGGACTATAGCCGCCTATAGAATTGGAGAAGATGATGCTCAGTATTTGGAGAGTAGATTTTCTCCCGAGTTTTCCAGTTATGATCTGGCTAATATTGATAATTATCACTATATAATGAAAATGATAGTGAATGGTAGTGCAACATCTCCCTTTAAAGTAAAAGCCCCCTTTCCTAAGGAGGGGGACAGGGATCAGGTTAAGTTGGTTAAAAAATTATCGAAGCAGAAATACGGACGACCAAAAAAATTAGTAGAAGAGGATGTCGGAAGGAGCTTCTCTTAGCTTTTAGTCTTATTGTTACAATCTTGACAATACTCGGCCTCCGGAACAACCTCCAGTCTCTCTTCACTTATATCCTTTTCACACCTTAAACACCTTCCATAGGTGCTTTTTTTTATTCTATCCAAAGCTTCGTTTGTTTTTTTTAATTTCAACTCAAGAGAATGTTCGATTGAGCGCAAAGAGTCGAATTCCTCGACTTCATCGGCAGCCTCTTCTAAGGCTCCTCCGTCAAATTTTGGAAATTTAGTATCCCAATCACCTTCCGGCCTTTTATCCTCTTCTGCAAAGCGCTCAAGCATTGATCTAAGCTCTTCTTTTTGTTCTTCAAGTTTCTTTTTTGTATTTTCTAACATTTGTTTTTCAATTATTCTTCTATTAAGTCGTCAAAATCATCATCAATCTCATCATTATTATGATTATTGTCGACGCTATCATTATCTTCTTCTTCTTCAATATCTTCTTCTTCAACCCCCTCCTCATAAACTTCTTCCTCTTCCTGAGAATCGTTATTCGCATCAAGAACAACATCGTTATTGGAATCCGAAAGCCTAATTAATACTTTTTCCATTGCTTCCATTGAGGTTGTTAGTATGAATTTTTCATTAAATACTGTATAAAAGAGACCGAAATCAATTAGCTCTTCTTCTATTTCAAGAGAGGTGTTTTCAATGCCTTGACCGGTTTCCGAGTCCAAAATCAATTCAACTTCTTCTATTTCAGAAAAAGCTCCAGAAACCCATCCTGTTATCTCTTCTCCTTCTATTTTGTACCAACCTTCACCTTCTTCGAGCAAAATGTAGTCCTCATTCGGATATGCTCTTCCCGTGCTTGAATATTGCACGGATGGTCCCTCTCTTACATTGAGACCTCCTTCTTCGAGTTCACTACTTATTCTTACGTATTTTTCGGTGACTATCGGTTCTTCGGTCATTTTTCCACTCATTTCATCAAACTCTTCATTGGTAATAGCTTCTATAACCTGATTATCTCTTATGGTGATGATGGTATTATGAGAGGTGGGGCCGTCGCTTTCAAGATCTCCGTATCCGGCAGTCAGAGTTTCAAATTCAAAAATCATTCGAGTTAATTCTTCATCTTGTTCGCTTTCCAAATAAACCAAGTCGGTTCCTTCCTTATGAATGTAAGTTGGAATATTTTCCGTAAACCATTTTTCTACCACATTTTGGAGAGGTGTTATCTCCGGTTCATGGAGAAAGTATGATATTTCTTGATTATTGTAAGACGTAGTTCTTTTTTGTCTCTCTATGGAATCAACCGAGTATCCATGAATTTCATGCATCGCTAAAAAGTTCGCAAAGTCATCAATCATTTCTCTTCGCTCCCAAGGAAAGAGACCCATATCAAGAAAATCGGGAACCAGCCCTTCTCTTATTTTAGCAATAAATCCAAGAGTATTTTTATCCGAAACATGAATAAAAAGTGTGAATTTGTCCTCCGTTAGACTTAAGAAGTGTCCCGTAGGAGGAGTAATTCCGAAGACGTCAAAAAATTCATCCAAATGTATTATCCTTCTTGGACTTGTGTCATTGTTCGGAATTACTATTTGATTGAATTCTACTTGATCGACAGTTCTCAATCTGCTTTCCAGAAGTTCGGGTATTTCCGATAGAGAGAGAGGAATCTCTCTGGTCGAGTCTCGATCGGTCATGGGAAGTAGTTCCGCTACCTCGATAATTTCTTCAATTAAAATATGTTCTATTTTTTCATCCAGAAGGACTCCTTGAGCAGTATATCCGCGTGCGTGAACCGTTATTTCTCTACCTATTACGTCGGGAGAAGCAGAGTAGTTCACCTCTCTTCCCTCTGCCGTAATCAACTCTTCTTCATCGAGTAAGAATACCCACTCGAAATTATCAAAGTCCTCTCCTTGATAAATAATTTCAAATTCATAGTCGTAAGCGTTGATTCTCGAGTGGTTTATTTCACTTATCTCCGAGCTGATCGGGTCCGGATCCGGCTCTATGGGATCATCTCCCCCTGAAAAAATACTCATTACCAAAACCAGGATTACGATAAGGATGAAGGCACCCCCCATTAGGACAGCGATTCTGGATAGTAGTTTTGTTCTCTTGTTTGGTTTGGAGGGCATACTCTCACCTTCTTCCGGAAGAGGTACTTCTCCCTCGGGTTCGGGCTCCGTATCCGGAATAGGTGGTGAAGAAGGTCGTTTTTCCGGTGAAGGTGAGTCTATGGGTCTTTCGAAAGCACTTTGTGGTTC
>PWPS01000039.1 GCA_003557065.1 Candidatus Nealsoniibacteriota bacterium | reverse complement strand
CTGGAATGGAAAAGTGAAGGAGTTCCTTGAAGATCGGTGTCGATCAATGCTTTTTTCAACTGATCCACTTTGCCGACTACTTTTACGGATGAAATTTTGTCGTCTTCCAAAATTGCCATTCCGGCCGAATCGTACCCTCTATATTCTAATCGTTTTAAAGCCTTTATTCCCAGCTTTACGTTATTCTTTGGTCCTATGTAGCCTATTATTCCACACATAAAGATATATAAACAAATAAATACGTACACCTAAAGAATAAATTAAAAAACCATCTTTATCAACTAAAAAGCCGCTCGAATGAGCGGCTTTATTTCTTTTATCTCTCCACCATCGGCCAATACTCAACTATCCTACCGGATCCGGGACACTTTTCATCCGCGCACGAATACTGTTCAACTGTCGTCTTTACCACCTCCCCATTCCGATAGGATTCCTCTATTCTTTCATTTACAAGAATCAATACTCCCTCACAACACTGACAACAAGAAGGCCTTGGGTGTAAGTTCTTCCTTAGCAATCTTAACACCTCCTTTCCATAGTTCGCATATTACTATAATCGGTACAGAAATCAATCCCTTACCTACTTCTCCTCTCCTTCGTCTTCAACACCTTCTTCATCTTTACAAATAACAAAAATGTAAATAATTTCGAGTATGGCCAAAGTGTTCATCAAAAGGAGGACTATGAACCAACCTTTCTCTTCTCTTCTGGCAGATTTCCAAAGAGCAATTGCTTTCCAGGGAAGTGTCCACAATGCGGCAATAAGGATAATCCATTGATTTTGAGCTATAAATTCTTCCATATTTTTTTAATTATCTTTTATCTTCTTTTTTCGGTAAAAGGGTATAAAGAGCAAAGAGACCAAATAAACCGAATAGTCCATAATTTTGCATCGGTATTCCCAAAAGTCCCAGAAGTCCCAAAAACCCAAGATAGCCTGCATTTTTCTTAATGAAGTCCATAATTATTTTTTAAAATAAACTCTGTAGAACGGTCTTGCAGCAGTGAGAATCAGAAAAGCGATTATCCACCAAATTTCAATTCTTTTTAAAGCTGGAAAAAGAATGACCAGCAATATCCCAAATGCAATGCAGTTGAATTTAACCAATCCCACATCCACCCAATCCATTTTTTTTACTTTTGAATTAAAGAAGGATGAAATGTCCATTTTTTTATTATTGTTTTTTAACCTTTATAACTCAATTATACTACAAAACAAAAAAAGAAGACTACTAAAATTAGTAGCCCTATGTATTTTCATGCTTTCTTTCGTTTTGCTATCTAACGATTATCGACGTTACCTAAAATTATTTCTTTATTCATAATAGATTAAAAACCGATAACCCTATTTTCTATCTCATCCCCTTGGATATATGAGTTAATCGACAAGAAGGCTGATTCATACATCTTTTGGACTGAGTCATCGGCGTAGAAAGCAATATGAGGAGTGGTTATTACGTTGGGAAGTTAAATCAACTCTTTATCTTTAGCAATATTATTTTCATGTTCCAAAACATCCAAGAATGCATAAGATACCTTTCCCGATTTTAAAGCCGAAACCAAAGCTTCGGTCTTTATAATTCCTCCCCTGGAAGTATTGACTATTATCACTCCGTCCTTCATAGAGGAAAGACTCTCTTCGTTAATTAAGTGTTTAGTGTCGGGAAGTAGTGGGCAATGCAATGTAACGATGTCGGATTTCTCCCATATCGTTTCTAAATCGGCATAAGAAAAATGATTTTCTTCTGCCATTTCTTCGTTGGGGTACGGATCGTAAGCAAGCACATTCATTAAAAATCCCATACTTGCTATACGGGTAACATTCCTTCCTATCTTTCCAGTTCCCACAACGCCCATCTTTTTACCCTTAAGAGCAAAGCCTTTAAGTCCCACGGGAGAAAATTCTTCTTTCTCCACCCTTTCATCCCCTTCTCCGATACGCCTTAATCCGGATAAAAGCAAAGCAAACACAAATTCTGATATTACATGTGATCCGTAATCGGGAACATTCGCGACGATAACATCTTTTTTGTTGGCCGCTTCAAGATCTATGTGATCATACCCTACGCTTCTGGTCATAATCATCTTTAAATTGGGTAAGGAGTCAATAATATTGGACGTTATCTTGGTGCGAGCAAAAATACATAAAATCTCTGCTTCTTTACATCTTTCAATCACCTCTTCTTCATCAAGCGCTTCGGTAAAAATGTTAGCCTCCGGAAAATGATTTGAAACCATATCCTCATCTTCATCAAAAACATCTAAAAAATATATTTTACTCATGATTATATTCGTTTTAATTAACGGTTGAATTATATCACAAAGAAAGCCTCAAGAATAAATGTCAGGGCTTTATTTGGTCGTTAAAATATGCTAATAACCAGAGCTTTATAGAGAAAGTAAGCGCTTCCGTAAGTTTCCTCATTTACCTGTCTCGGTCTGGGTCTTTTTAATTTAAAATAAAAAATTCATAAAGGTGGTGTCTTGTTCTTATTTTTTAATTTGCTTTTCAAAAGTAAAAACCTTGTAGTCGTTGCAATTTATTCCCTTAATTAGCAAAGAATCATTTGAAGAAGTACAAAATCATCTAAAAGAACGATATGTATCGAGAATGGAAACTAAGGAATTCGCATTCACCAGATTGATTAAATGTGGAATATGTGGCTCAGGAATTACTGCGGAAGAAAAGTATAAAAAACTAGCCGATGGAACAGTCAATCGACACGTGTATTATATCTGCACCAAAAGCAGGAATATTGATTGTAAAAACAGGTATATAAATGAAAAAGGCCTAATAGATGAACTTATACGATTAGTGGATGAAGTACATCTTGATGAGCTTGGAATTAAAGAAAAAGTAAGTCATGAATTTAAAAGATATAATCATTTCAGAACAAGTGTGCTTAATGAAACAAAAGAAGAAAAAGAAGCTGAAGATGTGGATATTAGAAACTATGCTAAATATATTCTAAGAAAAGGATCAGTAATTGAAAAAAGAGAATTATTAGCACATCTACGAAGTCAATTAATTGTTGAAGATAAAAAGTTGAGATTGGAATAGGGTTTAATAACAACAAAATCACCCTAAAAATTGGGTGATTTTTGTTTAGTTTTTAGTGCTTTTTAGCGACTTTACCCGTCTCGGTCACTAGCACAAGACTGCTGCGGGACTAGGACTCGAACCTAGATTACCTGGACCAAAACCAGGCGTGTTACCATTACACCATCCCGCAATTTCTAGTCGATTATAACCTAATTTCGTAAAAAATCAAGAAGTCGTTATATCAACAATCGCAATTTCTATCGGCAATTGTGGAATCGGAGAATAATCCATTATTTTTCCGGCCTTCAAGAAAGACTCTATCATCTTTACTACTTGCTTATCATCAACCTTTTCCGCCAAAATTTTCAAATTACTCATCTCTTTATCCGTAAAACTAACCCTTAATCCGGATACCACCGCTGATTCTTTATCACTTAAATCAGCCTTGGAAATTGAAAGAATTAAAAGCTGTCTTAAATATTCCAAAAGAGAGCCTTGAAACTCATCCAAATTTATCCCTTTCTTGTAAAGTTCTTCCAAGTATTTCACCGCCTCAAATCTTTTCTTTTCCACTAAAAGAGTTACGAATTTATAAAGACACTCGGCTTCGACCAAACCCAAAAGTTCTTTAACGTCGTCTTCTTTAAGTTCTTCATCGGTAAATGTCAGAATTTGATCCAATAAGCTTTCGGCATCACGGAAAGATCCACCGGCGGCAGTCGCTATTATCTCTAATGCTCTTTTATCCGACTTAACTTTTTCTTTTTTTAAAATTATTTCCAATTTCTGAACTATCTCATCAAGTGTGATTTTTCTAAAATCAAATCTTTGACAGCGTGAAATAATCGTGGGAATCATCTTTTGTGGTTCAGTGGTAGCCAGCACAAAAATGACATGCTCCGGAGCTTCTTCCAATGTTTTAAGAAGGGCGTTTGCGGCACCGGTCGTTAGCTGATGACTTTCGTCTATGATATAAACCTTGTACTTTAGACTGTTCGGAGAGAATCTGATTCCCTCCCTAAGCTCTCTTATTTCATCAATCCCTCTATGAGAAGCGGCATCGATTTCAATAAGATCAACCGCACTCCCTTCAATTATCGATTTACAGGATTCACATTTATTACAGGGTTCTGGATCGGAATCGTCCTCACAATTCACTGCCTTCGCCAAAAGTCTGGCCATCGTAGTCTTTCCGGTTCCTCTGGGACCACAAAAAAGATAAGCATGAGAAATGTTATCACCCTCTATGGCATTTTTAATGGTTTTGACAACATGCTCTTGTCCGATTATGTCGGAAAAGTTACCCGGTCTGTATTTCCTATATAAAACTAATTTTGACATTTTTTGTTTCCGTTTACTTTGTGATGATAAATAAAATAAAAAGCTGCAGCAAGAATAATAAGCATGATTAACCCGATCGGGCCATAATACTTTTCAATAGTTATTCCCGTTTCCATTATTAAAATTATATTTATTCCGGCAACCAATATTCCCAAAAATATCGCTATCACCGACTTCCAATAAGGCATTCCGAAAAGAAAAACCAAAAGGGATGTAGTCCAAGCTCCCGAGAAAGGAACCGGAATTCCGGCAATAAAAAAAAGAGCGATAGGCCCATACTTTTCTATTCTTTTTCCATGATCGTTTCTAGTCTTTTCAAAAAGAACCGAAAAAAACTTTTCCATAAAAGAGAAGTTCTTTGAAAGCCAGTCGGAAACAACTCCCAGGAAAGCCAATATTATAAAGACCGGAATAAACTCCCCTATCACAGAAAATAGATACGCAGTGGGATAGTCCATCTCCAAAACTATCACCGCCATGGGAAGAGCCGCTCTGATTCCGGCAATCGGAGTCATCGAGATTAAAACTGTTAAAATTGCCTCCAGCATGTAAACATTCTATCGCAAAAATCGCTAGAATGAAAGATTGATCTGTGTTATTATTTATGTAATATGCTTACTCTCTATAACAGTAAAACGAGAAAAAAAGAGCCTTTTACACCTCTAAAAGAAGAGGTTCGGCTTTATACTTGTGGACCGACGGTTTATGACTTCGCTCACATTGGAAATCTTCGTACTTATATCTTTGAAGACGTTTTGAAGAGAGTGCTTTTTTATAATGAATACGAAGTAAAACACGTAATGAATATTACGGATGTCGGACATTTGGTTTCCGATGACGATACCGGTGAAGATAAGGTAGAGAAAAAGGCGAAAGAAGAAAAGAAAGATGCTTGGCAGCTTACTAGTTTTTACACTGGAGAATTCATTAACGATGCCAAAAGGCTTAACATATTGGGTCCGACAATTTTGGTTAAGGCGACCGACACGATAAAAGAACAAATAGATTTGGTAAAAATACTGGAAGAGAAAGGATATACATACATAATAGAAGACGGGGTCTATTTTGATACTTCCAAGTTGGATGATTACGGGAAAATGGCTAATCTTGATCAAAGAGAGGCGGGTAAAAGAGTGGAAATGAGAGGGAAGAAAAACCCTACCGATTTCGCTTTGTGGAAATTTTCCAAACCGGAAGAAAAGAGACAGATGGAATGGGAAGCGCCCTGGGGAAAGGGTTTTCCCGGATGGCATACCGAGTGTGTCGTAATGAGTGCCAAATACTTGGGAATCCCTTTCGATATTCACTGCGGTGGAATAGATCATATAGAAATTCATCATCCCAATGAGATTGCTCAAGCCAAAGCCGCCTATGGAGAAAATCCGGCCAACTTTTGGATGCACGGAGAATTTCTGACGGTAAAAGAAGAAAAGATGTCAAAATCAAAAGGTAATTTTTATACCCTTAAAGATATTAAAAAAGATTATCCTCCCCTAGCCTATAGATATCTTTGTCTTAATTCCCACTACCGCAGTAAAATGAATTTCTCAAGGGAGGCGATGCAAGGTGCTAAAAATTCTTTAAGAGCATTACAGAATCGATTTGATGACTTGGAGCAAGGATCTGGCATGGTCTCGGACGAATATAAAAAGGAGTTTCTGGAAGCAGTAAATAATGATTTAAACACTCCTAGAGCTTTGGATATCACTTGGAGCATGTTGAAAGATAATCAAATTTCGGATCAAGATAAAAGAACCACTTTGGAAGATTTTGACAGAGTTTTAGGTCTTAGGATATCCGAAACAAGAGAAGTTCCTCAAGAAGTAACGGATTTAGCCGCAAAAAGAGACTTACTTAGAAGAGAGAGTAAGTTTGATGAGGCGGATGAGATAAGGGAGCAAATCGAAGGTTTCGGTTATCGGGTTGAAGATATTAAGGACGGATACAAAATAACAAAAAAGTAAATGCCAAAAGAAGAGTTATTGGAAAAATTACCACCAAGAAATATTGAAGCGGAAAAATCACTTCTGGGTGGTCTCATGATGGACAAAGAGGCAATCTATAAAGTAGTTGATTTTTTTCAACCGAAAGACTTCTATGAGACGAACCACCAAAATATCTATCAATCGATGATCGATATCGTGGATAAGGGTGGAACCATCGATCTTTTATCTGTTGCAAATCGTCTTGAGGAGAAAGAATTATTGGAGAAAATAGGTGGAAATAGTTATTTGACCGAATTGGTGAATTCGGTTCCCACAGCCAGTCACGTTGCCGAATATGCCAAGATCGTTCAGAAAAAAAGAATATTGAGAGAGATGATTAAAGCGGGGCAAGATATAAGCCTCAGTGGGTACGACGAAGGCAGGGATGTAGAAGAGGTTCTTGATGAGGCAGAGCAGAAGATATTCAATATAAGCCAAAACTCCTTAAGAAATCAATTCACTCGTGTCGGTGATTCATTGGAAGCCGCCTTTGAAAGAATAGATAAGCTTTCTCGCCAAGGTGAAGATACCAGAGGAGTTCCCAGCGGCTATCCCGCTATGGATAATATTCTTTCCGGATTTCAAAAATCCGACCTTATTATCCTTGCAGCCAGACCCAGTATGGGTAAAAGTTCCCTAGCTTTCAATATCGCTCAAAACGTTGCACTGAAAAAGAATGTTCCTGTTGGAATTTTCAGTCTTGAAATGTCAGAAGATCAAATCATAGATAAATTACTGGCCACAACTTCAGGAGTCAATCTATGGAAGATAAGAAACGGGAAACTATCCACCAAAGAGGGATCAAATGACTTTACAAGAATACAACAAGCCATGAATGAATTGTCTGATGCTCCGATTTACGTGGAGGATAAAAGCTCTTTTAATATCATGCAGATGAAAGCGATGGCAAGAAGGCTTCAGGCGGAGATCGGTCTTGGTCTTATAATAATAGACTATCTACAACTGATTCAGCCCAGATCCAATTACGACTCCATAGTTCAGCAGATGACGGAGATATCCAGAGCGCTTAAATCTTTGGCCAAAGAGTTAAACGTGCCGGTAATTGCACTTTCTCAGCTTTCAAGAGCGGTGGAGCAAAGAACTCCTCAAATTCCTCGTCTTTCCGATTTGAGAGAAAGTGGAGCCCTGGAGCAAGATGCTGATGTCGTTCTTCTCCTATACAGAGAAGACTACTATCGTGAAGACACCGAAAGAAAAAATATAGCTGATGTCATTATAGCCAAGCACAGAAACGGTCCCACCGGAAAAGTGGAATTATATTTCGACAATGAAACTACTTCATTCCAAAGCTTGGATAAAAGATACGCCAACAATTGATGTACCCGAAACCGATTCAAAACCTTATAAGTATATTTTTACGATTTCCGACAGTCGGTAGAAAAACGGCGACTCGTTTTGCATTTCACTTACTGAATTCGGACCCGGAAGAAATAGACAGACTGATAAATGAACTTCACACCCTGAAAAGCTCTGTTCACACATGTAGTTTTTGCTATAGAAGTCTGGAGAAGGAAAAAGATCTTTGCTCCGTATGCGAAGATAAGTCAAGAGAGCCGATATTGGCCGTGGTGGAAAGAGAAACCGATCTAATTTCAATAGAAAAAACAAAGGAATACAAAGGATATTACTTCATACTGGGTGGAAATATAAGCCCGCTGAAAAAAGACGACTTAAAAAAAATAAGAGCAAAAGAATTAAAAAGCAGAGTAGAAAACCCTAAAAAATACGAAATGAAAAAGATTAAGGAGGTGATACTCGCCACAAACCCGACAACCGAAGGAGAAGCAACTGCTCTATTTTTAGAAAGGGTGTTAGAAGGAGGATCAGTCAAAATAACCAAGCTGGCCAAAGGTCTTCCGGTCGGTGGAGAATTGGAATATGCAGACGAAGACACTCTCTCTTCCGCTTTAAGGGGTAGGAAATAATTTTATTACAAAAAGAAAAACAAAAGAACGCCCAGCCCGGGCGTTCTTTTTATTTTCTGACGAAAACTATTATTTGGAAGATATCTCTTTTATCTCTACTTTAGTATACGGTTGTCGATGTCCTTTCTTTTGTCTGAATCTTTTTTTGGGTTTGTATTTGAATACAACCTTCTTCTCACCTTTTCCATGTTCAAGAATTTTTCCTTTCACCGCAACCCCCTCAACAATCGGTTTCCCGATTTTAATATCTTTACCATCATCGAAAAGCAAAACTTGATCGAAAAGAACTTCCTTTCCTTCTTCTTCAGATAGCTTCTCTATTTCCAAGGTATCTCCTTCGGAAACTTTGTATTGTTTTCCACCCGTTTTTATTACTGCGTACATATCTTTAATTAGATTAACTGTCCTGGTTATTGTAACAGAAAAGTTTTAATTTAGCAAGTTTTTACAGTCTACAAAATCAACCGCCCAAAATCCATTCCGGAGAATCATCCGGACAATCGGGATAAAGGGTTCCGTCATTTTCATTTCCTGAAAAATCCCTGGCAAGACATCCGGAACCTTCATTCATAGGCCAATGTCCCACCAGTCCATCTTCAATATTAACTCCCTTGTATAATCTACCTACCTCACTTTCACTAATAGCTCTGTC
Organism: Candidatus Nealsoniibacteriota bacterium; assembly: GCA_003557065.1. Lineage (GTDB taxonomy): Bacteria > Patescibacteriota > Minisyncoccia > Minisyncoccales > PWPS01 > PWPS01. The sequence goes on along the minus strand of PWPS01000039.1, from coordinate 547 downwards.
GTAAATTCGAAAATCTCTTGCTCCACCGTAAAAATGACTGGCATAACTTGAAGTTCCACCCAAAATTAAATTATTGCTATTGGATCCGGGTAAAACATCGTGCTCTTCATCATACTTTTTTTCTCCATTCACAAAAATTTTCACCCTGCTTCCATCGGCGGTGGCCACAATATGATGCCATTTATTCGGTTCTACGGCTCCTATATCATAATTATTACCAACCAAAGAAAACCTTATCACTCCGGTAAAACGTAACTCATACCCATTTGCTCCATTTGCACTTGTCGCTTTGGATATCAACCTTCTGTTGGTGCTCATTTCTTCAGCTAAATTGAACCACACCGCCAAAGTTATTTCGGATCCACCCATATCAACATCCGAAGAGTGTGGAACCCTAACGCGGTTATTATTGCCGTCGAACCTCAAAGCCGGAGCGGATCCCACCTTTCTGCTTTCTGAAGAAGATGACCAAACCGTAAACTCATTACCCACCGAAGCTATCTCATAACCTAATCGATCTGAATTTTCGGCAAGCCCGGGATCTCTT
>PWPS01000022.1 GCA_003557065.1 Candidatus Nealsoniibacteriota bacterium | reverse complement strand
GGTTTTGGATGATCTTTTGGCAGAGGTCGGTATTGTGAGAAGTGAAACATATGTTACCAATATAGTTAAGGATAGACCTCCCGGAAATAGAGACCCCCTCCCTGAAGAAATAGATATTTATGCCCCGTTTTTAGACAGGCAAATAGAAATCATTAAACCCAAGGTTATCGCAACTCTTGGACGATTTTCAGCTAATTATTTACTTAAAAAGTACTCTTTCGGGGAAGAATTTGCAATTTCCAAGATTCGTGGTAAAATATACGAAAAGGAGGCTGTAAACTTTAAGATTGTTCCTCTTTTTCATCCTGCGGCTACTATTTATAGTCCTGACAGGAGGAAGGATCTTCTTGAGGATCTTCGTACGGTTAAAAAAATTATCGGAGGTGAGTGATTGATGAACTGGAAGGAGAGTTTCCATGACAGATATTTAAAGCGATTGTCAGAGGAGCCCGAAAATCCGGGTTTGGGCGTGAGGAAGGATAAAATCCTTTACGTCAAAAGAAAGCCGAAACTCAAAAGGCATAACAAGGAAACAGGAGATTTATTAATCGTTTGGGAAAAGGATAAAAATACGATTGAAATCTTGGTGATAGAACTTACCACCAGCGACAGAAGATTGATGCAGCAAGAGATAGAGAAGCTCAGATACTCCAAGGACTATTTTCTCAATTCGGAGAATGTAGAGAATCTATTTAATATGATCGGAATAGATGTCGGAGCAAAGAAAATAGTTTTCAGGGGTGCTGCTTTGCGGTATTCCAGAGGAACCAGTTTTTTCTCGGAAGGGCCGAGTGACAAGATGACTTTACCGAAGAAAGGAGGACATTATTTAGTTTACGAAAGTGTAAAGAGCGCTTAAAAGGCGCTCTTGTTTTTTTATGGGATTCTATGGTATCTACAAATCACCGGGACCGACATCACATGATGTCATAGATGAGTTGAGGAAGATAACCAAAATTAAAAAAATAGGACACGCAGGCACTCTTGACCCGAGCGCGGAAGGAGTTCTTGTTGTCGCAATAGGTAAGGAATACACCAAGAAGATAGAAAAATATACCGATTCGGAAAAAGAATATTATGCGGAAATAGAGCTTGGAAAAATAAGCACTACTGATGATTTGGAGGGGGAAATTGAAGTTATTAAGGATATTGATCCTCCCTCTGAAAAAGAAGTTAAAGAAACGTTAAAAAAAATGGAGGGGATTATTAATCAAATCCCCCCCGTGTATAGTGCAATAAAGGTAAGCGGAACACGAAGTTATAAGTTAGCAAGAAAAGGTGAAAAACCAAGACTCTCTCCCAGATCCGTCGTTGTGAAAAGTATTGATTTAGTTAGTTATAACTATCCCGAAATATCAATAAATGTAGTAACCGAATCCGGCGTGTATATAAGAGCTCTTGCGAGAGATTTAGGAAGAAAGCTATCTACCGGCGGAGTCTTATGTAAGCTTATCAGGACAAGAGTAGGGGATATAAGCTTGGATAGATGTTTTAGTCTGGAGGAGTTTAAAAAAAAGACTCCGTATTTACGGAGTCAGGGTTGAAAAAAATCCTCGGGTAAAATCACAACTTCTTCGACTACACCGAACTGCATGGCGGTTCGAATTATCTGATCTCTAAGTAAAATTACTCGTGCTGATCCTCCTGTTGAAAAAAAGGCGGGATCGTCAAATACCAATTTGAGAACTCCATTACGGAGATTGACTTCCTTGAGAACTATTCCGTGATCACCTGAAAACTCGGATATAAAACCGATTTCTTTTTCGGCTTCACTAAACTCTATTTTCAGAAGCGTCTCTATGGAGCTGCGAATCGGTATTCGATAATCTACCCCTCTATAGACCGGATAAAGAAAATTTTCGGACTCCAGAGAATCGGCGATATCGAAATTCAATACATAGATGGGGGTCGTCTTGGCAGAGGCCGTCGAAGCAAAGATCAAAAGAACTAACAACGCAACAAGAAATTTTTTCATTTTTAACCCTCCTTCAATTTATACTTTATTATATAATAAAGTATATATTTAGTCAACACCGATAACTCTTTCAATTAGATGAAGAATAAAAGATATAATCGACTTATTGTAAAAATTATTCAAATCAAATTAAGCTGAAGTAATTAAGATGAGCTTTATTATGTGGTAATGAGGAGTAAGAAGAGAGGTTGGTTGAATTAAAATCCATATCAATTTAATGTGTTTTCAGTGGTTGAAGTGGAAGTGTTAAAATACTATAATTGACGAAGATGTTTATGGAATATATTGAAAAATTAACAAATATGGAAATTTTAAACTATTCCGTTTTAGAAAATAGGGTTTTGGATTACCTTATATTTTTAGCGATTTTCGCCTTTTTGTTTTTAATCATAAAGATTATTAAGGGTGTTTTAATCAGGCGCTTAAAAGAGGCGAGACCCGAGAAAGATAGTTTTATAGGTGTCTTAATCGATTTTATTTTATCTATAAGATCATCGTTCTATCTTTATCTTGCATTTTACATATCTATCAATTATCTCACATTACCACTTTCTTTGATTAATTTCTTTTCCGGAGTTTTGTTGGTCTGGGTTGTTTTCAGATTGATGGCGGGAGTGCAAATGTTCATTGATTTTACATTGAATAAAAAGATATTGAAGGACACTGATCCGGGAACCGAAGTGGCAGCAAAGAACATAGGGCTTATTTTCAAAGGAATTTTGTGGGTTTTTGCTGTGCTCCTAATTTTGTCCAATTTGGGAATTGAGATTACTTCCCTTATGGCAGGTTTGGGAATAGGGGGTATAGCGGTTGCTTTCGCCTTTCAGAAAATATTGGAAGATCTTTTCAGTTCTTTTGCAATTTATTTTGACAAACCGTTCACCGTGGGTGATTTTATAATAGTTGGAAATGAAGTGGGAACGGTTGAAAGAATCGGCATAAAGACCACTAGGATAAGAGCCTTGCAGGGGGAAGAGATTGTCATGTCGAACAGGGAGCTTACGAATGAAAGAATTCATAACTTTAAGAAGCTACAGAGAAGACGGGCTACCTTTAATTTCGGTGTCATTTATGGAACTTCTGATGAAAAGATGAGAATGATACCCGATATAGTAAAAAAAATCGTAGATAGTAAGAATCTTGCCGAGTTCGACAGGACTCATTTTACCGAATTCGGTGACTCCTCATTAAATTTTGAAGTTGTTTATTATGTTTCATCAGCTGATTTCGCTGACTTTAGAAACACTCATCAAGAGATACTTTTTGATATTAAGAGTGAATTTACCAAAAAGGATATAGAGATGGCTTTCCCGACAAGAACAGTTCACTTATTTAAAGGTTAATTATGAATATGGAAGCAGTTATCAGTTCTATCACTGAGTTTTTTTCGATCGTGGACCCACTTTTACTGGAGTTAGCCGTTATATTAACCTTGGCAGCGGTTTTGGGTGTGATCTTAAAGATGCTAAAACAACCTCTGATTTTAGCTTATCTGATAACGGGAATAATTATTGGAGCATTCGGTTTTTTTGACCTTGCGGAAAGGGAAGCGATGGAACTTTTTTCAAATTTGGGGGTAATGTTTCTTTTGTTTTTAGTCGGTTTGGAGATGGACTACAACTCCATCAAAAGAGTTGGAAAAACCTCGTTGGCTATTGGATTGGGTCAAGTCCTCTTTACCGCTACCGGTGGCTTTCTGATTGCGTATTTCGCTTTCGGAATGAGTGTTATCCATGCCGCATATGTAGCGATTGCATTAACCTTCTCAAGCACGGTTATAATTGTAAAACTGCTTTCCGATAAGGGGAATTTAACCAGTTTGCATGGAAGAGCTGCAATCGGATTGCTTTTGGTTCAGGATATCGTAGTCATTTTGATACTTATTTCTTTGAATGCCTTGGATGCGGGGGGAGAAATCGGTCCAATCTCAATTTTAAAAATAGTCACCGGTGGAATAGCTCTTTTTGCAGTAATGATGATTTTGGGTCGTTCCGTTTTTCCGTACATATTCAGAAAGGTTTCTCATTCTCAAGAGTTACTTTTTTTAGTTAGCTTAGCTTGGCTTTTGTTCTTCAGCGTCATAGTTAAAATGGCGGGATTTTCAATTGAGATTGCAGGATTTCTCGGAGGAGTCGCTTTAGCTAATTCTTCACAAAAATATAATATAGCCAGTAAAATTCAGCCACTTAGAGACTTCTTTATTTTAGTATTTTTTGCCATTTTGGGATCGCTAATGGCCGTTTCCGAATTCGGTGGATTAATTATTCCGATATTGGTTTTTTCATTTTTTGTTCTTTTGGGTAATCCGATTATCGTAATGATTATTATGCGTTCTCTCGGATATAAAAAGAGAACAAATTTCCTTACCGGAGTGACTGTTGCTCAAATTTCGGAATTCAGTATGATATTTGCGACTTTAGGATTGGTTATGGGTCATATAAGTGATGAAATATTTGCCCTTATTGCTGCTGTCGGTGTAGTTACCATTACTCTTTCGACCTATCTGATTTTATATGCGGAAGAAATCTTTCCTTACATTTCACGCTTTCTTTCAATATTCGAAAAGGATAACACCATCGAAGAACAAGAAAGCAATATTGGAAACTCCAAAAAAGTAATTTTAATCGGAGCCCACAGAACCGGTAGGGGATTTATGAATAATTTCAATAAAGATGATCTTCTCGTGGTTGATTTTGATCCGACGATAACTGATTTACTAAACAAAAGGGGAGTTAATCATCTTTTTTCCGATATAACAGATCCGCACATATTTGATAATGTGGATCTTTCGGAAACTAAACTGGTCATATCAACCAGTCCGAATTTGCAAGATAATTTAAATTTGACTCAAAGAATAAAAAAGATAAAGGAAGATATAAGAATAATTGTTAGAGCGGAATTCAAATCCGATGCGATGCTGCTTTATGACGTCGGTGCCGATTATGTTCTGCTTCCTCACTTTATCTCCGGTCAATACCTGGGAACCATTATCGATTCGGAATTCAATTTAAACAGACTGGATATTTTAAGGAGAAAAGACTTTCACTTTTTAGAAAAAGCGGATGAAATATAGAAAACTACTTAACAAAATAAAAAAGGAAATTCTTTTTTCGTTCATTGTCTTTTTTGTATTTGTTTTTTTAGGGGTTTGGTATTGCGCTTCCTATCCTGCCGAGGCAGATTTGTTTTTTGAAGAAATCCAAGAGGAATTTTCCTTTTTGACGAGAATGAGTTTTTCCGGAACATTTCTTTTTATCTTTTTGAATAATACATTGAAAGTATTCTTGGGGATGTTGCTGGGAATTGTTTTCGGAATAATACCTTTTCTTTTCTTGGCAATTAATGGTTTTGTAATAGGTCTGGTTGCTGCCTATGTTTATCCGAGCTTCGGAACGTTCGGTTTGATTGTCAGCCTGCTTCCCCATGGAATTTTCGAATTGTCGGCACTTTTTATCGGAAGTGGTTATGGCTTTTATTTAGGTTTAACAACTTATATAGTTTTCAAAAATAGTGATCTTAAAATATCTTCTTTTTATAAGGATTTGAGAAGGCTCAAATTTCCAAAAATAATAAAAACTTCTCTTCAGGAGGCTTTTGATAGTTTTATCTTAATAGTCTTGCCACTGCTTCTTGTAGCAGCCATAATTGAGACGGTTTTGATCTTTTTCTTATGAGGTTTTTCTTGTCCGAAAAAGCCGATGGGTCTATGAGCTCGGAGAAAAATATTGAATCTTTCTTGAGGGGGATCAGTGTTGATAATTTAGTGCGCGCAGGGCTTATTCACGGCAATAAGGTGAAGATGGTCGATTCGGTAGAAGAAAGTCCTGTGCAAGGCGCTGACGGCTTGATTACGATGGAAAATATTTATCTGGGAGTGACTGTTGCGGACTGTTTACCCATCTTCATTATGGGTGATGGTTTTCACGGCGTACTGCATGCGGGATGGAGAGGTTTGCATTCTGGAATAATAGAAGAGTCGATAAAAAAAATGCCGAATACGAAATGCTCGATACACATCGGTCCGGCAATAGGGGAGTGTCATTTTGAAGTGAGTAATGATTTTAAGGATAAATTCAAAGGTTATGAAGATTGTTTTGATCAAAGACGGGAGGGTTTATTTTTAAATTTAAAAAAGGTCGCCGAAACCAAATTTAGGGAAGGAGGTGTTAAGAAAGTTAGCACTTCCCAAGAGTGCACGTTTTGCAATCATAATTTCTTTTCGTATAGAAGAGATAAAAAGAAAAATATAATGCTGGCAATAGTCGGACCGGCAGATAACAATCCAATAAAATGAGAAAAATAAAAAAAGCAGTTATAGCCGCAGCTGGTTATGGAACCAGATTTTTACCCGCCACCAAAAACCAGCCCAAAGAAATGCTGCCGATAGTTGACAAGCCGATTGTCCATTATCTGGTCGAGGAAGCCGTTAACTCGGGAATAGAGGATATAATAATCGTAACCAGGGCGGGGCAGGTTTCTATGGAGGATCATTTCGATTCCAATTCCGAGCTGGAGTATGAATTACGAGAATCCGGAAAAATGGATCGATTGGAAAAAATAAAAGCGATTCCGAAGTTGGCTAATTTCGCTTATGTGCGCCAACACAAAGATTATCCTTATGGAAATGGAACGCCACTTCTTTGTGCGGCTCCACTTATTGACGATGACGAAGCCTTTGTTTATATGTTCGGTGATGACATGACAATATCGGAAACTCCAGTAACTCGACAACTGATGGATGTTTATGAAAAAGAAAATCCTACAGCCGTTTTGGGGGTTCAGGAAGTTCCTGATGAAGAAGTTGAAAGATATGGAACGGTAAAATATAAAGATGAAAAGAAAAATTATGAAATTGAGCAAGGATGTGAAAAGCTTCCTGCAAATGAAGCGCCTTCCAATATGGCACTTTTCGGTCGTTTCGTCTTTTCTTACGATGTAATAGAAAAGGCGAAGGAGACTCCTCCGGGAAAGGATAGTGAGTTGTGGATTATGGATGTTATTAATTCATTGGCACAAGAAGGGAAAAAAGTAATCGCTCAACCGATAGAGGGCGAGTGGCACACTACCGGTGATCCTCTCAGATATCTTAAAACTTCCGTGGAATTTGCACTTCGTCGTGATGATATCGGGAAGGATTTCGAGAAGTATCTCAAAGAGCGTTTTTAACCTTGAAAACCAACCTTTCGTATGCTAGGCTTGTAAGGAGGTTTTTTTGGACCACTATCAAGATTTATTATGGATTATGTCTTAGCGCTGGGTGGGTCGATTATCTGCCCCAAGCAAATAGATGCAGGATTTTTAAGAGATTTTTATTTTTTAATTGAGCAAAGAATTAAAAAAGGAGACAGGTTCGTAATAGTTACCGGTGGTGGGGATGTTGCCAGACACTACCAAAAGTCCGCACTTTTGATAAACGGAGTAGGAGACGAAGAGAGGGATTGGATCGGAATTCACGCGACCTATCTCAATGCGCATTTACTCAGAGCTATTTTTACAAAATATGCTTCTGATACGATATGCAATGAGCGGGGAAAGATTAATGATTTTGATGATTGTTCCGTAATTATTGCTTCCGGATGGAGTCCCGGTAGATCTACCGATTATGTAGCTACATGTCTTGCTGTCGATATGGATATTGAAAATATCATAATCTTAAGCAAGCAAGATTATGTCTATGACGGAGATCCGGAAAAAAGTGAGTCCGCTCAACCAATAGATTTCATAACTTGGGATGATTATAAGAAAATTATTCCAACAGATTGGACTCCGGGACTTAGCGCTCCCGTTGATCCCATCGCGTCAAAACTTGCTGCGGACGAAGAGAAAGAGCTTGTTGTCGCAAATGGAAAGGATTTGGATAATCTGGAAAAGATTTTGGATGGAAAAACCTTCAAAGGGACAAAAATAGCTAATTAGAAAAGACCAAAAACGGGCCTTTTTATCGCCCGTTTTGGTGGTTCAAAATTATAAATAAATATGCTGGATAAATTCAAAAAAATAAACGAATTAAGGAAATTACAAAACGCTTTAAAGGATGAGACTTCCGAAGTAGAAAAAGAAGGAGTAAAAGTGAAGGTTAATGGTCATATGGAAATTCAAGAGGTCACAATCAGTCCTCAGCTGACTAAGAAAAAACAAGAAGATGTGTTGGTTGAATGTATTAACGATGCGATAGGGAGAGTTCAGATGAAGGCTGCTCAAAAAATGTCAAAAATGCAAGAAGAGTGAAGATTTTTGATAGCATAAAGAATAAGGAAGTTGCTAAATCCATTAAAAATGGAGATATCGGCGTCGTTCCGACAGATACCTTATACGGCCTAGTGGGGAAGATTGATTCGATTGATGCAATAGAAAGGATCTATGAGACTAAACGAAGAGATACAAAAAAGCCGTTAATTGTCTTAATAGCTGATTTATCCGATTTGACTCGTTTTGAAGTGAAGTTTCCCGTAAACCTTGAAGATATTTGGCCGGCGAAGCTAAGCGTGATCCTTCCCTGTGATAAATATTCACATTTACACAGAGGAAAACGAAGTATCGCTTTTCGTATTCCGGATAATTCCGATTTGATAGAATTGATTAAGGAGACCGGACCGATAGTTGCTCCCAGCGCCAATCCTGAAGGAGCGAGTCCGGCTAAAACGATTGAAGAGGCTATCTCATATTTTGAAGATAGTGTTGATTTTTATGTCCGTTCGGGAAGACTTGAGTCAAAACCATCTACTTTGGTCAAGTATAATGAAGGAAGCTGGGAAGTTTTAAGAGAAGGAGAAGTTAATTTAAGACAGCTCCTATAAGGTCAATATTTCCTAGAAGAAATTCTCCAACTTCAATCGGTTTACCTCCCTCCATCTGGAGTTTTTTTATTATCAGGAAGTCTTTTCCGGTTTGCACCGCTATTTTTTCATTCGTAGCCAGATAAGTTTTTCCCGGCTTACCGAAGGGTCCATCTCCGGTTTGTTTTTGGATATCGGCTTCAATGATCTTTATCATCTTTCCGTTCAAGGTACTGAAACAGCCCGGCCACGGATTATAAGCGCGTGTCATTTTCTCGATATAACTCGCACTCATGGACCAATCTATTTTTCCATCCTCTTTTCTTATCAATTTTGTATATGTGGCTTTTTTATGACCTTGAGGCTTGGGAATAGCTTTACCGGATATCCAGTCCGGAATTATCTTTGCCATCAATTTTCCACCCATAGTGGCACTCTCTTTTTCCAACTCAAGATAGTCCTTTCCATCAATAATTATCTCTTTTTGAGATAGTAGGGGTCCGTGGTCCATCTTTTTATCCATTACCATTATCGAAACACCGGTTTTCTTATCATTGGAAAGAATAGCACCTTGTAGCGGGGCTGGACCTCGATAACGTGGAAGAAGCGAGGGGTGAACATTAAGGAATCCATATTTTGGTTTTTCCAGTAGTTTTTTTGAAATTATCTTTCCGTATCCGGCGACTAAAACTAGTTCCGTTTCATTTATAACTTCTTCCAAATTGTCATAAACGGGAATATTTTTTTTCGTGGCTAAAATTTTAACGGGTGTTGCCTTAGTCTTTTTACCTCTACCTTTCGGTTTATCGGGCTTGGTTACGATCGAGGCGGGGGTAATTCCGTTTTCCAT
>PWPS01000059.1 GCA_003557065.1 Candidatus Nealsoniibacteriota bacterium | reverse complement strand
CGGCACCGAAATTTTCTCAGTGGGTTTCAGCTATAAATGGGTCCGGGGAAGTGATAAATCTTTTTATGGATTATGAAACTTTCGGTGAGCATCAGTGGGAGACAACCGGTATTTTTGAGTTTTTGAAAAATCTTCCAGAGGAAATTTTAAGGCATCCGGATAACAACTTTTTAACTTTAACTGAAGCCAATAAGACATACGAAAGAAGAGCGGAGCTTGATATTCCTTTTTTCACTTCCTGGGCTGATAGTGAAAGAGATCTTTCCGCCTGGATTGGAAATCCGATGCAAAGGGATTTGTTGGAAAAAATATATTCTCTGGAGGAAGAAGTTCTTCTTACCGGAGATGAAGACCTTATAGAAGACTGGAGAAGATTACAAACGTCGGATCATTTTTATTATATATCGACCAAGGGGCTTTGTGATGGTACGGTTCATAATTATTTTAGTCCTTATGAATCTCCATACGAAGCTTTCATTTCATACGTAAACGCTCTAAACGATTTTAAGCTGAGAGTAAAAGAAAAAATAAAACATGAAAAAGCAAAAACCAAAGGCTGATTATCTTTTCGAAGTTTCCTATGAGATTTGCAATAAGGTAGGGGGAATCTACCGGGTTTTGGAGTCGAAGTCAGCCAACATGCTAGAAAAATACGGAGATAATTATTTTTTGATCGGTCCGTATTACATTGATAAGAGCAGGGGAGAATTTAAAGAAGAGGCTCCGGGAGAAAAAACAAGAAAAGTTTTTCGAGAACTGGAAGAAGAGGGTATAAGATGTCATTACGGCCGATGGATGGTTGAAGGAAAGCCCAAAACAATTTTGATTGATTATAAGGATTATCTATGGAAAAGAGACGAGGTAAAGAAAGCTCTGTGGGAGTCTTATGGAATAGATTCTCTGAATACGGGAGACATGTTTGATCGTCCGGTTATGTGGTCGTGGGCGGTTGGAAAGTTGATTGAGAAACTGGAAAAGGAGATGATTGAGAAAGACAAGAATGTAGTTGCTCATTTCCACGAATGGTTGTCGGGCGCCGGACTTCTATACTTGCATTTGCGAAAAAGTAAGATCGGAACCGTTTTTACCACTCATGCCACCAGTCTGGGGAGGGCGTTGGCCTATAACGATGTAAATTTTTATATCAAGTTGGATGAAATAGATCCTACGACAAGTGCTTATGAGGTTAATGTTCATGCTAAGCATCAAATGGAAAAGAGGGCTGCCGAAAAGGCGGACAGCTTTACTACGGTTAGTGAGATAACGAGTGTAGAGACAGAGAGATTTTTAGGAAGAAAGCCTGATGTAGTTTTATCCAACGGATTGAATCTGGAGAAGTTTCTAACGTTTGAAGAGATTGTGATAAAACACAGACTTCAAAGAGGGAGATTGAGAGAGTTCGTCATTTCTTATTTTTTCCCTTACTACAAGTTTGATATCGAAGAAACTTTATTCTACTTTATAATCGGTAGAAACGAATATAAAGCCAAGGGCGTTGATGTCTTTGCAAAATCATTAGCCGAACTCAATGAAAAGCTAAAGAGGGATAAAAACAACAATAAGACCATTGTGGCTTTTTTCTGGATTCCGACCGGAGTTAGATCGGTTAAAGCGCAATTAATTGAAAATAAGGAACACTTTAATGATGTGAAGGATTCCTTGGAGGGTGCTATGCCGGAGATAGAAGAAAGGATTCTTCATAATTTAGTTTACGAAAAAGAGATTACCACTGAAGATATAATAAGCAAGAATTACCTTCTTGAAATAGAAAGAAAACTCTTAAGGATGAAAAGTGATGGCCAACCACCCGTTTCAACTCATGATCTGGCTGATGAAAATGATCGTACTTATAAAACGATAATTGAGCATGGCCTAACCAACAAGGAAGAAGATCCCGTTAAAGTGGTTTATTATCCGATTTATCTTTCCGGTCATGATGGTTTATCCAATTTAAGTTATCAAGAGGCACTGGAAGCTTGTCATTTGGGGGTCTTCCCCAGCTTCTATGAGCCGTGGGGATATACTCCTCTTGAAGCCGCTGCGCTAGGTGTTTCCTCTGTAACCACCGATTTGGCCGGATTCGGGAAATACAGACAGACATTGGAGGAAAAAGAGGGTAAAGAAGGGGTTTATGTATTAAAGAGATACAAAAAAGAAGATGAAGAGGTTATCCGTGATCTTGCAAGGTTCATGTATGATTTTTCAAAATTGGACAGAAAGCATAGAGTTGATAATAAGATTGAGGCTAGAAAGATAGCCTCCAAAGCCGATTGGAAGGATTTTGTTGAAAATTACATAAAAGCGCATAATAAATCTTTAGAATGAAAATAGCACATGTTCTAGGCAAAAAATGGGAAAAGGATGTTGAAAAGTCCGATTTTCTTCTGAATAATAATTTGGGTGATTATCTATATCTTTCAGATGTTCCCGAAAGTAGATATCAAGGTTGGTTTTTCGCACCGAGCAACGAGCGAGGATCGGAAATATATAAAATCATTGAAGATATAAGGCCGATAGATAGGGATAATGTTTCGTCTGTCGTTAATTATTTCTCCGAAATCGAAAGAAGTGGAAGCAATTTTAAAGAAAAGTTTTCCATTGCACGAGACGGGCATCTTATGAACTACAAAACGGAAGGAGAGGGGAGGATAGAATTGGTTTTGGATATGAGAAGATCTTACAGTGATGATTATCCACAATATGAGGTGGAGGAAAATGGCGAGATCATAATCGTGCAAGCGGTTACGGAGGGTAAGGAGATATATTTGGCCATCGCCGGGTTTGATGGTTTTGAATTCATAGGAGAAAGATTTGTTCGGTACTATTCTGCGGATAAGGACAGAAGTTCTCCTCCTTTTGAGAAAGCGGTTTATAAGCTCGGAATTCTTAGTGCCCGGGAATTGATTTTTTCGGTCTCGGATAAAAAAGAAAAAGCTATTTCCGAATTAAAAGAGAAGAAAAATTTTGATCTTAACCTGGATGAGAAAGATCCGATAGATTACGTTGCAGCTAAGAATGGATTAACTAATCTTGTCGTTAATGATAGAATATACGCTGGATTGCCCTGGTTTTTTCAGTTTTGGAAGAGGGATGAGGCAATTTCTCTTGGCGGGTTGGCGACAATCGACAAACCAAAGGCTGAAAAAGTTTTTTGGAACTTGATTACGGACAATACATTAGGACCCAGAAAACACCATCTTGCTGATGGAACCGGATGGACATTCAAACGAGCGTATATCTTTTTAAACGATTTAGATAAAGAAAAAGAAAAAAAACTTATTAAGTACTTAAGAAGAGAGATTGATATCGACTTTCACGGCTTGGTGATATCGGATAGAAAAGAGACTTGGATGGATTCAATCAATCGTGAAGGAGCAAGGATTGAGATACAAGCTTTGGAGCTTGCCATGTGCAAATTGGGGCGACTGATAGATGAAGAAAGAAGTAGGCAGTTTGAAGAGTTGGAAGTTGATCTCAGAGAAAGAGTGAGAGAAGTTTTTTGGGATGGAAATATCTTGGCCGATGGATATTATCCCGATACGGGCGAAGTGGACAGAACGGTAAGACCCAACATCTTTTTGGCTTATTATATTTATCCGGAATTATTAAGTGATGAAGAATGGAAAAATTGTTTTCGACGAGCATTGTACGAGCTTTGGTTGGACTGGGGAGGACTGGCGACGATCAGTAAAGAGGATCCGAGATTCAATAGAAGACACACGGGGGAAAATTCACAAAGTTATCACCAGGGGGATAGTTGGTTTTTCGTGAACAATCTGGCAGCGGTGGCGATGCATCGCTTGGATGAGGGGAGATTCTCTTATGAAATAAACAAAATTCTTGAGGCCAGTAGAAAAGACTTGATGTGGAATGGTGTTATAGGGCACCACAGTGAAGTTAGTTCGGCAGAAGCGCTTAAACCCGAGGGAGCCATAAGTCAAGCCTGGAGTTTCGCGACTTATTTGGAAGCGCTCCATGAAGTTTTTAAAATTAAGAATTTCGATTGGTTTTAGAGATTTTCAATAATTTCTCTAAGTCCCGACATCTCTTCCGATTGAAAATCTTTTTCCGTAATCAGATTTCCGGCAAGCAAAGCATTTAAAGGCTTGGTTGTTTTGTTTTGATATTTCTTCGGGTAGTTTTCCTCCAAGCTTCCCTTTAGGACAAAAATACTATCTTTTTTCAAGATTTCTCTTTTCTCTTTTTCGGAAATAGGTTTTTCTCCGTATCTTTTTTTCCAAAATCCTTCAAGTCCGTCACCGTCGATCATTACCAGGTAGGGGATGTTGAAAATTTTGCAAATTTTTTCGTAAAGATCAATATCTCCGATTCCGCCGGAGTAAACTACTTTTATATCTCCGGTGCCGTCATAAAATTTATCTATAAGGTTTCTCATCAAAATACTGTCGGAAACGCCCTCTACCAAAAGTGCTTTATCAGCAAATAGCATTGCCGAATTATCGTCATTTATTTCCTGTGCGAATCTTTCGGTGTTCATCTTTTCTCGATTGAACTTACAAACGATAGTGCTGTGATTTTCATTTCTTACAACACGCCAAGTTTCCGGCAACAATTTAGCTTGCACGAAAGTAGGGTGATGAGTAGTCATTATAACTTGCTTTTCGGTTTCATTGGATGTGAGTATCTTTAAAAATTTCTTGATCACGGAAGGGTGAAGGTGGAGCTCTGGTTCGTTTATTAAAATTATCTTGTACTTGGGATTGTAAAGATAAAAAAGGATAACGAATAACCTTTTAAAACCATCTCCCATCCTTTTTAAAGGTTTTCTCCCTATATCGGTTTGAACATTGGACTTGAAAAGATCTTCGCTGATATGCACATCCTTGAAATATTTTTCCAGAGTGGCGGAGAATTTCTTATATTCATCCGGATAATCGTCCTTTAAGCTTTTTAATTTTTCAGTAGCTATTTCCTCTAATGGAAGACTGTCACCAATCCTTATTAAACCCTCCATCGATCCATTAAAATTTATCTCTCCGGATGAATAGGTTAGCGTTTTTTTAGTTTGGCCCTCCGATATTTGGAGTTTTATTTCCGCATCTTCTCTCTTTAAGTCATCTTTTTCGGAATTAAAAAAGAGCTCCAAGGCATCAAGAATGTTGGTCTTTCCGGCATTGTTCGGTCCTACCAAAATGTTTAAATTATCAATATCGACTTTTATCGGATCGATAATGCTTTTGTATTTTTTTATTTCTACAGAATCAATTTTCATATGAAAAATTATAGCACTTTATCTTCCTTTGACAAAATTATAATTAGATTGTATACTGCAAAAAAGGGAGGTGTTTAAATTGTTGAGGGAAGATCTTTTAAACAAAAACAAGAGTGAATTCAAGGCTTGTAGGCTGTTTTTTGAAAATTCTCTTATTTCAACAGAAGAAGAGATTGAATTGAGAGCAAAGATCAAGATTTTTCACCAGAAAGTCATCTTCGAGGAAGAGCTGAAGGGTGAGATACCTTATCATGTTTTGGCGATAGTTCCGAGCAAGGAAGTAAAGGACATGAAGATTAGGATGAATAAGAAGATGGCTCGAGTTCAGGGTGAAATGGTCATAACAGATGATATGATAGAGTTCGATGTGTGTCTTGTGCCGCTTGGGAATTTTTATGTTAGGTTGTATAAACAACCGATCCCGATGAACAAGACCAATACCAGACCGCCGAAGAATTTTAAACCAAGAATCGAAGACAGAAATCGTGATGCACTATAGCGTCCTTAAAAGGACGCTTTTTTCTTGAAATATAAATTACTTTCGTTATAATCGGAAACGATGATGAATAGATTAGAGTTCGCCATAAAAATTTCAAAAAAAGCTGGGAGCTCCTTGGTTGAATCGTTCAAGCGGAGCGAATCACTGAAAAGAGGAACCAGTAAAGAGGTTAAAAGCACCTTCGATTTGGTTGCTGATGAGATTATAATTAAAGGAATAGAAGATAATTTTCCAGATGATTCCTATTTAACGGAAGAGTCGGGGATGATTGATAAAAGTAGTTCTTTTTTATGGATAATTGATCCTCTGGATGGGACGGGAAATTATGAAAATCATAATCCTTTTTATAGTGTTTCCGTTTCTCTTTGGGAGAATGGTAAACCGATATTCGGTATCGTTGAGGCACCTTCTTTAGGTGAGAGATTCGTGGGTATAACCGGAAAGGAGGCATACAGAGAAGATTTGAAAACCGGTGAAAGACAAGAACTGAAACTTTCAGGAATTAAAGATTTAAACCGCTCTTATTTTGTATTCTGTGAGGGAGCGGAAAAGTCCAGAGATAGAATAATTGATAATTTTTCAAAGATATATTCAAAAACTAAGGATTTTAGGAAAATAGGATCAGCCGCCTTGGAATTATCTTGGATCGCTTCCGGAAGAGCCGAGGGTTACGTGACATATCAAATACCCATTTGGGACATTGCCGCAGGCCTGTGTATAGTTTGGCAAGCTGGGGGGTCCGTTTTTGATTTTGACGGTAGGGAAATTACAATTGAGCATTTTAATGAGAAAAACAATTATGATATTCTGGTAACAAATGGAAGAGTTAATATTGATTTTGATTTGCAATAACTTCTTTTTTCTTCTATAATTCCCTAAGTTAGCTTAAAAAAAGGTCGATAAAGTAATCTGTTTTAAAAATGGATAAGAAAACAACTTTAATTGTAGTCGGAGTTATCATCGTTTTAGTCGTTATTCTCGGCGTTGCGATCTCCGACGTTCCCGAAGAGGAAATTATCGATCCAATCGATGACGGAGAAGAAATCATTGACGAAAATGGATTTGATGAATGGGAAGAAGAGTTTGATGACGAGTTTGATGATGAATGGGAGGAAGATCTTTATGAAGATGAAGTAGAAGATGAAGATGAAGCAGAAGAAGGTGAAGAAGATGCTGACGAACTTGAAGATCTTCTCGAATAATCAGGATTCTCTCCTGAGTTTATGAATCCCCGCTTTATGCGGGGATTTTAGATTGTAGTTTTCTTTTAAATATGTTAATCTCAAGTAAGATTTCGAAGTGAGAATTTTGCAAAAGGTCGATAAAATTTTAAGTTTTTAATTATATGGACAAAAAGATAATTATCGGAATTGTCGTTATAGCACTGGTTCTTATCGCCGGAGCTTTTTTGGGTGAGGTGGATGAAGTTATTTATTCTTCCGAAGAAGCTGAAAGTGTAGCTGAGCAATGGATTTTGGAAAACTCTCCGACCTATTTGGAAAGAGGAGGTGGAAATCTTACTCATGCTACTACTCACAACTTGGGCGAGGGGCTTTTTGAAGTTATTTTCGATTTTGAAGCCAGCTTTGCAGGATACGGCGAAGTGGACGAAGATGAAATGGCTGCACAAGTCATAACTCCTCATACCGTTATGGTTACGGTAGACAAAAATCAAGTTGTAAAAGTCGTAACCGATGAAGCTTTTGACGAAATGACGGGAGACTTTGTTGAAGATGAGGACGTTGATGAGAATGATAGACAAACTGAGACTCAGACGATACCTTTAGAGCTCTACTTTGTGCGAGTTTCTGAAGGTGCGGAAGAAGTGGTTTCCGTTTCTCGCGATCTTGAAATTGAAACAATTGAAGAAGAAGCTGTAATTGAAGCCCTTTTGAAGGGAGTAACATCCCAAGAAGAAGAGCAAGGTTATAGCACTTCTATCCCCGAGGGGACGGAACTTCTCTCTTACAGCTTTGAAGATGGTGTCGCTACTGTTGATTTCAGTTCGGATATTGAACCCGGTGGCGGATCAGCTTGGGTTATGGCTATAAGAGATCAAATCACTAAAACATTGATGCAGTTTGAGTTTGTTGAGGAAGTCGTTATCTTGGTTGAGGGTGAAGAAGGATTGCAGCCCTAGATAATCTCAATAAAGTGATTTAAAAGACAACCGTTTTTCGGTTGTCTTTTTGTTCTCTTGGTGGTAAAATTTTATTAGATTATTAGAGCTTTAATTCTATGAAAATATGGAGAAAATAAAACCTTTACAAGCCGCCCTCACGATTTTTTTAATTTCCTTGACGGTCTTGGTTGTAGTTTTTACCGGCAATGAGCTTTCAAGAAGGAATTATCTGGGACTTAATCAGCCCAGAACGATAGAAGTTTCCGGGGAGGAAGTAATTTTTGAAAAACCGGATGAAGCGGAAATAACCTTCAGTGTTGCTACTCAGGGAAGAAACTATCTTGATGCAGTCGAGAAAAACAGTTCTCAAATGAAGAGAGTAACCGACCACTTAAAGAATGAAGGAATTCAAGATGAGAATCTTAGAACGTTAAATTTCAGCGTTTCTCCCAGATATGAAAATATTGAAGATAATGGACGCACCAGGCGTGAAATAGTCGGATATGAAGTAAGGAACGATTTGCGAGTTTCGGTTGACGACCTCTCTGTCATTGATGCTCTTATCGCAGGGACGATAGAGGCAGGCGCCAACCAGGTTCAGGGCTTGGTGTTTTCGGTGAGTAACGAAGAAGAATTAAAAAAAGAGGCCAGGGATAAAGCGATTGCTAATGCTAGGAAAGAGGCTCAAAGAATAGCATCTTCCCTTGGTGTTAAGTTGGGTAGAGTAGTGGACTTCTCTGAAACGCGATATTTTTACCCCAGTAGAGTTGCCATGGAGGATATGATAATGGAGGCTGGAGAATCAATGCAGGTTCCAATAGAAGCCGGTGAAAACGAGATATCCAGTTCCGTGAGAGTTAAGTTTGAAATCCGCTAAATGTGATTTTGGAAAAAATAAAAAAATCCTCCTTATTCGGGAGGAGTGGTAGCCACTTTCCCGTTTATAAAAAATGGGAAAGTTTTATTTCCGAGGATGGTGATAAATATCTGATTTGTAACGCGGCCGAAGGTGAGCCGGGGGTTTTTAAGGATAAACACATACTGATTAATGAACCCGAAAAAGTGATTGCGGGAATTTCGGTGATCATGGAAGATTTGAATGTGAAAAAATCTTTCATATATCTAAAAAAAGATTATTACAAAATTTGTGGAAAAAACCTTGGATCCTTGATTGAAGGAAAGGATATAGATATAAAATTTAAAGAAGATCGTTACATTGCGGGAGAAGAAACGGCTGCAATCCGTTCTATTGAAGGAAAGAGAGCTGAACCGATGGCGAAACCTCCTTTTCCGACCGAAAGCGGATTATGGGGAAAACCGACACTGGTTCATAATTTGGAGACGATTTATGCGATATCCGAAATAGCCAACAATAAGTATGAGGGTCAGAGGTTTTATTGTATAACGGGAGACGTAAAGCATGAGGGAGTTTTCAAGCTTCCCGAGGATATCGCAATCAAGGAAGCTTTGAAAAGAACGAACAATTTCCCGGAATTTGATTTTTTACTCCAAGTCGGTGGTGGTGCCGGAGGATTATTTTTAAGCAGCGAGGAAATCGATAACAAATGTCACAGCCTGGCGTCAATTAGAGTAATAGATAGAAATAAATTCGATTATAAAGAAGAAATAAAGAAAATTTCCGGATTTTTAATGTATGGAAATTGTGACAGGTGCACTCCTTGCAGAGAAGGAATTTTTAGAATAAACGAAATGGTTGAGATGGGGTATTTCGATAAAGAAATCTTCAATAGCATAATCTTAACTCTTAAAAAAAGTTCTT
>PWPS01000060.1 GCA_003557065.1 Candidatus Nealsoniibacteriota bacterium | reverse complement strand
TGAGTCGTGAAGGATATGACAGCCCTAAAATCTGCAGGATTGTTTTTAGGACCACCTTTCACCGTAACCAGTCTGGTGTCATAGCGACTGGGATCCGTGATCGGGTCGGTCGGGGTTATAATTCCGGGATCAACAGGGTCAATCGGTTCCACATCTATAACCTCCCAATCAACACCATAACAAACCCCGACATCTACCGGATTCATCAGATCAACCCAATGAGAGCTTCTTTCATCTTCGGTGTGGACTCTGACACTGCCCAAAATATTTTCTATTTTTTGATATTCACCTTCGGATATTTTCTCTCCGTAAATATCAAAACCATATATGTCATACCAATTTTCTTCTCTGGTAAATATTCTGCCGACTGTTGCCAGCAGGTTTCCGATTGGCGTTCTCCTCATTTCTTCTTCTCTAATTATTGAAAGAAGTGTTAAGGATTCTTGATTGTTTCTTATTTTAATTATCGGTCGATGCTTTTCATATCCTTCATAAAGATTGCTTGCAGGTGGAGTTTCAAGACCCCTTCCGACCGATTCCGATACAGCATAGCTTATATCGGAAACATCTATCTGTTTTTCTCTGGTTTCTGTTTTTTGAACTTTTCCGTTTTCGTAATAATAAAGGTAATAACGAAGCCTTCCATCGCGATCGTAGGTCAGAAGATTGTTTTCAGAAACTATTTCCGGGACATCCGTTTGAGATAACCAAGCTCTTCCGTCAAGGGTAACCCAATAATAAAGGTCGCTTCTTATTTCGAAATCTTCAGGAAGTTTGTGATAAAGCTTTTGAAAGTCGATGGGGGAGGGGTTTCCGAATTTAATTTCTCTCGTAGCGGGATAACAACCTGTCTCCGTAATATATTCGGTTACTGCCCGTTGAAGCATTTCTCTTTGATTCGTAAAATCTCTATCTCCTCTAAAAACGAAAAAAAGCAAAATCACCAACACTAGCGATGCCACCACAATAGCTATTATTTTTTTGCGTTTATCCTCCATAAATTAAGTAATTATTTAATCATTTCGTCAAGCTATTGTTTAAATTTTACATTATAAACTGGTTTTGTCAAGAGATATTTAAGTTTAAAAATTGACAAAACGAGCAATATTGATAGAATCGTCAAAGTGGAAAGGGGGGTGTTTTGATTGGTTAGAATAAGTGTCAAAAGAATGAAGGATGGAAAACTTTCTCTTCCTCGCCATTTGATTGATACTTATGAAGGGAATGAGGTAGTTCTTTGTAGAATTGAAGATTATTTTTATTTATTTTCTTTTGAGAGGTGGAGGAATTACTGGGAAGAACTAAGAAATAAAAAAGAAAGATCTGAAAATAGGCGGTGTATGCGTATTATTTTTTCCAGATCCGAAAGATTGGAAGTTAAAAATGGAAGAATATCAGTTCCCAAAAGAATGAGGCGTTTAAAGAGGTGATTGGATTTGTGGATTATTCGCCGAAATCAATCCGAAATTGAAATTGTAAGAGAGGGGGAACCCTTTAATCCGGGGGAAAGGGTGGTTGTTCTTGAGAAGAGTGATATTTTTGTTCTTTGCAGTAGAGATGCGTGGGCTGCAAAGTTGAGAAACTCCTCTTTAAGGAAGAATAAATTTATTTGTAAAAGAGAGGTTTCCGTAAGTAGTGATGGAATAATAAAAATCAATCGACTGCGATTGATGGTTTCAAAAAAAGACTCGTAAAACGAGTCTTTTTTATTTTTTCATATACTCGTTCATTATTTTTTTAGCCTGAGTATAGTTTTTAACCCACTTTATCCTTTCGTCTCTTTTAAACCAATTCATTTGTCTTTTTGCGTATTGTCTGGTGTGTGTTTTGATCTCGCTTATAACCTCCTTTTTCTTCTTTTTGCTTGAGAAAAAATCGCGCCACTCTTCGTATCCTATGGTTTGCCTGGGGATTCTCTCATATTCGAATATTATTTTCTCAGCTTCTTTCTCCAACCCCCTTTCAATCATTTCTTCAACTCTTTCATTTATTTTCTTATATAAGTTCTCTCGCTTTTTCTTTACTCCCAAAAATAAAACGGGATAAGGTAAGGGATCTTTCTTCAACTCGGGAACGGGCTTGCCCGTTTCCGTTATTATCTCCAAAGCCCTTATTAATCTTCTTTTATTTTCTTTATCTATACTTTTTGCTCTAACGGGATCTTTTTCTTTCAATTTTTGAAAAAGTTGATTAGCTGTGCATTTCTCCATCCTCTTTCTGAAAGACCAATTCGGAGGAACTTCCGGGAGCACCAGTCCGTCGACTGCGGCTTGAATATAAAAATAAGTTCCTCCACAAAGGAATGGTGTTTTTTCTCTATTTTGAATCTGATGTATTAATTTTCTGGATCTTTCCTTAAAGTTGAAAGCGGTAAACTCTTCATCGGGATTTATTATGTCTATCATGTGATGAGGGATTCCCTTAGTATCCATAATCTTATCGGTGCCGATATTCATTCCTTTGTAGATTTGCCGGCTGTCGGCGGATATTATTTCTCCACCCATTTCAGAAGCTAATTTTATTGATAAGCTTGTTTTACCCGAACCGGTGGGACCTGTTATCACAATTAATTTTTTCATAAAAGAGCGCCTTCTAATCCAAAATGGTTAGCATTAATTATTTTTGCTTTTTTAAAATTACCGATATCTTTATCGCTTGAAGCTACTTTTATTGTCTTATAGCAGCTGGTTTTCCCGATATCGATTCCATCTTCATACTTTAGTGTAAGATAACGGATTTTCTTGCCGATTTTCTTCTTGTTTTTCTCAAGGGCGGTTTTTTTCAATACTTCAGTCAGCGCTTTTTCTCTTTCCTTTTTTACTTCTTCGGGAATGATTTCTTCCATCTTAGCTGCCTTTGTGTGTGGTCGTGGAGAAAATCTTGCGATATAAGCCATATCGAAGCGTACTTCTTCAAATAATTTTAGAGTGTTCTTGAAGGCCTTTTCCGTTTCTCCCGGAAATCCCACTATTACATCGGTGGATATCGTTATTTCCGGTAATTCTTTCCTTAGATCGTTAACAATCCTCAAATAATCTTCTCTCGTATATGGTCGATTCATCAATTTCAAAACATCATTGTCTCCGGATTGAAGTGGAAGATTGAGATATTCCGGGACCTTATCACACTCTTTCATTGCTTTTATTAATTTTTTCGAGAAATCTTTGGGATGAGAACTGGTAAAGCGAATCCAAAAATCTCCTGGAATCTGATTTATTTCTACCAATAAATCGGAAAAATCCGGACTATTTCCTTTATTGTAAGAGTTTACATTTTGACCCAGGAGCCAAATTTCCTTAAAGTCTTTTTCAATTAAATGTTTTACCTCTTTCAGTATTTCTTCAACAGGCCTTGATCTTTCACGACCACGGACATAGGGAACCGCACAATAGCTACAGAAGTTGTCGCACCCTGTCATTATCGGAACATGAGCAATCGGTTTTTTCCTTTCGGCTTTTATAGAAAAATAATCATCCTTTTCGAATGACTTCAGAAAGTTAAGCTTTTTACCCCAAAGAGGCAAGTCCTCAACGTCTAAAATGTGGTCGAATTTATCTATTAGTTTGGGTTTATCTTTCGGCAATACGCAACCTGTAAGAATTAGTGTTTTGTCTTTTGAAAGATTGTTTACTTTCCCCATTATCTTATCCACTACACGACCTCTGACGGAGCAGGCGTTAATAATAACGACATCGGCATTATTTTCCGAGTCTTTTTGATGACCGGACAGATCCAGCAAGCTTTCTATTCTCTCACTGTCATTCTTATTCATTTGGCACCCGTAGGTTACTATATGATATTTCATCAATTTAGATTAAAACCCTTCATTATTATTTAAAACTAAAAAACAACCGACAGGAATGGATTACGGACTGATGGTCGAATTAATATATGTCCTCTCTTTTTTCTTTTAGGAAGCTTCTCCATTGTTCCAAGAAGCGAATAAAAGACATAAAGGGAAGATCGATGAGAGCGCTAAAGAAAACGGAAATAATATTGTATTTTTTCCACTTATTAGTGAACCATCTTCCAAGTCTTATTACCGGAAGTGCGAACATATCAAGTAGCACATTTAAAAAGCTCTCTTTTTTATTTAACATATGCAATTCTTTTGAGCGATCTCTTATTTTAGTTCCGGCAAAAGCTATAAGTGACAAAAATATTATGAAGATAATATAAGATAGAGGGGGAAAGCTTGCCAGTGACAGTCCGTATATTATCACGGCGACACTTATAAAAAGGCTCAAGATCCAGATAAGATTTATTATAAAATTGGAAACAACACCTCTCTTTCTTGGTTTTTTAACCTTTAAAAGGTCGCGCTTGTGTTTTTCATAAACGACCTTCATTGATTCCATGATTACTTTGTGTAGATTTTCTTTTGGTGGTGGGGTGATGGTCAAAACGAAAGCGGCCATAAGAATTGTCGGTATCACGATTGTTACAAAAACAGCTTGAATCGGATAATCATAATTCATAAAACTGGCCAGTGGTATTTCCAGAGCATAGAGAGCCGCTACATTGGTGACGAATATTGAAATTGTTGCGTATGCCGCTGATCTTGAAAGACGTTTTCGCATCGTTTCCACTCTCTCTTTGTATGATTTTTTTATATGGCTTTCCAGTTGAGGGGCGTCGGAAACTATTTCGAATGCTGCTTTCGGGTTCTCCTTTATGATATCTCCCAAAAGTAGATAGGGAGTGCTTTGTCGCTTACACAGGTGGTAAAATTTTGTTTCCAATTTATGATTGAAGTAGTAGTCGAGTTTTTCTCTTATTTTGTATATGTTTCCGGTAATGCTTTCAAGTTCTTTTTCAGGTAAATTATTCCAATCGGGGTAATTGTACTTGAATAGGTGATAGGTGATAATTGGTTCATCCAGTCCGTATAATGCTCTTTGGGTTGCGATGTATAAAAGAGTGTGCTTGGTTTTTTCATCAATTTCATCGAAGTATCCTTCCTCTATCTGAACCTGTTCCTTCATCTGTTCGAACATGAACTCGATGATGAATTTCTCCTCTTTGGAGGGAATAAGCATCTCTTCTACCTCACAAGAGGCTATTGAGGTCAGCCACTGATAGGTGTCGACTTTATGATCGCTTTCTCCGGAAGGGAGATTATTCAATATGTATACGTACTTATTCAGAATTTTCTGAACTTCTCCTATTTTCGATTCTTTTATCGTGTCGTTAGGTAGATGACCGGCCCTTATCAATTCCAGTATCAGTGATTCGGCATCTACGGATTTTTTTTCCTCTTTCAGAATATTAACTTTCGGTAAAGTTCTCCTTCTTAGAGTTCTTTCAATTGCACTTCTTCTTAAAAGATGTTCTCCTTTCCAGTCGATTATCCCCCTTATTCGATCGTAGAAAGAAGCTACACGCTTTGCTATTTCATCGACATGAATAGTGGGTTCATTTTCATCGACATTCTTTTTCTCGTCGTGAGAGGCTTTGCAATCTTTTAGCAATCTTTCTGTGGATTTGGATAGTTTTGTAGGCATATTTTTATTTTTCTAAATCAAGAAGAAATTCTTTAACTTTCATGGATCCTTTGTTCTCACCTCTGAAACGGACATTTATCTCTTCCGATTTCTCCTCTTTATCCCCGACTACTATTAAATAGGGTATCTTTTGAGTTTCACCGTTTCGGATTGCTTTTGAAAGAGTTTCATTCACTCCTTCGACGACTACCCTTAAACCCTCTTTCTTCAACTCGTTTTTTATCTTGTTCGCATAATCTTCATGCCTATCCGAAATGGGGATGATCCAGGCCTGAACGGGGGCAATCCATACGGGGAAGGATCCACCGGTGTGCTCTATATAGACCCCTAAAAATCTCTCCAAAGAACCGAGAAGAGCTCTATGGATCATAAACGGGGTTTCTTCTTCTCCTTTTTCGTTGATAAAATTCATTTTAAAGCGTGATGGCAAATTAAAGTCTATCTGAATGGTCGATAACTGCCATCTTCTACCCATTGCATCAACGGCATCTATATCTATTTTGGGAGCATAAAAGGCCGCTTCTCCTTCTTCTCGAATATAATCGTTTCTTCCGAACGATTTCAGGGCGTTCTCCAAAGCTTTTTCCGCTTTTTCCCATTCTTCGTCTCCTCCGAAATAATCTTCTTTCTTTTCTGGGTCTCTGACGGAGAGCTTGAATATCAGGTCGGTCAATCCCAATGTTTGATAAATATATTCGGTTATTTTTAGAGCCCCCAATACCTCATTTTTCAATTGATCACCGGTACAAATTATATGGGCGTCGTCTTGAGTAAAGGCGCGAGGTCTGGTCAGGCCGTGAAGCTCTCCTGATTTCTCATATCTGTAAACGGTTCCCATTTCGGCCCATCTTATGGGAAGCTCTCTATAACTTCTGCTTCTTGAGTTGTACATTTTCACATGAAATGGGCAGTTCATCGGTTTCAGTCGATACTTTCTATCATCAACCGAAAGGGGGCCGTACATGTCATCGGCATAGTGTTGCAAATGTCCTGATTTTTCCCAAAGGGCTTCATTTGCTATGTGGGGAGTCGATACTAATTCATAATCATGGTCAAGATAGGTATTCAAAGCAAAATTCATCAAGAGATGTCTAAGCATAGCTCCTTTGGGTAGATACATCGGTAAACCTTGCCCGACCTCTTCATCAAACATGAAAAGCTCTTGTTTTTGACCTATCTTTCGATGGTCTCTTTTTTTAGCTTTTTCTCTATTTTCTATATATTTTTTTAAATCTTCTTTGGTTTCGAAAGCCAACCCATACACCCTTTGAAGCATATCGTTTTCTTCCGATCCCTTAAAATAGGCGCCGGCGGTTCTATCTATTTTAAATGCCAAATTTATTTCTCCGGTGGAGGAAACGTGAGGTCCTTCACAGAGATCAATAAAATCAGCGGTTTCATAGACGGTGAGATCTTCGTCTTTGAAATCATCTATAAGTTCCAATTTGTAAGGTTGGTCTGAAAATATATCTCTTGCCTCCTCTTTAGAGACAACTCTTTTTTTGAAGGGAATATCCTTATTTATCAGTGAGTGTATTTCTTTTTCCAGATTCTTGAAGTCATCCTGGTTGAGTGAAATATTTCCGAAATCGTAATAGAATCCATCTTCGGTTGCGGGACCGATTCCTATTTTGGCTTCCGGTCTAATCTTTAACACTGCAGCTGCCATCAGGTGGGCCAGGGAGTGTTTTTGTTTTTCAATCTCTTTACTCATTTTGTTCATTTTATCATTAATAAGTGAAAATAAAAAACCTCTTTGGGGAGGTTCTGAACAAATCACAGCAAAAACCTCCCGCTTAAAGAGAGGTCGTTGTCGTAACGTTGATTTGAAAAGCAATATACATTACCTGAATTTTATCAACGAAATGGCATAAGTCAAATTTTTATATCAACATCCAATTTGCATGATTTCATTGCTTTTTCTATACTTATTAACAACGAGGTTATTCACCAAGACAAGTCTCATGTTTTCTCATATAGGAGAGGAGTCGATAAGGGTTCATAAGATTCCTTCTTTGAGTTTTCTCTTCTAGGTTTTAGTTTCTTAAACGCCACTTGCAAGTGGTTGTTTTTTTATAACCAAAATATAAATTCTTACCAAATGAAATTTAACTTGAAGAAGGTGTTGACAATATCAATAACGACAACGGTTCTTGTAGTCGTTTTTTCCGTCTACCTCACTTATCCGGAAAGTGAAGAAGTGGAAGAAGTGACAATCGAAACCCGAACAGAGGATTTGCTTGAGACTGATGCTGATAAAGAAGATCAAAGATTGGATAAGCTTAAAGAAATATTAACCTCCGAAACCGAAGAGGAGACGGATACCGAAAGGATCGAAGAGATAACGGAGATGCTCCAATCGGGAGAAAGTTCTTCCGAAAAAGATATCGAAAGGATATCGGAAATACTTTCACCAAATTAAATCGTTATAAACAAAAAAATGCAAGAAAAAATATCAAAAATAACAATACTTTTATCCACTATAGCAATCCTTATCGCCCTCCCCACTTTTGCAATTGAATGGGAGCCTCCCACGGAGGATCCTCCGTTTGGGAATATAGATTTTTCTTTGGGGTTATGGGAGGAAGGTGATGGAGGGATAATCCCACAAAATTTGGATTGGCTTGTGGGGATCAGGAATCTTGTTACTGTAAATAGTTATGTTGAGAATGAGGGATTGTTCGGGATTGGAAGAAATCCTGTTTCCGTAGGAAGGTTTGTTGGCAGAGAAACCAATATAAGTCATCAAGATGATTATCTATATTGGTGTTTACTTGAATTGGAAGAGGGGGTAGAAAGAGCTTCGGCTGGTACAATGGGAGGGTATAGGAGTAGTTTTGATAGGGGGTGGCATATAACTTTTCATGCTGAAAGTGGATATTCAGATGGAAGCAGATCCGGGGATCCCGTTGATAGCTCTTTGGTTATTAATGGATTGTATGCTAGTGGTAGATCTTTCAGTCCCGTTCAGTTCTCAGTTGGTGATAATTATTGCATAGGAGTTCGACATGATGCGGGAGGTGGTAGCAGGGTTCGTGATGTTAGATTTATTGGATATTCCGTAGATGGTACAAATAATACTGATAAATTTCCCGCTTTATATGCCGAAGAAGATATTGGTAATGTTCAAGATTATACGGGAAGCTCCGGCGCCAGACATTTTTTAGCCGGTTCTCAAGAAGTTATAGTGGATGCGAATATAAGAGCGAATCATCCCACATCTTCAAGCCATGTAGCTACTAAGGGATATGTTGATGCACAAGCGGTGGAACCCGCCGTTACATATAAAACCAGTTGTCAGTATAGAAGTACAAGGCAAAATTTATCTCCTCCGAGTCCAGGATCTTGTACTCCTCCCGGTTGTGGTAGTAGTGGTACGTCACTAAGTACTTATTGCAAGCCCCAGGCTTATCAATTCGGAATGAGAGAATTGGGATATTCAACGAGAAGCAATACGCGACATAATCTGTACGGGTATTGCGCCAGAATATGCTTATTGGATTAACGGGTGAAAAAAATACGATTATCTTTCTCTATGGTTTAGGTGTTTCCAAAGCTTTTAATCGGTTGAACTCTCGTCTATCGGTTTGATTTTTTCAACAATTATTTTTGGGCTTTGATCTCGATGACTAACTTTGCCGAAAATGAATACGGTGTCGGTTGAGTCGATCAGGCTTTTGTAGTTTCGATAGGATTCAGGAAAAACTATTACTTCTATACTATCCTCTTTGTCGCGCAACGTCATGAACATCATCTGATCTCCTTTTTTGGTTGTGATCGTTTTTGTTTGAGATATCAGTCCACCGACTCTGACTCTCTGATCCGAAGCTTGTCTTTTTGCTTTTTCTATATTCATTGCCTCTTTCAATTTATTTCCATACTGATCAAGAGGGTGACCCGTAATATATATTCCGAGGAGTTCTTTTTCCCACTTTAATCTTTGTTCTTTGGTTGCTTCCGGCTTCTTGTCCAGTCTTATTTCGGTGTTGTAGCCGGTCCCGTTTTCAAATAGACCGACTTGACCGTTTTCTTTTTTCTCCCGTTTCTCTTTCGAGTAGGCGAGTATCTTGTCCATATTCTTTAGTATCTGATTCCTCTCCATTAGCGTTTCGAATGCCCCCGCCTTTGCAAGAGCTTCCAATGATTTTTTGTTCAAATGTCTGGAGTGAATTCTGGAAAGAAAATCATCCAAAGAATCATACTTACCTTCCTTTTTTCTATTTTCAACGATTTCTTC
>PWPS01000028.1 GCA_003557065.1 Candidatus Nealsoniibacteriota bacterium | reverse complement strand
TCGGTCATAATATTACCAACTTGATTTTCTTACTCCGGGTATCTCTCCCCGATTAGCCTTCTCTCTGAAACAAATTCGGCAAAGTCCGAAATCACGCAAATAACTTCTTCTTCTTCCACACTTGAAGCATCTGTTAACCTTTCGTGTTTCATATTTTGCTTCACTTTTCGACTTATTTTTTTGTGCTTTTGTTGCCATAATCCTTTATTTTTTAAATGGAAATCCTAACTTTTTCAAAAATTCCAACCCTTCTTCTTTCGAATCGGCAGAATTACTTACGGTGACTTGAAGACTGAATATATTATCTCTTTCGTCGGCAGGTATTTCCGGAAAAGAGATATGCTCTTCGACACCGAAAGTAAAATTTCCGGACTGATCCACGGAATCAGTTTCCAATCCTCTAAAATCTCTTAAACCGGGAAAAACCACATTGATCAATTTTTCAAGAAACATGTACATCCTCTCTCCTCTCAAGGTAACTTTCACACCAACGGGATCACCTTCTCTAATCCCAAACCCGGAAATCGATTTCTTGGCCTTGGTTACAACCGGCTTTTGTCCTGCAATAAGACCAATGTCCTGAACTACATAATCCACAATTTCTTTCTGTTTGTCAGAGGACTTACCCTTGGCCCATTCTCCGATTCCGGTATTAATGGTCACCTTTTCCAACTTCGGAACGGCCATCGGACTTTTGTGTCCGAATTGTTCCATTATTTCTTTAGTGATTTTTTTTGATTGCTCTCTCAAATCTTCCATGATTATTCGAAGGTCTTATTACATTTTTTACAAACTCTCTTCTTTGTTTTCCCCTCTCTTTCCAATTCAATTCTAGTCGCCTTTTCACATTTCGGGCAAATTAACTTCACATTCGAAATGTGAACAGGAGCCGGAAATTCAATTATTTGACCGGTTTCCCCTTGTTTTCTGGGGCGGACATGTTTTTTCATTAAATTTAAACCTTCAACAATAACTTGATTGTCGGCTGGGAAAGCATGCATAACTTCACCCGTCTTTCCTTTGTCCTTTCCGGCTATTATTAAAACTTTGTCTTCTTTTTTTATCTTCATACGACTTCTTTCGCTAAGGTAGTAATCTTCTTGAATCTCTCAGTTAACTCTCTTGGTATAGGGCCAAAAATCCTTCCTCCTTTCGGATTTAAAGTGTTTCCATCCAAAACGACTACGGCATTCTCATCAAATCTAATATAAGATCCGTCCTTACGTCGATATTCTTTTCTTTGCCTAACAACAACGGCCCTGACAACATCATGCTTTTTAACCTCCTTCCTGGGTTCCGCTTTTTTTACAGCACCGACAATAACATCTCCAATTTGAGCATATCTCTTCTTGGAGCCACCTAAAACCTTAAAACATTTTATCTCTTTAGCTCCTGCATTGTCAGCTACTTTCAATTTTGTTTCCGGCTGAATCATATCTTTAAATCTTTTTTACTACTTTCCACTTTTTATCCTTGGAAATGGGTTTGGTTTCCTCAATAATCACTTCGTCACCAACCACAAGCTCATTATTCTCATCGTGAGCTTTGTATTTTTTGTGGACCTCATATCTTTTTTTATAACGAGGATGTTTTCTAACAGTCGCAACAGAAACTACCACCGTTTTTTCTTGACTGTCGGAAACCACTTTACCTTGTAATTTATTTCTCATGGGAACCTTCTTTTAGAATGGTTAATATTCTGGCAATATCTTTCCTTAAATTACGCGCTTCTTTCGTATTTTTAACTCTTCCCGAGGATAAGTTAAATTTAACTTCCTGAAATTTTTTCCTTTTTTCGGAAAGAAGTTTTTTTAATTCTTTTTCGTTTTTTTCTTTAATCTCACTGACTTTCATTATTTTTTCTCTACAAATTTTGTCTTTACCGGCAACTTGTCCGAAGCACGACTAAAAGCTTCTCTTGCTTGCGCCTCAGTAATACCATCGAGTTCAAAAAGAATTCTTCCCGGTCTTACTGGAGCGACATATCTGTCAACACTACCTTTTCCTCCTCCCATGGGAACCTCCAACCCTTTCTTGGTAACGGGTTTATCCGGAAAAATCCTAATCCACATCTTTCCTCCTTTTCTTAAATACCTTATAATCGCCCTTCTGGAAGCCTCAATCTGACGAGAGGTAATCCAGGCCGGATCAAGAGTTTTAAGTCCGTAGGTCCCAAATTCAACCTTGGTTCCCGCATTCGCCAGACCCTTTATTCTTCTCATCTCCTTGTGTCTCTTTCTGTGTTTTACTTTTTTCGGTACTAACATAGTTTAGTTGAATTTTTCGCCTTTGTAAATCCAAACCTTTATTCCAATCGTTCCGAACTTGCAATAAGCTTCCTCAAAAGCATAATCCAAATCGGCCCTAAGTGTCTCTCTGGGAAGATTTCCTTCAGAAATATGCTCCGTCCTGGCAATCTCACTTCCATTCAACCTCCCCGCAACCTCTATCCTAGCTCCTTTTACACTACGATTCGCCGTAATCTTGCTCATTGCTTGCTTTATAACCCTTCTATAGGGCATTCTTTTTTCCAATTGAATTGACATTTCTTGAGCTGCAACTCTTGCGGAAGACCATGGATCTTTAACCTCTTTCACCTCTATTCTGATCTTTCTATCAACTCCCAAACCTTCTTTGGCCAAAAGCTTATCCAAACTCTCTTTAAGTCTCTTAACTCCCTCACCACCACGTCCGATGACAATACCGGGTCTAGCAGAATGAACAATAATAGTTAGTTCGGAAGGAGATCTTCTTATCTCTATTTCAGCGATACCAACCCCCTGCAAATTCTTCTCCATATGCTCTCTTATCAAGTGGTCTTCCTGTAAGTATTCCGGATAGTTTCCACTATAAAAACCTTTCGATTTCCAGTCGGATGTAGTCGTTATTCTCTTAATTCTGGGGTGGGATCTCTGAGACATGTTTCGCTATTATTATATTGATTTACGTCTGAATATATTCTTACCTTTTCCTTTTTGATCTTTAATTGGTTTTTCGTCTTTAGCCGGTTTTGAGGTCTTATCTTTATCTTTCTGTACATCTTCTTTCGGCTTCTCCTGTTTTTTGATTTTCTTTATCTTTCCCTTTTTTCCAGTCTTTATTTCCTCTCCGGGCTCAATTTCTTCCAAAACTATCGTAATATGGGAGGTCTTCTTTTGAATCTGGTTTGCAGCTCCCCTGGCTCTGGGTCTCCATCTTTTTAAAGTAGGACCCTCATCGACACGTATTTCCGAAATATAAAGATTATCTTTTTTCAGATCAAAATTATGTTCAGCGTTCGCAATCGCCGAATTCAAAAGTTTAGAAACCGGCCCACTGGCTCTTTTGGGGGTGAATCTTAGACGGTATTCCGCTTCATTCACTTTTCGTCCCCGAATCGAATCAGCTACTAACCTGACTTTTCTGGGCGCTATTCTTAAGTAATTTAACTTGGCGTCAACTTTCATATTCGTTATTTTTTACCTTTTTCCAACTCTCTCTGCATCTTACCACCATGTCTTACAAATTTTTTGGTGAAAGAAAACTCTCCCAACTTATGCCCAACCATATCTTCGCTGATCGTAACCTCAATATGATCTTTACCATTATGGACACCGAAAGTAAAACCTATCATTTCCGGGGTTATTACAGCATCTCTAGCCCAAGTTTTTATCACTCCGTCTCCGGGCTTTTGAGATTTAACTTTTTTCAAAAGCCGATCATTAATGTTGGGTCCTTTTTTAAGACTTCTTGCCATATTTATTCAAGTTATTTCTTTTTCTTTTTGGTTCTCCTCTTAATTATATAACGATCCGTGCTCTTTCTTTTTCTAGTTTTAACTCCCAAAGCAGGTTTACCGGTAGGTGTCTTGGGGTGTTTGAGCCCGATAGTGGACCCTCCTTCCCCACCTCCATGCGGATGATCGACGGGGTTTTTCGCTTTTCCTCTTACCTTGGGGCGAAGACCCTTATTTCGATTCCTTCCCGCTTTTCCGATATCTTTATATTGATGTTCCGGATTGGATAATTCTCCAACCGTAGCAAAACAATTACTGTTCACTTTCCTTATCTCTCTTGATGGCATTCTCAGATGTGTGTATTTTCCTTCCTGAGCCAAAACTGTTGCTGATGCTCCTGCGGACCGAACCATCTTCCCTTCGGAATCAGGTTGTAAAGATATATTATACACTTGTGTTCCTACAGGAATATTCTCAAGCAGCATTCGATTTCCTGGCTTTTTGGGAGCCTTCTCGGAAACAATAATTTCATCACCCAAATTCAAATCCTGAGGAGCAAGAACATAGCCCCTTGAGCCGTCCTCATAGCTGACGAGTGCAAGATAGGCTGTTCTGTTGGGATCGTAATCAATTCTCTCAACTTTACCTTTCAAATTCATTTTCTCTTGTCCAAAATCAACTTTCCTCCAAATCTTTTTGGATCCACCACCTCTCGCTCTGATCGTCGTCCTTCCCACATTATTCCTACCACCGCTATTCTTCATGCTGACGGTTAGGTTCTTCGGTGGGCGACTGTTTTTATCTGGTTTCTGGCTCATAATCGTCTTCTATTAAATCATATTTGCTTATTGTGTCAAGAGGAAAGGATATCGATCTTCTGACCATCCTTCACTTTAACAATAGCTTTTTTATATCCCTTTTTCTTTCCCACGGTAAGACCCAATCTTCTTTTTTTTGAAGGTATGGATATTATTCTCACCTTTTCAACATCAACTTTATATATTTCTTTCACAGCCTCTGCAATTTCAATCTTGTTAGCATTTTTATCCACTACAAACACATATTCATTGCTTTCTTGCATTAAATGAGTCGTCTTCTCACTGATGTGCGGGTTTTTGATCACGTTTTTCATAAAAGATCTTTAATTACTTCCAAAGACTTTTCCGGAACAAGTAAATATTTAAACGATAAAACATCCAACGCCGTTAGATTGCGTGCTTCGATAATCTCAACTTCGGGCATGTTCCTAGCCGCCAACAACAGATTCTTATCTGATTTATCCGCAGCAATCAACACACTTCCGTCATTGCAGGGAAGGTTGTTTAAAAATGAAAGCTCCCTTGTTTTCGGTTCCTTAATCTCAAAATCCTCGGCTAAAATCAAAGTCTGAGATTCTCTCTTCCCGGTAAGCGTCATTAAAAGAGCTTTTCTTCTTTCTTTTTTATTTATCTTTTTCTTGTAGTTTCGTTCATTTCTCGGACCAAAAGTTACTCCACCTCCTTTCCAAAGAGGGGATCTGATTGATCCGTGTCTGGCTCTTCCCGTTCCTTTTTGTCTCCAGGGCTTTTTACCCCCTCCTCTTTTTTCGGATCTATCCTTGGTGTGGGCCGAATTTTGTCTTCGGTTCGCCATCTGAGATGTAACTACTTGGTAGATTAAATTGCTGTTTATATCGATACCAAAAATCTCTTTCGGAAGATCTATCTCTTTTACTGATTCCCCTTTTTTGTTGTAAACAGAAATTTTCATAAGACTTTAATCTCTAATAGATTATCTTTTCCACCCGGCAGAGCTCCTTTCACGGCAATAAGATTCTTATCCGGCTCCACATCAATTACTTTCAAATTCTTGACCGTCACCCTGTCCGAACCCATCCTTCCCGGCATTTTTTTTCCTTTAAAAACTCTCTGCGGATATGCCGAACCGATAGATCCGGTACCTCTTTCTTCATGTTTCGTACCGTGTGTTCTGTCCTGCCCGGCAAAGCCATGCCTTTTTACAGCCCCCTGAAATCCTTTACCTTTCGAAACTCCGGAAATCTTCAACTTATCACCTTTTTCAAATTGAGAAACATCAATTTTTTCCCCTTTCTTGTATTTTTCTACGTCTTCAACTCTAAATTCCGAAAGAAACCTGAAAGGCTTGCCGGCTTGAGGTTTTTTCACCTTACTCTCTTTTAATTCTTCAAACCCAACCTGAACCGCATTATATCCATCGGCTTCCGTATTTTTTACTTGAGTGATAACACAAGGCCCTGCTTCGATTAAAGTCACCGGAAAAACTCTTCCGTCTTCACCGAAAACCTGTGTCATTCCCAATTTTTTTCCTAAAATGAATTTCATGATATTTTTTTCAAACGAAGATCCGGGATTTCTTCGGGCGAAGAAAGTCCTTTATCTTCCCAAACCGTCTTTCAAGCGAAAAGATCGGGCCTTTTTCCTTGCGGAAGGCGGCGCCTCCTTTTCTTTAAATCAACCTTCAAGCGAAAAGATCGGGCCTTCCCCCGACTTTGGTCGAGAAAGCCTGAGAAAACTGTTAAACTAGATTTGATTTACCCATTAAACCAAAAAGAAAGTAAAGCTTAACGCCTTACATTTTTACTTCAATATTTACACCATTTGGTAGCGTAAGATTTCTAAGTGCGTCAAGTACTTTCGGGTTAGCATCCAAAACATCGATAATCCTCTTATGTACCCTAACCTCGTATTGTTCTTTCGATTTATTGTTGATGAAAGTAGCCCGATTCACGGTATACTTCTTAATCTCCGTGGGTAAGGGAGTGGGACCAGAAATCTCACTCCCGTACCTGGTTGCAGTTTCAACAATTTGCTCTGCGCTACTGTCAATTACTTTATGATCGTAACCGCGAAGCTTAATCCTAATCTTGTTAAAGTTTTCTTCCTTAGCCATACCTCTTAGTTAATGATGTTCGTGACAACTCCGGCACCAACGGTTTTTCCACCTTCCCTGATAGCGAACCTTTGTTCTTTCTCAAGGGCAATCGGAGCAATCAACTTAATTTTCAATTCGGCAGTATCACCCGGCATAACCATTTCGGTTCCCTCTTTCAACTCAACTTCCCCGGTAACATCAGTTGTTCTGAAGTAGAATTGAGGTTTGTAACCGTTAAAGAAAGGGGTGTGTCTACCACCTTCGTCTTTATCCAAAATATAAACTTCCGCTTCAAATTCAGTATGAGGAGTAATTGAACCGGGAGCAGCTAAAACTTGCCCTCTTTCAATGTCATCCTTCTTGGTTCCTCTAAGAAGAAGTCCAGCATTATCTCCAGCCTCACCTCTATCAAGACTCTTGTTAAACATTTCAATACTTACAACCGTCGTCTTGTCAATTTTTTCTTTCAATCCGATAATTTCAACTTCATCCTTAGAATTTATCACACCACGCTCAATCCTTCCGGTTGCGACAGTACCTCTTCCTTCAATTGAGAAAATGTCCTCAACTGCCATAAGAAAAGGTTTGTCGATATCTCTTTCGGGTTCCGGAATGTAACTATCCAAAGCCTCCATGAGTTCAATAATCGGTTTGGCAGCTTCGTCATCAGCTTTTTCCGCTTCAAACGCTTTAAGAGCAGAACCTTTTATAACCGGAACATTATCCCCGTCATATTCATACTTGTTAAGAAGTTCTCTAACTTCGGATTCTACCAACTCAATCATTTCCGGATCATCCACCATATCGGTTTTGTTCAAAAACACAACCAAAGAAGGAAGTCCGACTTGTCTGGCAAGAAGAATGTGTTCTCTGGTTTGGGGCATCGGTCCGTCAGCAGCCGAAACTACCAAAATTCCTCCGTCCATTTGCGCCGCACCAGTAATCATGTTCTTAATGTAATCCGCATGTCCGGGACAATCAATATGTGCGTAATGTCTGTTTGCGGTTTCATACTCCTGATGAGAAACAGCAATGGTAATACCACGAGCTTTTTCTTCCGGAGCGGAATCGATATCTTCGATGCTAGCCTTCATTTTTGAATTTCCCGTCATGCTTAAAACATTCAAAATCGCAGCGGTAAGCGTAGTCTTACCGTGGTCAACATGACCAATGGTTCCGATGTTAACATGGGGTTTTGATCTTTCGTATTTTTCAGCCATATTTTTTATTGATTATTAAACAAATTATTTGTTTAACGCTTTTAATTATTAATTTTTAGTGCTTTTTATATTACAACAAGTGCTATAAAAAGTCCAGCCCTACCGGTTCGCTTTAATTTCTTCGGCAACATTAGCCGGAACTTCCTTATATTCCAAAAATTCCATCGAAAAGTTTCCTCTACCCTCCGTCAAAGACCTCAGAGTGGTAACATAGCCGAACATTTCAGCCAGAGGAACCTTGGCACGAATAATCTTAATGTCAATTTTTCCTTTTCCGGATTCGGTTTTTTGAACCTCTCCTCTTCTGGAGGACAAATCTCCGACGATATCACCGAAAAATTCCGAGGGAACAACCACTTCGACTTTCATAAAAGGTTCAAGCAGCACCGCTCCAGCCTTTTTACAAGCCTCTTTAAATGCCATCGATCCAGCAATTTTAAAAGCCATCTTTGAAGAATCAACTTCATGATAAGAACCGTCCAAAAGTGTGGCACGGACACCTACCATGGGATAGCCGGCAACAACACCCTCATCCATTACTTCTTCTATACCTTTTTCAACTGCAGGTATATATTCTTGAGGAATAACTCCTCCGGTTATCTCATCAACAAACTCAAGTCTATCCTCTTTTTCTTGGCTATCAAAGCTGGTCGGTTCAATTTTAATTTTTACATGACCATATTGACCACGTCCACCCGTCTGTTTAACATATTCAGCTTCGGTTTCGGCTTCATGTCTGATCGTCTCTCTGTAAGATACCTGAGGGCGACCGACTTCAGCCTCTACACCGAACTCCCTTTTGAGTCTACTTATAATAATATCCAGATGCAACTCACCCATCCCGGCAATTATCGTTTCTCCCGTTTCTATATCACCCTTAACCTGAAAAGTTGGATCTTCTTGACCTAATTTACGCAAAGCCAATCCCATTTTTTCTTGATCTTCTCTACTTTTAGGCTCCACTCTAATCGAAACAACCGGCTCGGGAAAAGTTATATTCTCAAGAGCAATAGGTTCTTTCGGATCACAAAGAGTATCTCCCGTCGTAGTCTCTTCAAGTCCAACCAAAGCAACTATATCACCGGCATAAATTTCTTTTAATTCTTCTCTGTCATTAGCATGCATCCTGAGTATTCTGTTTATTCTTTCCTTTTTGCCCGTGGTTGAGTTCAATACATTAGAGCCACCAGATAAAGTTCCCGAGTAAACCCTGGCAAATGTTAAACTTCCCACATAAGGATCAGTGGCAAGCTTAAAAGCCAAGGCGGAAAAAGGTTTATCATCTCCCGTTTCCCTTTGCATCGGTTCTCCGGTTTCAGGATTTTCTCCCTTGACCGGAGGTAAATCCGTAGGAGCGGGAAAATAATCACAAACCGCATCAATAACAGGTTGAACTCCTTTGTTTTTTAACGCTGTTCCGCAAAATATCGGAACCAAATTATAATTTAATACCGACTTCCTGAGGGTCTTCTTCAGGTCGTCTACGGAAATCTCTTCTCCATTCATATATCTTTCAAAAAGATCTTCGTCTTCCGTCACGATTTTCTCCACCATCTCATCTCTTTTTTCTTGCGCAACGTCTCGTAATTCTTCAGGAATATCATCTTTAACAATTTGCTCTCCCATCTCTCCTTCAAATCTCCAAGCCTCCATTTCCATCAAATCAATCACTCCCTCGAAATCTTTTTCGGTTCCGATGGGTAGCTGAACCGGCAATACATTGGGAGTGAGCTTTTCGACTATCGTTCCTACCGCAGCATCAAAATCAGCTCCGACTCTATCCATTTTATTTATAAAACAAACCCTGGGCACCTCAAACTTGTCAGCTTGCCTCCAAACTGTTTCAGATTGAGATTCGACTCCTGAAACTCCATCAAAAACAACAACCGCCCCATCCAAAACCCTTAAAGACCTTTGAACTTCGGCGGTGAAATCAATATGTCCGGGAGTATCAATTATATTTATCCTAAATTGATTTTCCTTTTTCTT
>PWPS01000063.1 GCA_003557065.1 Candidatus Nealsoniibacteriota bacterium | reverse complement strand
TAAAGATTTGGTAGGCTCCACCAAGCCGACCAAAAAGAAAACTAAAATAAGTGCTCTTAAATAAATTAAGGAGTGTCTAAAAAAACTGAGCACCACCCCCTTCCAGAAAAAAACTTTGGAAGGAGAGAAAAATCGAAGAACGTTTCCTTCTATATTGAAAATAAATTCTCCGTTTTTTGTCGCTTTAACCTCTGTCTTTTTAAGTCCGAAAAGGCTTAATATTAAAAGCAAAATACTTTTCTTTCCGATTGCTCTGGAATAAAAAAAGGCAAGAAGGATGCATAAAACAAAAATGGCCGCTATAACGGTCCAAAAAATCCAAATCTCCGGAAAATCTCCGAAAGTAAGAAAAGCAACCACCCCGGCAACTATAAATAATATATGAAAAGTCCCATCTAAAACCTTATCTATGATCACCGAAGAGAAGCTTTTCTCCCAATCGACATCAAGAGTCTTTCCGGTTAAATAGACTCTGAGAGCTTCCCCTCCGAAAAGAGATACCGGCGTAAGATAGTCGAAAAGAAAACCGATAAGCCATATACCGGACAGATCAAGGAGTCCTTTTTTTTCTCCCTGACAATCGAGCGTTACCCTCCATCTCAATATACCGACAAGGGATATCAAAAAAGTTATAAGAACCAAAACCAATCCCTCCCATCCTAAAAAAAGAGAGAAAGCTCTGGATAGAGTCTGAGTCCCGGCCTCTTTAATAATGAAATGAAATATCAATAAGCCGAAAGAAAGACCTATCAAAAATTTAATTGCTTTTTTCATCTCTTTATCTTTATCGCAACTGATTTATTTTAGCGATGGTCATCGGTCCCACATACCCGGTCCCTTTGTCTATCCCCAAGGGGTGCAAAATATCTTCGGCATATCTCTCCTGAAATCTTATAACCGCTTTTTTGGTCAAATCCAAAAAGTTGCCTGTTACATATCCCTCGGGATAAAGTTCTCGATCCTGAGCTAAAAATAATTGTAAACACTCTACTGACTCGGATTGACTCATTCCATAATGAAGGGGTCCTTCTATTAAACAACTGATCCTGCGAGGCTCTTCTTTCATTATTCTTGCTCTCAACTCTTCCAGGAGTTGTCTTAAACGATCCAATTTTTCAAGCGTTCTCATAGCTCTTTCTTCAGAAATAATTTTCGCTCTCCAAGTAAAAAGGTGGCTTCTTTCCGCCCCATTGAATCCAGCTGTCTTCTGCTGAATGCTCGGCATTATGGTTAGTGATTCATATACACTGTTGAAATCTTCAACTTCTATCAATGCCACTCCCTTTTCGGTTGCGGTGTAGTTCACTTCACACTCTCCGTCGTGCCTGCAAAGTAAGTACGGTATTTCAACCCTTATATCACCCTCAACCTCAAATTCCAATTCCAGTGTTCCCTTTCCTCCCGTTATCCTATGCCAATTACCCGCCCAATTTTTAGTCCTGTATTGAATTGAAAGACTTCCATCTTCGGAAAACGGCATATAGTTTGTAGCCGGAGAAACCTTGAGACCTTTCAAATCTTCACTTTTAAAGCAATACATCTCTCCCAGATCGCAGTCATTGACCAAAACCGCAACCTTGAATTCATTAAAAACCTGATGAAAGTCTTTATCGTAACCCAATTCATTCAAAGCATAATTCAGGCTTTCAATTCCTATATAATTTGACTTTAAAGATTCAACAAGAATCTCAATTCCGTAATGATCGACCAAATACTGAGTGAAAATATTAACAACTCCGTAATCAGCGCTTTGCCCGATCCATTCGGTAAGAGAAATATCCGGATCACGTAGAAAAGAATTTTTCCTTCTTGCCAAATTGCTTTCACTGTGATCATCATAACCTAAAAATGTAGGCATGAACTCGGCCCTGGCTTCATTCAACCAAACTTCTTCTCGCACACCTCGCAATCTTTCTTTCTGATTGAATACTAAAAGATGCATGAACTCATGTGCTAAGAAACCACCGACATCTTCATAAGATAAAACCAGCGTATTCAGGTAAAGAAGGTTTATCTCATTTGAACGAGGGTTCTGGTACTTGGAGTATTGATCACCGGAATTGAAATAACCACCCGCATTATCTCTCATGGGATGGAATAGTACCGATACTTTTCTATCTTCGGTTACCGGATGAACCGGCTCGGGACCGAAAAGATCCGTCATCTGCGGACGTATTAGATCTTTGAATTCCGTTGCCAAATCTTCCATTTTTTGTTTATACCTTCTTTCTTCCACTCCGGAAAGACTCTCCCACCAACCACTGTCAACATAAAAAAAGAGTTCTTCGCCGGCTATCAAGAGTTCAGCTTCGGCTTCCTGTCTATGATCCTTGTCATATCCCGGCTCTATGTGGAAAATCCGAAAATCACCCTACTGTCCGGCATTAGCAAGGGCTAAGGGAAAAATCAATATTAACAAAAATAAGACTAGAAGCTTTTTCATGCTTTTCAGTATATCAAATATTGACTTTTTAAAAAGCCGTGCCCGAAAGCACAGCTTTTATAGTTCGAATTCTTCTATTTTTTTCTCTAAATCTTGCATTTCTCTGTCGATGTTTTCTCCTAAATTTTCAATATCCTTATCTATATTCACTCCTTCTATTTTGTCTTTTTTTTGAATTCTGAATACTACAAACAAAACGGCAATCAGAGAAACTACGAGCAGAGCAATCATTGTTAAGGTGTCCATTTTTTATCAGTCCTCCCACGGGTCTTCCATCAGTTCGAATAAAAGATCACTCTCATCCGCTCTCGGACCTCCTTTTGGAGGACTTTTCTTAGTTTCCTAATAATTATAACTATTAGAGAGCTCCTAGTCAAAAAATCGATAATACAACAAACCGAAATATTCATGAAGGGCCAAGTCCGATTTTCGCATATTTCCGCTATCGGGAATATAATCCAAAAGACGATACGGAGCCCCCCTTTCCCTAAAATCGGTCGGAGCCGGGATTGGATTTCCTCCTAATTTTTCAAATTCTCGAGTCGCTCTCCTCATATGATAAGCCGAAGTTACCAGAAAAAACGGCTCCTCACCTATCTTCGTTATAACCCTTTGTGCATTCTCTCTGGTATTTCTCGAAATATCTTCGATATATATATTCTCTGCGGGAATTCCTCTACTTATGAAGAAAAATTCCACTCCCGACGCTTCTTCCCTGTCTCTATCAATCGTCTCGGTTCCGGATACGATCAAATCAATTTCGTGATCACGTAAGTTCGAAATTCTTATTACTTCCGAACTTCTTAAAACATCCGCCTTTCTACCCCCAGTCAAAACAACGACTTTTTCCGCTTCATTCATTTCCGAAACGGGCAAGGGCAAATATCCCGATTCCAGTGAACCGACAAGCAGATCCGATCCCGGAGTTATCGAAAAAAAATAATACAAACCCAGCCCTGTTGCAAGAAGGACCTTTCCCCATTTTCTCTTATTTTTAAGCAAAACAACTCCGGTTAAAATCAGGAAAAAGCTAATCGTTCCGGGTAAAAAGAGAGCTTTTAAAATCGAATTACTCATCTCGGTTAAAACGCCATCAAGGTATAGCTTAAAGCCATTGCCAAAACCAAGATTAATACTATTATTTTTTTAGTTTTATTGCTCATACTTTTCTACAGTCTACCCCAATGAAAAAGATTTGTTAAGTGTCTCAACTTCGGAATTCATACAGAGAAAAGCCGGGTTTAAACCCGGCCAAGAACCTTGCCCTCCTTCAAGCTCTCCAATAATGAATGCAGCTCACAATAGTCTATCGAGTTACCGTTTTTTTTGGCAATATGAAAAATTCTTTCTAAGAATAATACTGTTTCCCAGTCGTACAGATTTAAAAATATTATATGCCACGCCTCGTGAAATCTTTCAGGCAACCTAACCTCCTGATCCGTCTTTTTGAATTTCGGTCGCAAATCCCTACTGCGTGGCTTTACATGATGAGTGTTGTATCCGTTAAATTTCGTCACATCGATATAACCCTCATCTCTTAGCGTAATTATTTCTTCTTTCCTTACTATTCCTCCTCCCTTTTCCTCTTCCATGGCCGCATTTATCGACTCGAGAAAATCAAGCGCCTGATTTTCCTCGCTAATATTGCCGAATACAATATAAAATGCGGTGTAGAAACTTCCAGGAAATTTGTGAGGGCCAAAACTGTCGAGAAGTGGTGACTCGCACCATTTTCCGTTTTGCCAATTCATATTATCCTCCCTTCCTGCCTTTGAAAAGAGCTTATCAGATTATACTAATCATAATTATTTTTTCAAATCGAAAACCGCCCTCTTTCAGGCGGTTTTCTGCTTCTTTTACTCTCTGTAAAGACTTATTCTGGAAGTTTTCAGCTCTTCAAGGAAATGTCCCGTCCAGACGAAGGGCTGACCCTCTCCGGACTTATCCCTGCCATACCAGCGAAACTCCACTATCTCTACCCTGTTTCTACCGGCTACATTTTCAGATTCGAATATCACTTCGAAGTTTCTGGTAGTCCCGGCGGGAATCAAGTAAT
The DNA here is from genome assembly GCA_003557065.1 of Candidatus Nealsoniibacteriota bacterium. GTDB lineage: Bacteria > Patescibacteriota > Minisyncoccia > Minisyncoccales > PWPS01 > PWPS01. The sequence continues at coordinate 5,478 of PWPS01000063.1, read as the reverse complement.
ACTCCCCGGTAAGTCCTACCGGATTGGTTCTAACGGTGGCATTACTTTCAAGATCGGCGAAACTCAATGAGAATCCGCTAAGATCGAAAGCTCCTTCTCCATCCTCCAGAACACCATCCGTCTTCTTGATGTAAACATCACGACCTTGTGCAGTAATATTGAAAGATATCTCACCGGTAGCTCTGTCTTGGGTCGTTCCAATCTCTATTCTTTCAATTGTGGTACTGATGTTACTTATTGCAGGATAAACCACATACAGGTGTTGAGGATATCCCTCAATTTCCCTATCCAGCTCATCAACTACTCCATCGGCAGCACTGTAACCGTATACTGCGGAAGTATCCATCAAGGCTTTGATCGAGGCACCTTGCATTTCCAAATCTTCAATTTTGTAGATTTTGGCCTTTACCGTAAATACTACGGTGGATCCCTTCGCTATGGTGAGTTCCGGTTCAAAAATAGCTTTAGCTGAAGAATTCAAGTCCTGAGCATCAAGCTTGGTGTTGCCCTTGTAAAGGATTAATTCTTGCACGTATTCCTCTCTTATGTCGGCGTTGGTCAATTGATCTCCTTCGATATCGAAGCCTTCAATTTTTACGGTTAAAGTCTCTATTTCTACCGAAGAATCTTTGGCCGTCAACTCAAATTTAAGAAGTTCTATTTCCGTAGTCGTGGTCTCACTCACCGATACGAGACTTTCCTTTTTAGTGTCGACACTTCTACGAATGGACAATGTTCCGGCAGGTTGACCGATAAACTTGAAGTCACGATAAACTTCATTATTTGCAGGAGGCGCCCACTGGGACACGTTCGCTCCATCGATTCCCCTGATCGAATCTTTCTGCAGAGCAACTCTAACGGTGAAATCATTTGCAACGGTTGCATCCGCACCCTTCACTCTCACCGTCACGTCTTTAAATCCATCCTTGGGAACAACTAAATTCAGTGAAGAAAATCTAATCTGTCCGGTATCTCTGTCAAGAGTGTTTCTATCAGCTACGGAGTTCGCTATTCTAGTATTTCCATCATATAAGGAGATGGAATCTATTACTCTTCTTATCTCCGTACTGTTCGGGTTGAAAGACATGTTAAGAAGATAAAGATCAATTCTCTGAATAGTTACCCTTGAATCCTCAGCGGATAATCTGAATCTGGCAACCTCCACTTCTTCTAATGCCGCTACTTCCTTGTTTCTAATCTCGGATCTCATAGTAACCGACAAACTTCCCTCCTCGAAATAATCTACCGGAACATCCTTTTCCATCTCATCCAATCTGGAAGAAACAGCTTCAAGTGCGGCAGCCAATTGTTTCAATCTTTCTAATATTTGACTGAGTTCAGTCGGTGTAGTGGGGGTGGTCGGCGTGGTGGGTGTATCCGTCGGTGCGGAGATAATCGCATTAAGCTTCGCCCTTGTTGATACTCCCACATAACCGGTGCCCGCAGTCAGTCCCAAGGGAGCCAGTATCTCTTGTCTGTACTTATTTTGAAATCTGATAACGGCGGCTTTGGTAAGTGACCCGAAATAATCCGTTTCACTTCCCGGAGAGCCCGGCCCGGAAACAGCAATTCTGGTAACCGGATCGGTGTTGAGTAAGATTTGTAAATATCTTACCTCCGAACCTCTTACCCCTTCTCTCAGATCCGTATTGAATCTAAAAGCGGAAGGAACTCCGACCAAATTACTGGCCAGAACCTGAGGCTCGAATCCATCTTCTTTTTCTGCGGCTAATGATCCTGCAAAGGGAAAAACCAATGCGACCATCATTAGCGCAATAATTGTTTTTTTCATTTTTTTCTTTTATTAACACCATCCCTTCGGTCCAAGATGCAAAGATAATTTTTAGTTACATTCGCAGGCCGAAAGGTAGGATTGGTTTTTAATGTTCGACCTTTCTTGCCAAATATGACGTTTCATTTATAAAAAAGTTACTCACTTGCTTTTTTAGGTTAAATTACATTAGGACATTAATGCTTTGTCCTATCTTTGTCCTAATAATTTCCTATTAATTTCAAAAATAAAACCGCTCCTTTTTAGAGCGGTTAGTAATATATTGTCCTCCCGACTTTGAACACCAATTCTTCCAAATTTTTTTCTATCTCTTTCCTCTTTCTCTCACATGGGTTTTTCTTTATTATTACCTCATCCACATCACTCAGAAGAGCTTCGGTTTCAAAATTAACATTCTTGAGAATAGCAAGAAGTTGATCGATTTTTAGACAGCTTTCTCTTTCTTTGATCTTTATACCTATCGGATAGACGGACAATTTAAACACCTCCTTTCATATATTATACCATAAAAAAAACCGGGCTTTATGCCCGGTAGTTACGAGTCCTACCCTCCTTTATGGATATATATCCTTCAAGATCTTCCGGTTCTACACATTTATCCCAGATACTCACCGCCTGATTACGGAAACGAACGGAAAAATATATTTCTCCATTTTCGAGACCGACCTCCAAAGCCAAAGCTTCTTCAAACTGATCTATTGTCTTCTCCAATAATTCCTCAATTTTATCCGTCTTTCCCGAGACCACGTCCATAACGATTTCCAGATCAACCTTAATCTTTCCGAAAACCCAATCGGGGATCGGAATCAATCGAATAAATTCAGCCGTATACTCCTCTCCATTATTTTTGGAAATAACAAGCTTCATCGATACTTTGTCGGGTGTATCTTCCAACTTTGAAAGAACAAAATGCCACGTCTTTACTCCTCTGCTCACCTTCAAATCTTCACAAACATCGACATTCTGAAAAATACCTTCTGCCATCTTGCATCCCTCCTCGGTGTAATTTATAGTATATTATATAAATTAAACTGCTTATTGTCAAAGATAAAGACCCCTCTGTTTCAAAGGGGTCTTTCGTTGGTGTTTAACGTGAGCACTTGCAATGCCCTTCATCATCTGGAATTCGGCCACAAGCTATACACTTCTTGGTATCCTTCTCTTTTTTCACCCAACCTGTGGGTGTACATGAAGGGCAATACCTTCCGTCATAGCGGGTGCCACAAGCACGACACTTCCTTCTTCTCACGTCATTTCACCTCCTTTCAAGTTCACAATAAGAATTTACACTATTTCATCCACAAGTCCATACCTCTTTGCATTTTCCGCGTTTAAAAGTGTTTCTTTTTGCATGAATTTTACCACTTGGGATTCGGAGAGAGTGGATCTTTCCGCAATGGCTTTGATATACCATTTTCTCATATTTTTTTCCTTCTTTTGTTCACTCTTTCTTTCATCATTCCTAAATTGTAAATCATGGAAAAAGATATGTGCGAATCTGCTCATCCATCTCTTTTTGCCCATCAAAGCAACGGGGATCGCCGCCGAAGCGACTCTTCCGACAACATAAGTGTCAAAAATTAATTCGTTGCCTCTGACTTCTTCAACGAAGTCTATACAGATGGGCAAAAACCCCCCTTCACTATGAATAAGGAGGGTAGGGTAAAATCCATTTTTAATGAGCTGGACAATTTCTCTCATCGCTTCCTGGTATTCTTCATAATCTATATCTCCACTCCATCTCACAAGATTTTCAAAGCGCAAACCCATCTCCTCCTCTCTTTCTTATTGTTCTTTTATTATAATAACTATCTTTAATTATGTCAATAGTTGTTTTCTATCTCATTTACCACTCTTTCGGTTGTCGCTATAGCCGTCTCTATATAAGGATAGTAAAAATAATCACCACAAATATAAATTCCGTCACCAATCATCGTTTCCGGCAAGTTCGCTTTAGGTTTTATAACCGGAAACGGATTTTCCTCTACCGTCTCCTCCAAAAGCATGGGTTCTCCTTTATAAAGAGCACTAAAATCAACTTCTTTATTCATATCATTCGGAAAAACCTGTTGCTCCTTATGATATACGTCGAAGGACACTTTCATATTTTTTTCATCAGCCCGAGAAAACAATATATCCCTCTCGGGTTTGTATTCACCATCAAGAGAATAATACTTGGTACTCTCATAAAAGACTTCATTGCAAGAAAAATGAGGGATAATTTTTTCTATTGCTCCCGTAGGAATTGCCAAAACCACCAGATCAACTTCTTTTTTTCCGGATTTCCCGGCCCTTTCATAGCTAATCACTCCGTCTTCAACCGTCACCACCTTGCTTGAAAGATTAAACTCAACCCCTTTTTGTCTAGCTTTTCTCTCTAAGACATTGGTAACCACTTTTATTCCTTCATCCTTAGCAAAAACTTTAGCGTTCGGACGCGAGAATTCAGAAATTAACCTGAATTTAAAAAGACCGTATTCAGCCGATATTTTGGAAATATCGATCGGATCCATGAAAGTGAGACTTACAAGCGGATGAATTACCTGATTTATAAACTCCTCTGAACACCCATCAAGATAATCCGCTAAAGATATCTCTCGAAGAGCCAATAATTTTCCCGACGGACTGAAAGGGTCAAAGTGGCTCTTTAGAGCCTCCTCCTCCATTTTGGAGTACTTACTTCGGTCAAAGTCTGAAAAATAGCTTAGGCAGTCCGTAAACCCGTTAAAGGGGACTATATTACCCTCCGCAAGCATCTCCATTCCCCTGAAATCAACAAGCGCATCCTCAAGATCCAAATCTTCTATCAATTCAAAAAAAGATTCGTGAAATTCCGGATGAATTACTTTCACGGCATGCTCGAACCTACCTCCGGTATATCCGGATTCTTCAAAAAGGATACAATCGAAACCTTTATTTTGTAGTTTGTAAGCGGCAGAAAGACCACTTATTCCTCCTCCGATTATTCCTATTTTCATAAATTATATTTTTATTTTAATTACCTTATCCGGCCGCCAGACTGCTTATACCCTTAATCGTTGCCAAGATAAATCCCAAAATGTAAATTAAAGTAGGGATTGAAAAGAATAGGGAGAAAACGATTACGGAAGCGACTAAAATATCCGTAATTCCTCCCGGATCGGTTATCGCAATTGACGCCTTCACCAAAAGAAGAATTATCACGAAAAAGAAAAACTCCACCGGTAATTCGAATTCCATCAGGGAAGAAATTAAAATTATTGCAGCAAAAAGATCAATTAATCCCAAAAGCTTTACCATTTCCCTTAGTTAATTTTACCAAGTTTATTTTTGTCACGCTTTTCACTTTTACATCCTCTGCTATTATGTTTTTCATCCACTACGAATAGATTTGAGGCCTACTCGTTAAAGATGGAGCACGTTTCAGAATTACTATCCATCTATCTTTTTATAAAAAAATATCCCCCACCACTACTATAAATATATAATTATTTCGATTCTATAACAAACTTAAAAAAAGAAAATCCCCGAAATTTATCGGGGACTTTATTTTTTAAAGTCGAGCATGATGTTTAGCCAAAACACCAAAAATAAAACCTGCACTTCCTGCAAAGATCACTCCTCCTGAAATATTCATCAACGATCCGGCAAATCCGGGCATCAGTTCCGCAAAGAAAAATAATCCGACTCCGACAATAAGCGATATC
>PWPS01000050.1 GCA_003557065.1 Candidatus Nealsoniibacteriota bacterium | reverse complement strand
AAGCTTGAAGTTGTTCCAATACCGCTCCCAAGTCAGGGTCGGTAGGATCTTCAACCGGAGCTTCTTCACCAGTAAGAAGTTGGTTCAACTTAGCTCTTGTAGAAGCGTAAACATTTCCGGTACCTCTGGTAAGTCCGTGAGGAGCAAGCACATCAGAAGCGTACTTCTCTTGGAATCTTACAACCGCGTTGTGAGTAGCGGGACCGAAATAATCGGTTTCATTTCCAGGAGATCCAGCTCCGGAAGTAGCTACTCTGGTGTCAGGGTCGGTGTTAAGAACAACTTGAAGATATCTTACAGCCGTTCCCCTAGCACCTTGTCTCATGTTTTCCGTAAAGGTGAAACCTTCAGGAATTCCAGCGATGGAGACAACCTCCACAGCTTCTTCGTCTTCATCTTCTTCTCCGTTCACGGTGATACCCATGCTTTGAAGAAGAATGTCAGCGTCGATACCCAGACTCTCGGCAAGAGCCTTGATTTCGGCAACTTCGTCATCCAAGTCTTCCGTAGCAAAACCTACACCAACAGCGGTGAAAGCCATTGCCAGAGCAAGACCGGCGACGATGATTTTCTTTGTCAATTTACTCATTTTTTTGGGTAGCACACATACTTTTATTGCATGCATGCGAATTAATAATTTTTGCTTGCAATAAGCAAGCTCAGATGCTTTTTTCCAGTGATTTTAGATTATTTTTTTACAAAAACCATCTCTCTTTTTCGACCCGAGAAATGATTCAATAACCTAAAAAGAGGAAAAAAGCGGCTTTTAATAATGTAAAGAGTTCGACCTTTAGTTTTTTCCGATTACTAGCCGGCCTCGGCGGGAAACCCGACGAAACCGACCAGCAATCTTTCCGCCTCTTAATATGTAAGGAAGCGGAAGGCTTTCTAAGCCAGTCAAATTTCTTTGTTCTTTATTCAGTTTTCAAAGAACCTGAAAAATGTCGATTAAGCTATCATAATCTTTTTTCAAAAAAAGACAATAGCCGTTCAAAAATAATTATTTTTGAACCGCCATCACCCTTAGAATTCTTTCTTCCAATTGATCTATTTCAGCCAAAAGATAATCGGCGCTTTCTCTTATAAGTTGTCTTTGCTCAACATCGGAAAGGTTTTCAAAATCAATCTCCGCAAAATTCATTATTGCCGATTCGCGTGGAAATTCGGTTGCCATCATTATTTCTACTTCCGCTTCCCTATTTCTCATATTTTCAACTATTCTCATTATTCCCGGAGTAACTTTGTTTTCCGTCATTTGGACTTCCGGAATGTTGAAAGATGTAAAAACGGTCACCATAAAAAGGAAAGTAGCTACCAGAGCCAAAGATCCGAAAGAAAAGTTCGGACTTAAAGAGGTAGAAAAGAAACTCTCTTTTTTTCCAAGGATTTCTTGACGCGCCGAAGCAACCCAGTTTTTTTCGGGTTTTATCGCTTTTAGCGTGTTCAATTGTTTTTGAATATCCTTCATAAGCTTTGGTTTACTTCAAGGAGACCGCTTACGACTCCTTATATATAAGACGGGTTTTTGCTTCTCCTGTTACAGTCGCTCGGGTTTTCTCCTGCAAGAACCAGGATTTAAATCTTCCAGCGCAGATTTAATTCTTGCGCTCTCGGTGATTTATTTCGACAAAATCGAAAACCATGCTAAATCACCTCCGAGAGCTCCTTGCAGGAGAAACCCTCGCTTTCACAATGGGAGGGTTATATATGTTTGGGAGGTTGTATAGGAGATTCCCGGAGATACCCGATCAGGTCGGGTACAGGGTTGGAATGACCAACCACTGCGTCATTCCCGCGGAAGCGGGAATCTTTCCGGAGGGTGTTTTTATAGGAGATTCCCGATCGGAGTCGGGGATGACAAGGGGTGGTTGCGGGAATGACAAGGCGTAGTTACTTGAAGTCGGGCGTCGATATACTTTGATTTTTTGGTTTTTTTAATGAAGTACTTTTTTAGGGTGGACAAAATGGGTTTTTAGTGGTATCATAAATAAAGATTAAGGAGGTGAGAAAATGACTCACAAGCTTGATAAGCAGTTCTTTTACAAACCGTTTTGGAGCAGGAAGCAAAAATCAATGGAAGTGTTAATGTTTGAAGACTACTACTTTCTTTATCACCTATTGGAGGAGCTGAAAAGGGAAAATCGCCAAGAAGAGGCGGGAAGGTTGGAAGAGCTTCTCAAAGAGGCCGATAAGAAAACTCCACAAATGACCTGTCCCCATTGTAAAAGGGAAAGAATCGTTGAATTTGCAGTTTCCCATAACGGATCCTGTTTGGGTAGTGATGCCACTTTTGAACTTAGTGACAATTGGACATGTTGTAGCAGTAAAGAATGTAGAAAGAAGATGCTTGGAAAGATAGTTTCAGGAAGGGCGGAGATTTTCGAGCCGAAGTTTTCGGAGATATTGAATATCGCCATTACGCTTGAAGATCAAGCAAAAGTCGGCAATCTTTACAAGAAAATTTTCGGTCTTTCGGAAAGCATTACCGACACGGAAGCTTACAAATTTTTCAAAGGAGATGATTTAGTTGGTATATGAACCGAATAAACCCTACATTTTTCAAAGCGGAAAAAGAGAGGGTAAAGCGCTGGAAGTATTGATGTTTAACGAACCGGGATTTATTCCCTGGCAACTGAACCTAATAAGGAAAAGGAAAAACGGGAGCAATAAGAATGCTTTGGAAAAACACTTGGAGTGGCTTATTGCAAAAGGAGAAACCCGTGAGCCGCAAATGATTTGCCCGCAATGCAACAAAGAAAGAGTCGAATATTTTTCCGTAAGGTATTCTTACGACGGAAGAGATTTTTCAATCAGTCCCGCTTATACCTGTTGTGATAGTGCAAGATGTACCGAGAAGCTCAAGGCAATGGCAGGAGGAAGAGGTCCTCACTTTTTTCGGATACGGTGGTCCAGTATCACCAGAGTTACGACAAGAAAATCGGATCAAAAAAGAGTCGCTGACGTTTTTCGTCACATCTTCAATCTTCCCTACGGGAAAGGATCAAGGCTTACCGCCGAAAAAGCTTTTGAGTTTTTCTCAAGCTAATTATCAAAGCACCGCCAAAAGGCGGTGTTTTTCTTTTTATTTATTATAAATATGACGGGATGAAATTAGTCCTCTTCCGATATATCTATAGTTTTCCCCAATCTTTTTATTTTATCCCCTATTTTGAAAAGATGTGGTTCTTTCATTGCAATCTTGAAGACATTTTCTATGAAGTCTCCCCCGGCATAACCGGCAACCAGCGCAAAAGAGACGGGGACATCTTTTACTTCCAGAAAGATATCTATCGCATCACGGGCAATCCAAGCACAGATCCAACCGATTACTCCGGTAAGGATAACCATCCCGGAAAAATAGTAAGGTCTTATTTGTATATCCTTGTAAGAAACCGTGTATTTGAAGAGACCCATTCCACCTCTTAGAAGTCCTCCGAAAAAGCCTGCTATTAGGAAAGATAAGTTCATAAAATTAGTGGTTAACTATTAATCTTTTTTGAAGAGATTCCCGATCGGAGTCGGGAATGACGGTTAATTGTCGGGAAATGACGAGGTAATTACCGGAATGACGAGGGAGGGTGGTTTTTTAATTTTTGTCCTTCATTTTTTCCAACTCTTCTTCCAAGGTCTTTAATGCTCTGTGAGTTAGAACTCTTATCGCTCCTTCGGACTTATCCATTATTTTAGCGACCTCGGATATCTCCATCTCTTCCAGATAACGAAGAATGATCACATCCTTATAAGTATCATTTATATTTTCCATCGCCGTCTTCACCTTTTCCATCTCCGTATTTACCGTTGCCTGGTCAACCATATTTTTTCCATCATCAACAAGTTCTATATCTTCCGGAGAAAGGTGACTTTTTTTTGTTCTGTAGTGATCTATCACCAAATTTCTAGCAATCTGATAAAGGTAGGCGCGTGGGTTTTTCATGTCCGGACTTTCTTGGAAAACTTCCCATCCCTTACGGAAAGTTTCCGAAGTGAGATCTTCGGCAATATCAGTAGTAGAGACTTTTAAAAAGATAAATCTATAAATCTCTTCCACGTAACGGTCATACAATTTTCCAAATTTTCTTCGTGTGTTCATCGTACTTGTTAGGACAGTCCTATTTTAACCTAATGTCCTATCATTTGTCCTATCAATCTTACTTATTCTTTTAACCGGTAATAGGTCATATTCGCTTTTCCTATCCGCTCTGCAACATCGATATCCATAAGTTTTTGGAAATCTCTTCGGATGGTTCTTTTGGTGACACTCTCATCAAGTCGATCGATAACATCCTGCACCTGAACCTTAGCACCGTTTTCCAATATTTCCAAAATCTTTTTTTGTCTATCGTTCAGTGAAACAACCTTTCTTCCGGTAGATTTTCTTTCTTCTTGAAGTGGTTCGGGTTTTTGTATTTCTTTTTGCGGTTTTTCAGCTACTTTTTGCTGTTCTTGAAGCTTATTGAATTCTTCAATCTCTTTTCTTATTGAAGAATAGCTCTCCATTATACTTTCAAACTCTTCTTCTTTCACCCATTTTTGAGTTTCAGCAATCTCAAGCATCGATTCCAATATTCCGATACTCCTTTCCACTCTTTTCGCCGCCTCTCTTTTTTCCGTAGAAGTTCCTTGAAGAATAGTAATCAAATCGGTCAAAATGTCATCGGCCAACCCTCTTATTTTAATACGAATAGGCTCCTCCTTCGGAAAGAGGATTGTTAATCGGTAAAGGTCATTGGTTAATTCTACAAAAAACTTTTTGTCCATCTTTTTTGATTCCGGCTTCTTTTCGGCAAGTAAAGCGCGGGCGAAGAAGCAGCTTCGCTTTGATTTTACACCTAAGTCCAAATCCTAAAGTGTATACTGACTTAGATTCTGAAGCTGACTATCGGTGAGCTGATTGGCAGCTTGAATAGCTTCATTTATGAGCGATTCGGATACTTGAATGCTTTCCCCTACTTCAAGCCATCCGGTTGAGTGATCAATTCTTCTTTGAATATAGTCTTCTATAAAGACTTTGTGTTCGGCAGTAAGGTTTCCTTGGCCGGTTGCCCTTTCAAGGTGATTTTCAAGAGCTCTTCGAGCAACGTGAGTAAGTCCTTCACCATAACCTACGACCACATCATATCCGGGGCCACCGTATTCCCTGTTAGTTTCTTCAAAGACGACTCCCCCGTTTTCTACTCCTTCTTCATAGTGCTCAACTCCTTCCGAGGCTTCTTCCGCAATTTCTTCATCTTCATCCACATCTTCCACACCCTCCGCGTCTTCCACATCTTCAGCTTCTCTTTCGATATCGGTAACCTCACCCCTTAAAGAAGCGACATTGAACTCTACATCACTTCTTAAAATTGCAAATCCTCCAATAGCTATTATAATAAGTACAAGGATAGCAATCGAAAAGAATTTTTCGTTTTTGAAACCGGAACCGGCCGAATCGATAATATCTTTTCTCATAAAAATTAGTTTCTTTTTGGTTAATAATTAGCGATCCACGGTATCATATGTCGAATGATACATTGTAATATATTATAAATTAAAAAGTAATAAATATCAAGGAAATGAAATCCAAAAATAGGAGAGGATCACAAAAGGCAATAGGTGGTGTGCAGTCTTTGATTATTCTGTTCGTGTTAGCGGCAATAGCGTTTTATTCCGCTTACAATTATCGAGCCCACGTCCAAGAATTAAATCTTATGGAAGAAAGAATGAAAGAGATGCAAACCAGTCAAGAGTTGATGCTTAAACTTATGGAGATCAGGTTTACCGAAGAAGAGTTGGAAGAATTAAGAGGAACAACTGAATTGGAAGAAGAATATAACCAATAAATAAAACTTATGAAGGTCTTAAAAAAAGACTTACCAAATTCCGTTTCCGTATCTTTTATGGTTTTGATGGTTGTTTTGGTAATATTTTTGGGTTCTTACGTTTATAGACAGAACCAAGAAATACAATTATTGGAATACAAGCTTCAAGAGACTCATCAAATACAGGAAGCGGCCATACAAATAATGCGAAGAGAAAAATTATTGAATGAGTTTTTGGAAGACGTGTTGGAAATAGAAAATTTGAGCGAAGAGCAAATCGATAAAATAGAGGATCTTAGATATCTTGAATTTGAGGAAGCTGAGGATTGAAAGGATTCCGACACTCTGACGATGGGATTCGTCGGGGATGTGATGCTTGATCGGGGTGTACTACTTCAAACCCGCAGTCAAGGGGATTATCGATTTCCTTTTTTGAAAATTAAAGAAGACTTGGAAAAATTCGATATTCTTTTTGGAAATCTGGAGAGTATGATTTCCGACAAAGGAGCAAATCAAGGAAGTATTTATTCTTTTAGAGCCCCTCCCGAAACTATGGAGGGGCTTGTCTATGCCGGATTCGATGTTCTTTCGATTGCGAACAACCACTCTTTTGACTGGGGTATAAACGCTCTAACGGATACCAAAGAAAGACTAATCAAAGAAAAAATAGTTCCCGTGGGAGGGGGCCTTTCCGCTTATGATCCCGTTTTCTTAAATGAAAAAGATACCATCATTGCCTTCCTTGCTTACAGCGCGGTGGGTGCTCCCGGTTGGGCCACCACCGAATCGGTTCCCGGGATAGCTTGGTATAGCGATGAAAGACTTGAAGAGGGAATAAAAATAGCCGAAGCGGATTCGGATATAGTGGTAGTTTCAATTCATTATGGAGAAGAATATCAAAAAAGTCCCAATGAAGAACAAATCAGAATTTCCGAAAGAGCGATAGATTTGGGAGCGGACATGGTGATAGGTCATCATCCACACGTAATTCAACCGGTTATAGAATACAAAGAAGGGATAATAGCCTATTCTCTTGGCAACTTCGTTTTCGATCAAGCATTTTCGGAAGAGACAATGACCGGTCTTTTGCTTGAGGTTAAGATAAAAGACGGAAAGATAAACTCTTATAATCCTATTGAAGTAAGGATAAACGACTACTTCCAGCCTACTATAAAATAAAGCTTCAGCGTAGGTTTTAATTTACAAGAGAGCGAAGATAGTAAAAGTTTTTACTTTCAGCTTTAAAAAATAAGTCTGTATCACACTCCTTTTCCGGTATTCCAGAAAAAACCCACTCATCGAAATCATCCTCTATTTCGTATTTTTTCGATCCGGAAAAATCAACCAATGCACCGGAGTAAACTTCTTTATCGTTCCTATCTATCGTTATATCGAAATCACATCCGTTTCCCGATATTTCTAAAAAATAGTGAAAGGAGATACTTCCATTATTATAAACTTTGAATATTTTTTGATGCTCTTCGTTTTTCACCTCTTCCAGTCCGATTCTTACGGTTCCGATACCGAAAAAGGAATTCAACTTTATCGAGTCGGTAAAGTGAGCGGAAGCCGTTCCGAAAACTACAAAAAGCAAAGTGATAACAATTAGTCTTTTCATTTTTTTCCTATTATAAATATTAAGGTGGCAATAACTGCAAAGACGAAAGGTTCTTTCAGATAGCTAAGAAGATAACCCATAAAAGGAATCACTAAAAAAACCTTTCCCGAAATATCTTCTTTTCTAACCGGTGCGGAATCAGTAGTGGGATTTTTATCTCCGGCGGTAATGTAATAATCGTCCCCTTCTTCTACAATTCGATGAGTCACCGACAGTCCGTCTCTTTCAAGGGTTATTATATCCCCTACTTTAAAATCATCACTCCCAAAAGTTATCACCAAACTTCCGGTGGAAAGAGTCGGCTCCATCGATCCGGAAGTGACCGCCAGAAGTTGTAGATTAAAAAGAAAGAAAAGTAAAAACAACACTATCGCTCCCGCTACCAAAATTAAGATATTTCTCACACACATAAAAAAATTACCAATTCTTCTTCACTTCGCCCTTACGACTTAAGAAAGAGCGAAGTTTAAAAAATTCGTAACTATTTGACTTGTTCAGCTTTGATAAGGAAGTTAACTTCTTCCAAAACACATCCCTGAATTCCGTTACCGGCCCCACCGTCAAGCTCGAAGGAAAATTTGTAAGTTATCGTTTCTTCCGGATCAATCTCATTTTGGGTTGAGAATTCAACTCCGTGAATAAGATCATCCAAACTCTCCCCGTCAATAAGGGTGTAGCTTCCTTCTTTGACATAGACCTTCAACATTTCTTTCAACTTTTCTCCTTCCGTGCAGTACTCGTGAGATTCATCAACTTCGGGATAGTCGGCCGTAAGTTCGGTGATTTTCATAGCCAGACTTCCGGAGTTTTCTAAAATCAGGCTTTTTTCTTCCGTTCTTTGTCCCGGTGCCATATTTTCAAACTCAACATAGAAATCGGATCCCTCTTCATCTATTTCTATTTTAAGAGTACCGGCAACAAACCTGTTTCCTTCGGCACTTACGCTGTCAGTGAAGTAAGCTGTAGTTCTTCCCATTACAAGAGCACTGACAAAAACAAGGGCGAAGAATAATATTGTCTTTTTCATATCTAAAACCTTTTTCTTTTTAAATTAAAACGACCTTTTTATAATTTCGAAAATCCACGGATAATACAAAACCAGCTATTCGGAAAAAACCGACCTTAAAATTCTTTTCAAAATGGTAGCTTCTGAAAATAAAACCCGGTCTAAAACCGGAAAGAGCTGACCAGTGGATTCGAAAGCTCCTTGTCACAGTAGGTAATACTAGCAGAAAACCATAAAAAATCAAGGTTTATATGCGGCGATCTTACTGTTGAAGTCGGACGTCAACATGCTTTCAATATGCCCTTTTTCGTTATTGACTGTTGAAGTCTTACTGTTGAAGTCGGACGTCAACATGCTTTCAATATGCCCTTTTTCGTTATTGGGACCGGTATGACAATCTGCTCTTTCAGTCTACTTTCTAAACCTATTTTGGATTTTTTCCAATTAATAAAAAGAAGACTCCCGAAGGAGTCTTTAGTTTTTCGTGGGAAGCTTTCTTGGTATATAAGCACTCCCCGCTTTGGCAGAAGCCCAAAGCACTTCATAATCAATCTTTTTCTCTACATTCTTGACCGGTCGTGGCTTTTCATTGGCCTTCAATTCTTTCATCAACAATCCCCCTTCATCTTTTGTAATCGGATTTTACTTCTTAATAAAGGAAAAGTCAATAGATTTTTTATTAAGCTTCCCCGGCAGGTATGGATCGGGTTTTATAATTTGAAAGGAGAATATAATTTTTGATATAATTTTAGTAATTTATAAAATCAATCTATAAAATAAAAATGCTTGAAGAAAGCCTCTTTTTTATATTCATACTCCTTTCAATCGGAGCTCTTTTTTTATTGGCTCCGCAACAGTTACCTTTCCAGAGTACCACTTTAACCAATGCGGAAAATATAACATTGGGTTCGGTTGATTCGGAAACAAGTGAAGATCCTTTTTACCAAGAAGAAGGTAAAAATTATGAAAGGAAAGAAAGGGAAGATAAAAGCAGCTGTCTTTCGAATATAAACGAATTGGGTAAAGAAAAGTTAATACAAATCCCGGGAGTCGGAGAAGTTCTTGCAGAAAGAATTGTTGAGACCTCCAGTATAAGCAATTTGAACGATCTTACACGGATAGATAGAATCGGAGAAACAACCGCCGAAAAAATAAAAGATTTTGTTTGTAATAAAAGGTTTGAAAACAATCCAAGAGATAACAAAAAGATAGAAGATGACAAAAATCATAATGAAGATTTCACCTTACAAAAAGAGAGTTTGATAAGATTGATTGAGATAACCAAAGAAAAAAGTGCAGCGCAACGGGAAGAAAGGGAGATTGAAAAAGAGAATGATAAGAAAGAAAAGAAGATAGATATCAATACGGCCGACACAAGTAGTCTTGAAAAAATTATCGGAATAGGACCCGCCTTTGCGAAAAGACTAATTGAAAAAAGACCCTTTTGCAGTTTAAATGACTTGCTTGAGGTTAGCGGTATAGGAGAAAAACGAGTTGAAGATATAAAAAATCAAGGAATTGCCAAAGTGGTAAACGTAGACGATTATTGTAATACGTCCGACAATCAAGAAGAGAAGGGAAAGGAAGTAAATAGTTTGGAAAAGGAAAGAGAGAAATCGGAAAAAGAGATAGAAAAACTGAAGGAAGAGTTGGATTTTTTAGAAGAGAGCTACATTGAAACAAGAGGCAGGTTGCGAGAAAAAGAGAGGGTCGTAAGCGAGAAGGACAAAGAAATTAAGAGCTTGATAAATCAAAGAGACTCTTGCAGGATTGACAATCAGCCCAATATCAATACCGCTGAAAAAGAAACTCTTGTTT
>PWPS01000015.1 GCA_003557065.1 Candidatus Nealsoniibacteriota bacterium | reverse complement strand
CTGGGTTTCCCCAGACTGTCCTCGTCTTGACGGCATGTTACCCACGTGTTACTAACCCGTTCGCCGGTCCTCTCAAAGTGCAAGCACTAAGAGAGTCCCTTGACTTGCATGCCTTATCCACGCCGCTAGCGTTCATCCTGAGCCAGGATCAAACTCTCAAAAAAGGAGTCTTCGAAACAGCTCTAAAAAACCAAAAATGAACGTGTGGATCTATAATTGTTAAGGTTCTTCTCTCAACGTACTGTCCATTGTAATCCATATGCTTTTGATTGTCAACACCCACCATGAAAATTGGTCCGGCAATCACCGATCTTGAGCCAGCTGTCGGATTCGAACCGACGACCCGCTCTTTACAAGAGAGCTGCTCTGGCCTCTGAGCTAAGCTGGCTTTTCGGCGCAAAAAGCGCCTATTTTGAATTATATCTGGTATCGAGTAAATCGTTTTATCTCGATACTTTCCCCTATCTTCGCTACGTATTCGTTTATTAAGTCTTGAATCGTCTTGCTATCATCCTTAACCCATCTTTGATTCAGTAAAACTCTTGCCTCCATAAACTTTTTCATTTTCCCCTCGACAATCTTCTCTTTTACCTGTTCCGGTTTTTTTGCATCATCGGAATCTTCCATCTGAGAAATAATTATCTTTTTCTCTTCTTTCAGGTCTCCTTCGGGAATGTCGTCTTCGTTAAGGTATTTGGGATCGGTGGCCACTATTTGTAGACAAATTTCATGTGCGAGTTTTTGAAAATCCTCTCCTTTAGCAACAAAATCGGTCTCACATCTCAAATCGACAATCGCCCCCGTCTTTTTATCCGTGTGGACGTAGCTGGAAATAACACCCTCCCCTACCTCCTTGTCGGATCTCTTTCCCGCTAACTTCTGCCCCCATTCACGAAGAAGTTTTTTAGCTTCTTCCACATTCCCGTTAGCTTCCTCCAGTGCCTTTTTGCACTTCATCATGGAAACACCGGTTTCTTGGCGAAGTTCCTTAATTTGTTGTATGTCTGCCATATTTTTAAATTTAACTTATAAATTCGTCAAATTTATCTAAAATCAACTTTATCGAACTTATAGCATCATCATTAGCGGGAATCGGATAATCTACAATCATCGGATTGCAGTCGGTATCACAAACAGCTACAACTTGCATCCCCATTTTCTTGGCCTCTTCAATAGCTAACTCATCTTTATCCATATTCAAGGCGAACATCAAATCCGGAACGGAAGTTAGATTCTTAACCCCTCCGAATTTCTTTTCCAATCCCTCGATCTCCCTGTCGATTTCCAGTTGCTCTTTCTTGGTGTATTTATCTAACTCACCCGATTCTTTCTTTTTAAGAAGATCATTCAAATGGATAATTCTTTTTTTAACTTCACTGAAGTTAGTTAGAAATCCTCCGATCCATCGGTAAGTGATATAGGAGAAGTTATGCTTTTTACAAAAATCTTTAACCAATCCTTCCATCTGCGGTTTGGTTCCGACGATTAAAATTTCTTTTTCTTCTTTCTTTTTTTCCGCTAAAAACTTTAAAGATTGCTCTAATTTTTCAGCAGTTTTAATCAGGTCCAAGATATGTACCTCACCCTTCATTCCATCGATATAGGGATCCATATTCGGATGCCTTTTAGAGGAAGAGTGTCCGAAATGTAGACCCGCTTTACCGAGCTCTTCCACGTCGATCTTGACGGTTTTTTCTTTTTTTTCTTCTTTGGTGCTCATATTATTCGTAATTAAATTCTTCAAACGTTTTTGTAGTGTAACATTAATCCGTAAAAAATCAAGAAAATCAACTTCAATCGCCAATTGAAGAAATAAAACGACTTGATTCCTTGATTAATCTCTGGTACAATAATTTTAGCTTAAATATTAGCCTTATGCAAACTTATGAAAAAAGATATTCATCCTCAATATGAAAAAACAAAAGTAGAATGCGCTTGCGGAAAAGCATTCGAAACCATGTCCACAAAAAAGGGGCTGGAAGTTGAGATTTGCTCTAACTGTCACCCTTTTTATACCGGAAAGGAAAAAATAGTTGACAAGATGGGAAGAGTCGAGAAGTTTAATAAAAAAGTTGAAAGAGCTAGAAAGGAAAAAGAAGGTAAAGATAAAAAAGAAGAAAAGAAAGCAAATAAAGAAGACAAAAAAGAGGAAGAAAAATAGCGAAACAGTTCAATAAAAGCCCTTTCTTATTATTTTAAAGTGAGGGCTTTTTCTTTACAAAACAATTATAAACAATCATAATTTTAATAGATTGAATCCATTTCCGGATATGAGTTAAAAATTGCAGATTAAGGATAAATATCATGTCAAAGATAGAAGAAATAAAAAAAGAATACAAGGAGGTAACCGAAAAATTGAGTAATCCCGATCAAATTTCCGATCCGGCTCTTTTCGGTGATCTTTCCAAAAGAAGAAATGATTTGGAAGAAATAGTAAAGAAAATAAACTCCTATGAGGCTGCGAAAAAAGAGTTGGCCGACAATAGAGAGTTGGCCGAAGGAGAGGACGAATTAGCAATGCTTGCAAAAGATGAGATTGATAATTT
>PWPS01000038.1 GCA_003557065.1 Candidatus Nealsoniibacteriota bacterium | reverse complement strand
TTATAAGAAGTTCCTTCTCCGGGAGTAGCTTCCAGATTATACAGATGATCGGTTTCTTTTTGATATTCAACGAGCTTTTCATTCATAAAATCAAGTACATCTTCGGAAAAATTCTTTCCTTCTTCGGTAGCGATTCCTTTGTCCAGAAAATTAAGACAAGCCTCATTCATTCCCAACAACCCGATAGTGGAAAAATGATTACCGTAATAACTTCCTCTCATCTCTTTTACAGCTGAAAGATAATGTCTGCTATAAGGGTAAAGACCCTTTTCCATAAAGTCGTCTATTACCTTTCTTTTTATTTCCAAAGATTGTTTCGCCAAGTCCATAATCTCTTCCAAGCGGGCAAAAAACTCTTGCCTGGTTTTGGACAGATATCCTATCCTGGGCAAGTTGACGGTCACCACTCCAATCGATCCGGTAAGCGGTTGACTTCCGAAAAGTCCACCACCCCTTTTAATCAATTCCGTATTATCCAAGCGAAGGCGACAACACATACTCCTGAAATCTTCCGGATTCATATCAGAATTCATAAAGTTGGAAAAGTAGTTTATTCCGTACTTTATAGTGGCTTCCCACATCGGTTCAAGAGTTTCATTATCCCAATCAAAATCATCGGTAATTGAAATGGTAGGAATCGGAAAGGTAAAAACTCTGCCCTTGGCATCCCCTTCCATAAGAACTTCATAAAACGCCCTGTTCAACATATCCATCTCTTTTTGAAACTCTCCGTAAACCGCATCCTGAGGCTCTCCTCCTATTATTACGGGCTGCTCTTTCAAGTGTTCCGGAACCTTCACATCCAAAGAAACGTTTATAAAAGGGGTTTGAAATCCTACCCTGGTCGGAACCATGCAGTTAAACATAAACTCCTGCATCGCCTGCTTGGTTTCTTTATAGCTCAATTTATCAAAGGCGACGAACGGAGCAAGGAAAGTATCAAAATTGGAAAGAGCTTGAGCTCCTGCACTTTCTCCTTGGAGCGTAAAAAAGAAATTTACTATCTGACCCAGAGCCGGACGAAGGTGCTTCGGTGGTGAAGATTCTATTTTGGAAGCCACTCCACCGAAACCCTTCATTAACAAATCTTGTAAATCCCATCCACAACAATAGGTTGCCAAAAGGTTCAAGTCATGAATATGCATATCTTCTTCTTTGGCCGCCTCCCTGACATTCTTGGGATAAATTTTATTAAGCCAATATTCCTTTGAAACATGAGAGGTAACATATTGATTCAATCCCTGCAAAGAGTAGGTCATATTGGCGTTCTCTTTCACTTCCCAGTCCAGCTCATCGATGTAATCGCCGATTATCTCCATAGACTTGTCCAGCTCCGCCTCCGTTTCTCTTATTTCCCTCCTTTTCTCTCTGTATATAATGAAGTTTTTAGCCGATTTGGTAAAACCTTCAACAATCAAAACCTCTTCCACAATATCTTGAATTTGCTCAACATGGGGAATCTCATCCCGACTGAATCTTCTTAGAAGTAAATCAAAAACCCGGTCGGACACCTCCCGGGATTCGATCTCTCCTCCTTCCTTTGCGGAAGTCAAAGCCTTAAAGACGGCTTCTTCGATTTTTGACTTATCAAAATCAACTTTTTCTCCGTTTCTTTTTTCAACTTTGGAAATCATGTCTGATTGAAATTATCAATTTAGAATTTTGAAACAACCCTTTGCAGGTTGTTCTCAATTTCATTATTAGTAATTATTATCAATAACTACTAATAAAATTTTAATCTTTGTTTGCAGAGTTGTCAACCTCTTAGAAGCCGGTGGCTATGACGGTCACTTTAATTTCTCCCTCTTTCATATTTTTGTCCTCTACGGCACCAAAAATAACTTGAGCATCAGGAGAGACTCTTTCTTTTATTATTTTTGCAATATCGTTAACTTCGGCCAGGGAGAGATCTTCTCCTCCGACAACATTAAAAAGAACACCTTGCGCATTTTCACAAGAAAGATCGACAAGAGGCAAATCAAGAGCCTTGTTGGCAGCCTCTTCTCCTCTTCTTGAGCCGGAAGCGGTCCCTTTTCCGAAAAGAGCCGACCCGGAATTCTTCATTATCGCTTTGACGTCGGCAAAATCTATACTTATTATTCCCGGCAGAACGATAAGATCGGAAATCCCTTGAACGGCTTGACGTAATATTTCATCACAGTGCCAAAAAGCTTCGCTAAGAGTCACATTGGAATCTAGAGTGGTTAAAAGTTTATCGTTCGCAATCGGAATAAGAGTATCAACCTTTCCCTTAACTCTTTCCAGTCCTTCTTGGGCTATCTTCTGCCTTTCTTTTCCTTCAAAAGAAAACGGCATGGTAACTACGGCGATGGTAAGGGCGCCGGTCTCTTTGGCAATTTGAGAAATTACCGGCAAAGCACCCGTTCCGGTCCCACCACCCAAACCACAAGTAAGAAAAATCATTTCCGATCCCTTTAAGGCTTCTCTAATTTCTTCCTCGTTTTCTTTGGCCGCTTTCTCACCCGTTTCGGGATTCATCCCGGCACCGAGGCCTTCGGTAAGTTCCTTACCGATTCTTATCTTTTTATCAGCCTCGGCCTTCTCCAAGTCCTGAAAGTCGGCATTCATGGCAATGAGCTCGATACCTTTTATCTCGCAGCCCATCATCCTGGTGATGGCATTCCCTCCGGAACCCCCTATACCAACCACCTTAATTTTCGGTAACTGTTTTGGCATATTTTTAGTGGTTATGGCATGAATATCTTAAGAACTTTTTTAACTTTTTTGGTTAATCCTCCATCAAAACTAAAATCCATAAATCCTCCCCCCTTAAAGCTATCCGATCCGAGCTTTACCAATCCGCAAACCACGGAAAGAGAAGGGTCTTCCTGAGAAGGATAAAACTCTGAGGGAGCTCCTACTCTGACGGGTAATTCGGTTTTCTCTTTAACAAAATCAATCAAATGCTCCATCTTCGCTCCTCCGCCGGTAAGGACTATTCCCGCAGGCAAAAGTCCCGATCGACCAATCGATTCAAGCTCCTCATCAACAAGTTCAAAAATTTCTTCAATGCGAGCCTTTGCAATATCTTTTAAATCCTTTTCTCTGAAAGTTATATCTCCACCGGGAACATCAACCACCTTTCTTCTTGTTGTAGCTTCACCCAGTATGTGGGACCCCATCTCTTCAAGTATTTTTTCAGCCGCTTCAATTGAAACACGAAGCCCGATAGCGATATCGTTACGTACATTTTGCATTCCGATAGGAATAACTGCGGTATGCACCATTTCCCCTTCTTCAAAAACAGCTATCGATGTCGTAGCCGCTCCCAAATCCACAACCGCCGCTCCCAATTCTTTTTCCTGACTGTCCAAAACGGCTCTGGCGCTTGCCGAAGATCCAAGAAAGATATCACCTACAGTCAATCCGGAACCTATAACGGCTTCGGAGGTATTTTCTATATAGGGAGTAAATCCTCCCACCGCTAAAATTTTGGCTTCTAATCTTATTCCCTTAAGTCCCAAGGGTTCCTTTATTCCCCCTTCATCATCAACTATATATTCTTGCGGGATTACTTCTATTATTTCTTTATTGGAGGGAAGTGAAAAGGTTTTTGCCGCTTCGATAACTCTTTCCAAATCTTGACCGGATATTTTTTCATCAGCACGAGAAACGGAGACCAACCCTTTTGAATTTATACAAAATATATGACTTCCGTTTATGTTTACATAAACCTCATTAATCTCTCTCCCGGCCTCTCTTTCCGCTTGCTTTATGGTCTCTGCTATCTTTTCGGAAACCTTGTTTTTGCTACTCACCACTCCTTTCCTTACACCCTCCGAAAGATTAATCCCTCTTCCTAAAACTTCAAAACCCCTTTCGTCGGGCCTTTCTTTGGCAACAAGAAATTTTGTGGCATAAGTTCCGATATCCAGGCCGGCAATAATAGGGGTTTTATTCATGAGTTTGACTGCTTTAAGTGTTTAAAAAAGAATGACTTGCTGTAGTCATTCTAACTTTTTTGATAAAACTTTTCAACAAAACAGATGCCTTTCTTCGATGTCTCTCATCTTTTTCATTTCCTCTTCCGTTTGATGATCGTAACCCATTAAATGAAGTATTCCGTGAACTAAAACTCTTCTGATTTCATCTTCATACTTAAGATTGTTTTCTTCGGCTACTTTTTTTACCACTCGGGGGCAAATCAAAACCTCTCCCAAATAATCTCCATCACCCTCAAAAGAAAGAACGTCCGTAGCTCCTTTCTTTTTTCTGTATCTTTCATTCAGTGTAGCCATTTCTTCAGGTAACAAAAAAGCGATCGAAATATCACGATCGCCACCGACTTTATGCGCTAAACTTTCAAGATCATCAACCGGAATATCTTCCTCGGTTAAGTTGTTAAACTCAACCATTAGAGTTTTCCAAGTTTCCTTTTTCTATCATATTCGGCCTTAAGCTCCAACCTTCTTAAAGCTCTCTTCTTTTTAGCCGTATCGTTAAGAGGCTTTTCAAAAAACCTTCTTTTTCTGGCTTCATTGATTATTCCCGACTTCCTGACTTCTTTGTTGAAGCGGTGAACCAATCGAGAATTGTTTTCTTTAGTTCTTCTTTTTACTACTAAAGGCATTTTAATTAATCTTTAATCTTTAATCTTCGTTGCGGTTAATTATGATTTAACTTTTGGAAACTGTCAAGTTCAGGGCATATTGGGAATATCTCTGTCCTTCTTCGATTTCCAACCCCCCAAAAGATGATAGTGTAGGTGAAATATCTCTTGACCTCCTTCTTTTCCCACATTTACAGCTACTTTATACCCCTTTAAATCATTCTCTTTCGCTATATCTTTCATCTTGACCCAGAGATGTCCGATTAAATCGATATCTTCTCCGGATATCTCTTTTACCGATTCTATGTGTTTTTTAGGAATAACCAAGAGATGAACCGGCGCCAAAGGTCTTATATTTTTAAAAGCAATAATTTTATCGTCTTCGTAGACAATATCCGCTTTCTGTTCTTTTTCAACTATTTTACAAAAAATACAGCCCATAAGCACAACGCTCTGTTATTTTACAATCTTTCTTTGATTTCTTCAACTACCTTATCAAGAGAAACCGTTTCTTGCTTTCCGGTCTTCATTTCTCTTATTATTATTTCGTTTTTTATACACTCCTGCCTTCCCAAAATCAGGGTAAATTCGGCTCCGACCTTATCCGCCCTTGCCATCTGAGATTTTAAAGAATCTCTTCCCATTGTTTCATATACCGGAATTTCCGCCTCTCTGAATTCTTCGAATAATCTGAATGCTCTTTTTTTTGCCGAATCACCGAGTTGAGCGAGAAAAACACGCTTATCTTCTTTCTCCGGTTTTATTTTGGCCTTTTTCATAGCCTCTATCACTCTTTCTATACCGACCGCACCACCGCAAGCGGGAGTTTCCCTGCCTCCCAGCATCTCTACCAATCCATCATACCTTCCTCCACCACCCAGCGCCAATTTTTCCTTTTCCGTAAATATCTCAAAAACGGTATTGGTATAGTAGTCCAGTCCACGAACCAAAAAAGGGTCAAGCTCATAAGAAAGACCCAGCTCATCCAAAAGTTCCAAAACTTCTTTAAAGTCTTTATTGCAGGCTTTACAGAGATGATCGACAATTTGTGGAGCATTCTCAATCGTTTTGCGACATTCTTCTTCTTTACAGTCCAGAACTCTGAGTGGATTTTCTTTTAGTCTTCTTTGGCAATCTTCACAAAGGTCTTCCTTGTTCTTGTTTAAAAATTTTTTAAGTTTTTTCTTGTATTCGGGTCTGCAGTTTTCATCCCCCAAGCTATTTATGGAAAAAATCACTTCCAATTTCAATTCTTTAAAAATACTTCTAAGTGCTTGGATTAACTGTGCATCCAGTGCCGCGGATTTTACCCCCAAAATTTCCAATCCGAATTGGTGGAATTGTCTATAGCGCCCTCTTTGAGGTCTTTCATACCTGAAAAAGGGACCTATATAGTAAAACTTTACCGGTTGAGGTTTTTTATAGAAATCATTTTCGATATAACTCCTTACGACCGAAGCAGTACCTTCTGGCCTCAAAACCAGCTTATCTCCCCCTTTCGTTTCAAAAGAATACATTTCTTTTTGAATTATATCGGTCGCCTCTCCGACGCTACGAATGAAAAGCTCTTCATTCTCGAACAAAGGAGTTTGAATTTCTTCAAAGTTATATTGTTTCGAAACAGCCCGAGAAACTTTTTCAATTTTCCAAAAATAATCCTGATATCTGCCATGGATATCCTGAGTCCCCGTCGGCTTTTGAAAGCTTTGATCCGCCATATTTAATTTAATTGAGGGGTAACGGTGTGAGCTAAAGTTGAAAAAGGAGAAAGTTGAAATCCCACTCTTCCGATTATATTTTCCCCCGGTAAATTTCCCCAGCTCCTGGAATCAAGTGAAGCTCCCCTATTATCCCCCAGAACGAAATATTCATCATCGCCCAGAAAAATTTCAAAACTTCCCGGTGTCTCAATTTGCAAATAGTCGTCTTCATCAAGAGAGACTCTTTCTCCACCCTTTTCTATATAAATTACGCCATCTTCCAAAAAAACGGCTTCACCGGGCAATCCTATTATTCTTTTTATATATCTTCTTTGCGGTGGAACCGGTGAGTGAAAAACAACAACCTCTCCTCTTTCCGGATTTCTGAATCGGTAAGAAAGTTGATCAACCAACAAATAATCGCCCTGATGGTAGTTCGGCTCCATTGAAGAACCCCTCACCAGAAAGGGTTGAAAAATAAAAGTCCTGACCGGAATAACAATAATCGCTGCCAGGATTATGGTTTTTACAGTTTCTTTTAAAAATTCTTTCATACTTCGTAAATTCTAGCAGATTTGAAGTCGTTTGACAAATAAAAGACCGGGGATTTTCCCGGTCCATTTTAAAGCTTTTCTTTTTTCTTTTTTCTCATTTCAAAATCGGCTCTTTCTTTCATAGATTCAACCGTATCTCCTTTCCGGTAAGAGGAAAGTCCGAAAGAAAAATCAATCGGAAATTTCATCTTCCTCGCCTCGAATATGATTCTGTCAATAACCTTTATCGCATCCTCATATTTCGTCTCCGGAAAAATAAGAAGAAACTCATCACCTCCGAACCTGGCCGGATAATCTGTCCCTCTAATCTCTTCGGAAACTACTCTACCGAACTCCGCCAAAGTTCTATCACCCTCGGAATGACCATACTCCTTGTTGATTCTACCGAAATTATCAAGATCCATAAAAGCCAAGCAAAGTGGTCTGTCGTATCGTTGCGCTCTTTTAATCTCCTTTCTCAATTCTTCTACGGCTTTTTCCTTACGAGCAAGACCCGTTAAACAATCAGCCTCTATTCTTCTTATGACCTCTTTGGGTCCCAACCTGAACATTAAGTAGATCAAACGAAGAAAAGAAAACTTTCTCCAGCACATAAACTCACCTCCCTTCAACTGTTATTATATTATACAATAAATCCAATTAAAATACAATAATATAGACTATCTACGTCCAAAAATAACAACCATCCCCCGGATATACCGGATGCCACCCGTAGTGTTTACCCATACGCAATAAGTTTGTTTATCCGAATAATATATATTATCATTAATCTAAGTAAAAGCGACGACCTTGTTTTTAACTAAAAAAGATGAAATTGATAGTCGGACTAGGAAATCCGGGAGAAAAATACCGAAAAACTCGCCACAATATCGGCTTCAGAGTGCTTGATCACTTTGCAGAGGAAAAAGAATTTCCTCTTTTCAAGGTGGAAAAAAAATTTTCAGGAGAGATATCCAAAAAGGAAAATACAATCCTTCTTAAACCGATGACCTTTATGAACAGGTCCGGAATCTCCGTTCATAAGCTTTGCAACTATTACCAGATAAAGCCGGAAAACTTGCTTGTAGTCCACGACGACACGGATATTCTGCTCGGTAAAGCAAAAATAGATAAAAATAGAAGTTCCGCCGGCCATAAGGGGGTTCAATCCATAATAGATCATCTTGCAACAAAAGACTTTTGGAGAGTCAGATTCGGAGTCGGGACACAGTCCGGTAAATCGGCGGGAGATATCGCCTTGGGTAAATTCAGCCATAAAGAGGAGAAATCAATAGAGGAAGTAATGAATAAAATAGTTGAAGAGATTTTGAAAAATCCGGAAAAGAAGACCATATAAAAAAGAACCGAGCTTTACTCGGTTCCATTAAAGTGACGAATGACCTCTCTTTTAATCTGTGGCAATGAAGTCATTTTACCCAGAATGGCAACTTCTTTTCCGTCTCTGACGATGAAGATAAAATCTTCCACTTCTTTGACTTCATACCCTTCCGGCAAATTAAGTTCTTCTTCCGTCTTCAGATTACACATCGGAATGACTCACCTCCTTGATTTGTGTTCCTTGAGATTATCTACGAAGATCCGTCCCGAGTTCGATAACGAATTCGAAACGAAATACCCACCTTAAAAAGGAGAGAAGGTTCCGGAACGAAAAATAAAATGAAAGGAGGGATATAAGGAGGATTTTTGTTCCTTTTTCTCTACCGGTCTTTCAAAGAAAGTCCGGTAGAGTGAACCCTTCGTAGATAATCTCAAAGAACCAAGGGATATTATTATATTATATATCTTAAATTTGTCAAGTACTCTTTTCAGTTAGCCCGATACGTGATAGTATTTTTAAGCTATGAAATTAATTTTAGTAGAATCACCAACCAAATCAAAAACCCTGGAAAAATTTTTAGGGAAAGAATATAAAATACTCTCAACAAAGGGACATATAAGAGATTTGCCCGAAAAATCTTTGGGAGTTGATATTGAAAATAATTTTGAACCGGAATACGTTATCCCCTCCAGGCAGAAAAAAACCGTCTCGGAACTGAAAAAAGAGATAAAAAATGCAAAAAAAATAATTCTCAGCACCGATCCGGACCGTGAGGGTGAAGCAATTTCCTGGCATGTTAAAGAGATTTTGAAACTGAAAAACTATGAGAGAGTCACATTTCACGAAATAACCGAAGAGGCAATCAAAGAAGCTCTAAAAGAGCCGAAAAAGATAGATGACGATCTGGTGAACGCCCAACAAGCAAGAAGAATACTCGATCGCTTGGTGGGATATAAATTATCTCCGGTGCTATGGAAGAAGATTTATAGGGATTTTTCTCTTTCCGCCGGAAGAGTTCAATCCGTAGCTTTGAGATTGGTGGCGGAAAGGGAAAGGGATATAATCGATTTCAACCCGGAAACCTACTGGTTAATCTACGCACACCTTAAAAGCACCGCTTCATTCAGGTCCAAACTGGTTGAAATAGAGGGGGAAAAAATAAAAAACCCGGGAATTACCGATGAAAAGGAAATGAAAGAAGCGAAAATAGATCTTGAGAAAGGTGCTTCCTTCAAAGTAAAAGATATGGAGGAGAAGGAAACCGGAAGGGACCCCTATCCACCTTACACGACCAGCACACTTCAACAAGACGCTTGGATAAGATTGAACTACTCTGCCAAATATACGATGAGCTTAGCACAATCTCTTTATGAAAAAGGACTTATCACATACCACAGAACCGATTCTTTCAATCTTTCGACTTCATCAAAAGCTAAAGCCAAAAAAATAATAGAATCGGAATACGGAAAAAAATATTACAAAGATAGAAATTACAAATCAAAAGGAAACACTCAAGAAGCTCATGAAGCGATAAGACCGACCAATCCCGAAAAGAAAGATGTTTCGGGAAAAGCGCAAGAGAAAAAACTGTACAAATTGATTAGAAAAAGATTCTTAGCTTCCCAAATGGCTGCTGCAAGATTAAAGCGAATAAAGGTGGATATAGAGGCGAATAATGAAAAAAATTATCTATTCAAGGCCTCCGGACAAAGAATCATTTTTGACGGATTTACCAAGGTTTACCCGATAAAAATGAAGGAAAGCACTCTTCCCGATTTATCGAAGGGAAAAAAGTTGACCTTGGATAAACTGGAGGCTCCGAAGAAAGAAACCACTCCCCCTCCCAGATACACCGAAGCGACATTGATTAAAGAGCTGGAAAAGAACGGTGTGGGCAGACCTTCAACTTACGCACCGACCTTATCCACCATACAGGATCGAGGGTACGTAAAAAAAGAAGATAAAAAACTCCATGCAACCGATGTCGGAATGGTGGTAAGTAATCTTTTAGTAAAACACTTTCCGGAAATTGTCGATCTCAAATTTACCGCGAAAATGGAGGAAGACCTGGATAAAATAGCGGAAGGTAATAAAGATTGGCGGAAGGTTCTAAAAGATTTTTACCAACCCTTTATTGAAAATGTAAAGGACAAAGAAAAAAACCTGGAGAAGCAAAATATAATCAAAGAGACCGATGAAAAGTGCAAAGAGTGTAAAAAGGGGAAAATGGTAATAAAGCTGGGAAGAAACGGAAAATTCAAAGCGTGCAGCGAATTTTCCGTTTCTTCCCAGCTTTATTACCAT
>PWPS01000007.1 GCA_003557065.1 Candidatus Nealsoniibacteriota bacterium | reverse complement strand
TACGGAAAAGACGGAGAAGTTGAAGTGGAGATGATGGAAAACAAAGGAGAATATAAATATGCGGCAAGTGAGAAACTACATGCGATAACGATGGAGTATCTGGGAGGAGATTACCTTTTCCACGCTTTTATGCCCACCGATGGAAGTCTTGCCGATATTTACTCCGAATTGGATCAAAATAATTTTGAGGCCATGAGACCGACTGATAAAAGGGAAATAGTTTTGCGCTTTCCCAAATTTGTCTTGGAAGATGATTTGAAGCTGGCGGACGCTCTGCAAGAGATCGGAATCAAGCAAGCTTTCAACCCGAGAGAAGCTGATTTCTCAAAGATGGTTGATTTGGAGCAATTGGATTTAAATGTTTTCATGAGTGAGGTTTTTCATAGTTCTTTTATTGAGATTGATGAGAAAGGAACTGAAGCCGCCGCCGCTACTGCGGTAGAAATGAGATTGGAGTCGGCTCCTATGCCGGTGGAATTCAATCGACCGTTTTTCTTTGTTATTGAAGAGGCTAATACCGGTGCGATACTTTTTATGGGTCAACTGATGGCACCGGAAGGGATATGAAATTAATCAAGGATTATAAATTAGCGGATGAGACGACTTTGAAGATAGGAGGTCCGGCTGAGTTTTTCTTGTCGGTAGAAAAAAGAGAGGAATTGGAGGGAGCCGTTTTACAGGCTCAAGATCTGGGTCTGGAAGTTACCATATTGGGCGGAGGAAGTAATGTTCTGGTGTCTTCCGAGGGGGTTCCCGGGCTTGTGGTTAAACTAAGAAGTGGAGAGATAGAGTTTCTTGATGACGACTTGATCAGAGCGGATGCGGGAGTTTCTTTGCCCAGGCTTTCCGGGTTCGCTTTGAAAAATTCATTCGAAGGATTGGAGTGGGCAATGGGAGTTCCGGGAACCGTGGGAGGAGCTGTTTACGGAAATGCGGGAGCCTTTGGTTTCTCCATGGCTGATTTGATTGAAGAAATCGAAATTATTGAAAATAAAAAAAAGAAAGTTTTAAAAATTGAAGAAATTGATTTCTCTTATAGAAACAGTACGTTCAAAAGGATGGGTGCGGTGATAATATCGACGTCGCTAAGATTGAAAAAGGGCAAAATAGAAGAAATCAAAAGAAAAACGGAAGAGATGTTGGCGCATAGAAATGAAAAGCATCCGATGAAATATCCTTCGGCGGGGAGTGTATTCAAAAATCCGGTGGGAAAGATAGAAAGCTCGGAAATAATTGAAAAGCATCCTCTTGTGGAAAAGTTCAATCAACAAGAGATTATCCCGGCGGGATTTTTAATTCAAAGTGTTGGAATGAAGGGGTTTTCCGTAGGGGGCGCCAAGATATCCGAAAAACATGCTAATTTTATAGTTAATGAAGGTGCAGCGACTTCGGAAGATGTAAAAAGCTTGATCGATAAGGCTACCGAGGAGGTTATGAGTGAATTCAATATAAAACTGGAACGAGAAATAAGATATATAAATATAAAATAAAATTATGGAAACAAGAATCAGAACAAAAAACATGGAACTCACCGGGCACTTGGAGGATTACATCCGTGAAAAGCTCAGAAAAGTTGAAAAATTCATATCCGAAGCCGTTGAGGAAGAGGCGGTGGAGATGGAAATAGAAGTGGAGAAAATTACCCAAGGGCAAAACAAAGGAGATGTTTACAGAATTGAAGCTCAAATTTTTTGCCCGGGAGTTTCTATCAGGGCGGAAGATGCTTCCACGACTCCCAAGGAAGCTGTCTCCGAGGTGAGATATGAACTGGAAAGACAGATTAAAGAATATAAAAGTAAGCAAGCTACCTTAAAAAGAAAAGGAGCAAGGGAAGCTAAAAAGATTCGAGAAGAAAAGAATCTCTAAGATTAGTTTTAAACACAAAAATACACCGACTATGTCGATTTTGAACAAAATTTTCGGGGATCCGAATGATAAGTACCTGAAAGAAATCAAACCGATCGTAGAAGAGATAAACGATCTGGAGGAAAAGATTCAAGAAATGTCTGCAGAGGAGATGCAGGCAAAGACGAACGAATTTAAAAGAAGATTGAATGAAGGAGAAACTTTGGACGATATTTTACCCGAAGCTTATGCTTTGGTTAGGGAAGCGGCAAAAAGAACATTGAAACAGCGACATTATGATGTGCAGGTAATGGGAGCCATCATCCTTCATCGTGGTGATGTTGCGGAAATGAAAACGGGTGAAGGAAAGACATTAACTGCCACAATGCCACTCTACTTGAATGCGTTAGAGGAAAAGGGGGTTCATCTTGTTACTGTCAATGATTATCTTGCTCAAAGAGACACGGTGTGGATGGGCCAGATTTTTGGATATCTCGGACTTACGACCGCTTGTATAGGGGATAGGGAGGCTTTTGTTTATGACGCCGATTATAAAGCCGACGAAGAAACGGATCAGGTTAGAGACGAGCTTGGCTCTTTCAGAGTGGAAAAGGATTTTCTACGACCGGTCGATAGAAAAGAAGCTTACGGGGCCGATATTACTTATGGAACCAATAATCAATTCGGGTTCGATTATTTGAGAGATAATATGGCCACCGGTCTTTCCGGTAAGGTTCAAAGAGGGTTTAATTATTGTATTATAGATGAAATTGATTCCGTACTTATTGATGAGGCCCGAACACCTCTTATCATCTCTCAGCCCGACGAAGAGGGATCCGAAAGATATAAAGATTTTGCCAGATTGGTTCCCCAACTTGAGGCGGGGGCCGATTATGAAGTGTTTGAAAAAGAAAGAACGGTAACTCTTACCGACGAGGGAATCGAAAAAATAGAAAGAATTTTGGGAGTGGATAATATATATGAATCGAAGGGAATGAAGTACCTTCATTATCTTGAACAAGCATTAAGAGCTCAGGCAAAAAACCCGGAGACGGGAAGGCCTCTTTTTGAGAAGGACACTCATTATGTGATTAAAGATGATCAAGTTATAATCGTAGATGAATTTACCGGTAGGTTGATGCCGGGAAGACGTTGGTCCGGGGGGTTGCATCAGGCCATAGAAGCCAAGGAAGGTCTTCCGATTCAGGCCGAATCGAAGACCATGGCCAGGATAACTTTTCAGAATTTATTCAGGATGTACGACAAGCTTTCCGGTATGACGGGAACGGCAAAAACTTCCGAGGAAGAATTTGATAAGGTATATGGTCTGAGAGTTGTTGTGGTTCCGACTAACCGACCTCTGCAAAGAGAAGCTTTGGAGGATAAGGTTTTTAGAACCGAAGCGGGGAAATTTCGAGCGGTAGTAAAGGAGGTTAAGGAGCGACACGACAAGGGGCAGCCGGTTTTGGTGGGAACGGTCTCCATCGAAAAGAATGAATTATTGGGCGAAATGCTTAAAAGATCGGGAGTAAGTCACAGAATTTTAAATGCTAAAAATCATGAAAAAGAGGCGGAGATAATCGCTCAAGCCGGTCAACTTGGCGCGGTAACGGTTGCTACAAATATGGCCGGTAGGGGAGTTGATATTATTTTGGGAGGTAATCCACCCAAACCGGAAGAAGCCGAAAAAATTCGTGAATTGGGTGGTCTATACGTTTTGGGAACGGAGAGACATGAGGCAAGAAGAATAGATAATCAGTTAAGGGGTAGAGCCGGACGTCAAGGAGATCCTGGAGAAAGTCAGTTTTTTGTCTCTTTAGAGGATAAGCTCTTAAGAGTTTTTGGATCCGAAAGAATAGAAGGTCTTATGAAAACTTTGAAAATTCCGGAAGATCAACCGATAGAGCATAAAATGGTATCCGGAGTTATAGAAACGGCTCAAAAAAAGGTGGAAGGAATGCACTTTGATTCCAGAAAACACGTTCTTCAGTATGATGAAGTTCTTAGCAAGCACAGAGAGAGATTCTATCATCTCAGGGATGAGATATTGGAAAAGTCGGAAGAAAATGCCGAAGGACTTAAGAGTTATATCACCGACCTTTTTGATAAATATGGAGAAAGTGCGTCCAAATATGAAAAAAAGGAAGAAGAAATAGGTGAGGATAAATTGCGTAAAGTGGAAAAGATAGTAATTCTGAGAACGATGGATATTCATTGGACGGAACATTTGGAAAATATGGAGCAAATCCAAGACTCTGTTCGATTGCGTGCCTATGGTCAAAGAGATCCGCTTGTAGAATACAAGAAGGAAGGCCATATTGCCTTCAAGCAAATGATGGAGGATATCGAAAGAACCATAATAGATAGAATCACCAAGGTTTCAACAACCAAAATAACGTTGCCTGGTAAAGGAAAAATAGTTTTAGGGAAGAAAAAAGTCTCAAAGGAGCCGACTAAGAAAGACTTTCAAGATGTTGG
Organism: Candidatus Nealsoniibacteriota bacterium; assembly: GCA_003557065.1. Taxonomy (GTDB): domain Bacteria; phylum Patescibacteriota; class Minisyncoccia; order Minisyncoccales; family PWPS01; genus PWPS01. The sequence goes on along the minus strand of PWPS01000007.1, from coordinate 6,134 downwards.
AAGAAATGATCCTTGTCCCTGTGGAAAGATAGACCCGAATACGGGAGATGTGATTAAATTCAAGAAGTGTCACGGAAGCCGATAGTTTTTAAATCTTTTAAAGCCCGATTCAATTGATGAAGCGGGCTTTTAATTTGAATAATGACTTATTTGTGGTAGAATAAAATACTTAAAAACGAAAGGAGGAGTTTTGTTGATTAACAAAAATAGGAGTTTGGAAAAGCTTAACGGTGGTATTTTTTATGACCCCGAAAATGGTGCACTTTTTATACCGATTGAAGACAGTCTTTTGGAGTTCGGTCATATCGATGAAGCGATAGAGAAGATGGAATGGCAATTGATTTCGCTTATAGATGAAGTCTTGTCTTTTTTGGAAGACTTAAATGAAAGAAGGCTTTCTTTTTTACTGCAAAGTATTCAAATTGACTTTTCTTCTTCCGGAGATCTCAAATACAAGCTCTCAAGTCAGAAAGATAGCTTCTTCGAGGTAATTAAAGAGATTGAATCTGTCAGAACGAAATTAGATAATGAAGAGGATGCTTTAAATCTTTCCGGAATTAGAGATGCTCTCATAAACGGATTCGTAAAAGCCGAAAATGTAGCCGAAATAAAGGAGAAAAGTGAAAAGGGTATACGAATGTTGAAAGATTTGGTTTCTTATTGTCAGGAAGCGCTTAAAGAGAAAAGCTTTTTTTCGGTTGAACAAGTAAAAGAAAAGATTATAAGATGTAGGATTTCGCTACATGACGCTCCCTTGATTTCTCCGTACCACGAAGTTTTTCGAGTTTTCAGAATAAGGATTATGTATTGTGATCTGGAGGACGTCAGTCACAGCGATCTACTTTCAAGAATCAATGATCTGAAAAGAGTACTAAACAACCCGCCTGAATAGGCGGGATTTTTTTTGACAAAATGTATAATTATGTTTAAAATACTTTTTCCCGTAAAGCCTATATCAAGAAGGGAGGGATAAAGATGGATGAGTGGCGAGAAAAATGGGGCTCCATATCTGGAAAGATAAGAAAAATTGATGAATTAAGACGTAGAGCAGAAGAAGATCAAAGTATTGATTTGGAAAAGAGTATTAATTTTCTTCAGGGAGGATTGGAGGAAAATATTAAAGACGCATTGGTTAGATTGGAAACTTTTTTAAGAGAAGTAATAAGACAAGGTGAAGACTCCTAAATGGAGTCTTTTTTTTGACAAAGATAAACCGGTTCGGTTAAACTTACGGAGCAAGATCTTTAAAAAAGGAGGTTGGCCAAATGAAGATTCACTACAATCCTCATGCCGGGAAAAGAATAATCCCCATTGCGAACTTTATTCAAAGGAGTTTTCCCGAAGTAGAGATGATCAAGGTTTCCGGTATCGAAAAATTGCAAAGATTGATTGAAAAAGAGCTATCATCGAAAGAAAAGAGCATCACCGTTATGGGTGGAGATGGAACGGTAAATGCCGCTGCTAAAGTTTTGGCCGGGAAAGAAGTCGTTTTGGGAATAATTCCTGCCGGGCATGGTAATGACTTTGCACGTGGGCTGGGAATACCCACCGATCCCATAGAGGCTCTGATGATTGCTGCAGGAAGGAGGAATGTAAAAAAGGTTGATTTAGTTAAAGTCGGCGACGATTTTTATGTTAACAGTTTCGGAATAGGATTTGATGCGATGGTGGCTGGAATGAGTAAAGAGAAAAGGAATTATGTAAAGAATGTTTTTAAGGGATTGTTGAGCTTTAAGGAGTTCAGAGCGAAAATCGGTTATATTACCGAAAAGAAGCAAGAAACAATCAATGAGGACATTCTGATGATTGTTATCGCCAATGGAAAAACGGAAGGAGGAGGATTCGTAATAAGTAAAAGAAAGGATCCGTTTCAAGGAGGAGTTGTAGATATGCTCCTGGTAAAGCCGATGAGTAAAATCAAAAGAATTTTGGCGGCACCGCTTTTTTTTACGAACTACTTCGATTTTCCGAAAGAGATATCTTTAATTGAGGGTGTAAAAAGGGCGGAAATAAGTGCTTCTTCTCAATTTTTTCATATGGATGGTGAGGTTATACCGAAAAAAGAAAAAGTGGAAATTTCGGTTTGTTCCGAATATTTAAGTGTGGCAGTTAGATAGTTAAAAAGGCTCCAAAAAAGGAGCCTTTATTTTTTTGACAAAAGAAGAAAATTTTGCCATACTAGCGGAAGTTATGCGCAACAAATCAATAATAACAACGATAATAACACTGGTAATAGCATTTTTCCTGGCCGCCTACGTCCAGCCGTCTTTCTTTAATGATAAAGTAGAAAGACTGGATGAATTAACTCCGTTTTCCATAGAAAGAAGAGTTAAGGAGGTTGATTTTGAGCTGGGACTTGATCTTCAAGGAGGAGCTCATTTGGTATATTTGGCGGATCTGACCGGAGTTGAAGAGAGAGAAGTTAACGAAAGAATGCGGGCCTTAAGAGACTTAATAGAAAGAAGGGTTGATCATTTTGGAATCGGAGAACCCTTGGTTCAGGTAAGGGGTGATAGGTTGATAGTTGAGCTTCCCGGTGTTAGAGATCAAGAAGAGGCGATAGAGCAAATCGGGGAAACTCCGTTTTTGGAATTTAAAATTGCAAGACCTGAAGAAGAATTGATGAAAATAGAAGAGAAAAGAACGGAAGTAGAAAGTTTTTTAAGTAAGGGCATTGACGAAATAACGGATGAAGACAAAGAGCTTTTGGAAGAAAATGTTGAAAACTGGGAATTATCTTTGGAAGATCAATTCATCTCTGTCGGTCTTACGGGAAGATTTTTACGGGGTGCTACGGTAAACTTTAACCAAGTAACGGGTCAACCGCTCGTCAGTTTGGATTTTGATAGGGAGGGTGGTGAAATACTTCACCAAATCACCAAAGACAATGTAGGCAGGAGCATAGCGACTTATCTTGATGATGAGATAATTCAAGTTGCCACTATTCAAGAAGAGATTTCCGGAGGTCAGGCTCAGATAAGCGGAAACTTGGATGTTCAAGAGGCAAGAGATTTGGCTCGTAATTTACAAATAGGAGCTCTCCCGGTACCGATTGAACTTCTATCCCAAAGATCCATAGGACCGGCATTGGGTCAACGATCTTTGTCTCAGTCCGTTCAAGCCGGTATTTTAGGGTTTTTAGCGGTGATAGTGTTTATTTGCTTTTACTACAAAATGCTGGGTGTTTTGGCGTCGATTTCCCTTATCGTATATATGATATTCGTTCTTAGTGTTTTTAAATTGCTTCCCGTAACTATGACGCTTTCGGGGATTGCCGGATTTGTTTTGTCCATTGGAATGGCGATAGATGCCAATATATTAATATTCGCTCGTTTTAGAGAGGAAATGAAAGAAGGAAAAAATTTCAAAAAAGCCTTCGAGAGCGGCTTTTCCAGAGCATGGCCATCCATAAGGGACGGTAATTTGACGACGCTTATAGTTGCAATGATTCTGTTTTTTGTTTCCACTAGCTTCGTGCAAGGATTCGCAACGGTTTTGATTATAGGAATAGTGATCAGTGTTTTTGTAGCAATGGTGGTGACAAGAAGTTTGATGGGATCCTTTTTGGGAGGAAAGTTGGCTGAAATAAAAAAACTTTGGTTATGATAAATTTCACTAAATACAAAAAATTATATTTCGCCATTTCCGGAGTTTTAGTTTTTTTCAGTATAGTGGCCGTAATTGTTTTTGGATTTAACTTTGGGATAGAGCTTGCCGGAGGAACGGTTCTGGAGGTGAGTTATACTGGTGAAAGGCCGGCGATTGATGAGGTTAGGCGAAAGCTGGAGGATGTCGGCGACTTTCAGATTCAAGAAATTGAAGACGACTCTTTTTTGATAAGAACTACCGAAACCGATGAAGAAATATACGGTGAAATAATGGCGGTTTTGGAAGGAGCGGAACAAAGATATTTTGAATCCATCGGGCCTACGGTGGGAGAAGAGCTTAGAAATTCAACCATCGTGGCTATGATTTTAGCCTCCGTGTTAATCGTGGCTTATATAGCTTTTTCATTCGCCGGAGCTTCCGGTCCGATCGCCTCTTGGCAATATGGAGTTACGGCCACCGTCGTAGCATTTTTGCATGATGTTTTAATAATTGTCGGAGTGTTTTCCGTCTTGGGGTATTTCTTGGGGGTTCAATTCACTATTCCGATAATCGTAGCTCTTTTAACCACTCTGGGATACTCATTAAATGATACAGTGGTAATTTTCGATAGAATTAGGGAAAACATCGGCAAAGCCAAAGGAACATTTGAAGACATTGTTAATAAGAGCTTGAATGAAACCGTTGCCAGATCGGCAAATACTTCACTAACGACTCTTTTGGTCCTCATATCCATTCTACTTTTTGGGGGAGAGACTCTTTTCTATTTTATTTTAGCTTTGGTGCTGGGAGTTTTTCTGGGAACTTACTCCTCAATATTTTTGGCGGGATCACTTATTCTGGTCTGGAAGAGGAGGTTTGATAAAATAAACTAAAAGTGGTAGAATAAAAAAAGATTAAATAACCGTCGGGGGTTGGAAGTGCTCCCGAGACAACAAATGTACGATTACCCTAAAGTTTGTTCTGATTTATTGGATGATTTGCCCGGAAGAACCAAAGATGTAATTTTAAGAAGGTTCGGACTGAAGGAGGGACAGCCGGAAACTTTGGAATCCATTGGGGAAAGTTATCAAATCACCAGGGAGAGGGTAAGACAAATTGAGAAAGAAGGATTGAAGAAGTTGAGTAAAAGAGTTAAAAAGCACGGCGATGTTCTTGATAGTTTTGGAGAGAGAATAGATGATTTCGGTGGTTTGAAAAGAGAAGATCAGCTACTGTTCGTTCTTGGTGACAGGGATTATTCCAGCAAAAATTATATTGCTTTTCTTTTGAATTTAGGTGATTTTTTTGATAAAAAGAAAGAAAACAAGGAGCTTCATTCTTTGTGGCTCACGGATAAAAAGTCCATTGATTTGGCAGAGGAGATAATTCAATCCTCTTACGAAAAATTAAAGGAGAAAAAAGAACCGGTTCCTTTGGAACATTTAAAATCTTCTCCGGATTATCCGACTCATAAATTCATATCTTATTTGGAGATATCCAAGAAGGTGACTCAAGGACCGCAGGGACTTTACGGATTAAGGGATTGGCCCGAGGTAAGTCCCAGGGGAGTAAAAGATATGGCTTATATCACGCTTAAAAGAAAAAGTGAACCTTTGCACTTTAAAGAGGTTGCACGTTTGATAGGGGGAGGGACAAACCCACAAACCGTTCACAACGAACTAATCAAAGATTCACGTTTCGTTCTGGTCGGTCGTGGAATTTATGCATTAAGAGAATGGGGTTATCAGGAAGGTGAAGTGAAAGACGTTATCCGAAGAGTTATAGAAGAAGCCGGAAAACCTCTTCCCAAAGAAGAGATCGTCGAAAAAGTTTTGGAAAAAAGAATGGTTAAGAAAAACACCATTATCCAAAATTTGAGTAATAAAAAATACTTCAAGAGAACCCCTGATGGAAACTACACTATCGGAAGAAATAATAGGGGAAGCGACTAATTTTTTAAGTCATCTTGCCGGAGTAGCTCCTGCGCTGGAGGGGGTTCTTCAGTTTGTGATAAATTGGTGGTGGCTGCCTTTACCTTTTATTTTGTGGCCGGTTTTTTTACAGTATTATCTTTTGTGGCGCCAGCATATGTGGGATATCGATGGGCGCCCAAAGTCGATTATCCTTGAGGTTAGACCTCCCAGTGATATTGCCAAACCGATCAGAGCGATGGAAACGGTATTGCATGGATTTTGGCAGATTTACGGTCCTCCGAACTGGTATGAGAAGTGGATTGAGGGTGAGCAAGAACTTTCCTTTTCCTTGGAAATTGTCGGAATTGATGGAGTTCCTCACTTCTTAGTTAGACTTCCCAAGCCTTACAAAAATCTTTTTGAAAGTCACATCTATTCACAATACGGAGAGGCGGAGATATATGAAGTGGATGACTATGCCAAAAAAGTTCCGGGCAATATTCCTAATGACAGGTGGGATTTTTTGGGGTGTGGATATAAGATGGCCGCTCCCGATTGTTATCCCATAAAAACCTACAAAGAATTTGAAACCGAAAGAGAGGAAAAGGATGAAAAGGTTGATCCTATGGCTGG
>PWPS01000057.1 GCA_003557065.1 Candidatus Nealsoniibacteriota bacterium | reverse complement strand
TGTTCTTGATCCAGTTGAAGTAAAACCCTATCTCTTAATGGTTGAATCGGAGCCGGAACCGGCAAATAGATAAGGTAGTATATCGAAAGAGCAAGTAGTATAACACCGGCAATCGTAATAAATAAAGCAACCAAAAGAACCGATCTATAATTTTCTTTTTGACTCTTTTTCGCTTGACTCTTAACCTCTTCCGGAAGCAGGTTTATTCCGGCATTGATCGGATCTTTCATTAACGACCTCAGTCCGAGCCCGATAACGTTGGAGTAAAGAACCGATTCCTTTTCGGTAAGAAGTTTTTTATCATTTATTTTCTCCAAGGGATCCCCTACTTTGACCTTTATGTCTTCCACTCTTTCGTCCAGAAACTCAACTATTCCGGGCAAAAGTGCCGTTCCTCCCGCTAGAAGAACCTCTTTAACATCACTACCGAATTCATTTCTGTAATACTTTCTTGCGCTTTCAATTTCTTTAACAATTTTTTGCCCTTGCTTTTCAAGAACGGAAAAAGCTTTCCCGTTCGGAGTAAATCCTTCTTTCTGTTTTATTTTTTCCGCTTCATCTCTGGAGATTGACATCTCTTGCGCCAATTTCTTAGTAAAATAATGTCCGGCGTAAGGAAGCGATACTGAAACCGCCAAAACTCCTTGATTATTAAATATACTTAAAACCGTAGTCCTAGCTCCCATATCAAGAATCATTCTCTCTTTGCCATCTTTCAATTCGGTTTTTTCTTCTTTGGTTAGATTCACCAAGGGTAAAAGGGCTCTACCGATGGAAGCTCCTTCAATATCGAACGCAACAGGTTCTATATTGGTGGATTTGAAAAAGTGAATATAAGTATCAACTATGTCCCGCAAGGCTGCCACGCAAAGAATCTTAACCTTTCCTTCATCAGCGGGAAGCTCAATATAATCCCAATAAAGCTCGTCATGATCAAAAGGAATAGTGTTTTGAACTTCTTCCAGAATCTTTCCGTGAAGATTTTGCTTATTATCAAAATTGAAAATCTGAACATAAGTTTTTGAATCCGGAAGACTCACTATCGCTTTATGATCTTTCTTTTCCAAAACTATCGCTTTTTTCTTCATCGTATGCTCCGGCACATCAAGTGGCTGAGGTTTGGTATTCCTGAGAGTTTCCTTCAACTTTTCCGAAAGTTCTTTTTGGTTCAGTATCTCACCGTTTTGGATCACTCCCTCATCAAGAATAGACCGCCCGTAAGAAGTTATCGCTCCACCTTTATCCAAAAGTAGAACCTCTATGGAGTGATCACTGATATCAACCCCCACAAGCAGGTACCTGGTAGCGGAAAGAAGTTCTCCTACAAATTTAGAGTTCTTAATTGCCGCCATTTTACTTGAAAATCCGATTGCCTTATCCTTTTTTACGGACTTCGTCTTTTCTTTCTTTTTCTTTACCTTCACCCCCTCTTTCGGCTTGTCAGCTTTATCTTTATTATCTTCAATTATTTTATCGATAATCTGAGTAGAACCGGCACCACGATCCAGGGCTTCTTTAAAAACAGCCGCTTTTTCAGGGTTAGTTTTGATTATATTATCCAAAATCTGCTCATCAGTAGCACCTCTTTCTCTGGCTTTTTTAATTGTCTCCGTGATATTAGCCATCTTTTAGAATTTTGACGCCTCTTTATAAACGATTTTCTTTATAGCTTAAAGTCCAAGTCATCCAGATTGACCTGCTCTTGCTTTTCAACTTCTTTTTGGTCTTGTTTTTCTTTCTCTTCTTCAGATTCTTTTTCAACCCTTTCCTCTTTTTCGGGTTTCTCTTCAACTTTTTCTTGATCTTTATCTTTCTCACCCTCTTCCCTGTCAATCTTATCTTCAGTCAAATCATCAATTTTTTCTTTCTTCGCTTGCTCTTTTTCTTCCTGAATTTCATTTTCTTCTTCCAATTCTACCTTTTCTTCCAACTCTTTTTCTTTCTTCTTTTCTTCTTCATCTTTCCTCTGTGCGATTCTTTTTTCTTCTATTTTTTGATCAGCTTCCTTCCTCATATCAATCGCCTTTTGGTATATATCGGTCTCCTCTTTTATTTTTTCACAAATAACCCTTTCATCCTCTCTTGGATTTTCAACTTCTTCTATTATTTCCATCAGGAAAAATGCTCCGGCTTGATACTCTTTTTGATAAAAGTGTTCTTCGGCTTGTGAGATTTTTCGCTCCAATCTTTCAATCTTTTCTTTCTTTCTGTTTTCCAACTCCAGTCTTTTCTCTTCTTTCTTCTTTTTCATGATTTTTTCTTTTAGATTTCTATACCTATCCTTAGCTTGATCGATGAAATCATCATTTTTCAACAAACCGGATTTGTCAATCTCTTTAATTGCATTATCCAGACTATCCAAAGCTTTAGTGCTTTCTTCCTCTTCCGCTTTTTTTATAACTTCTTTTATCTCTTCTATCGCTCCTTTCTTTTTTTCTTCAATTTGCTTTTTAAAATTTTCTATTTTTTCTCTACGCTCTTCTATCGATTCTAGAACACGACCCAACTGAACTTCCAAAGACTCCCTCTTCTTCTCCAAAGCCTGAAACTTTGGGGTTATATCCTCAAGCATGGAATCTATCTCCTCCAAGTCTTCTTCCACCGACCACCTCTCTTCCTTGATTATTCTTCTTTCATCTTCTTTTTCACTCCTTTTTAGCTCATATTCCTTCTCTTCTTCAATAGTTTTGGCTAATTTTACTTTATCTTCCAGCTCTTTTTCTTCTTTTTCTACCCTATCTTGATCGATATATATCTGTTCCAATTTCTCGCTCAAGGAAGCCTTTTCTTCTTTAAGGGTGTTGATGTCTTCTTCCATCTTCCTTCTTGAAGAAAGAATTTCCTTCATCTCTTTTTCTATTCCACCTCTCTCTTTAATCAGCTCTTCAATCTGATCTTCAATCATCTTAAATCCTTCCGGATCAGCCGGGTTGATTCTCTTTAACTTCTTCTCTCTTTCTTTTATTCTTTTTTCTCTTTCTTCTCTTTCCTTTTTCAATGCTTCCATTCTGGCAACCACCTCTTCTTTTTTCTCTTGTCGTCTAATTATTTCTTGTTCTATCTCTTTTGCCCACGATAAGATATTCTTTCTATCCTCATCAATTTTTGAAAGCTCTTTTCTTAAATCTTCCAAAGACTCTCTCACCCCCCCCAACCTTTCTTCGATTTCCCATCTTTTTTCCTTCACGAGCTTTCTCTCCGATTCTTTTTTGGCCCTTTTTCCTTCAAGCTCCTTTTCTATCTTTAACTCTTCTGCCGCTTTGACCTTCTCCTCCAAAATCGCTTCTTCCTTTTCGGTTTTTTCTTCTTCCTTATAGGCCGCTTCCAGATCACCCTCCAGAACTTTTCTTTTTTCTTCAAAATTATTGATATTTTCTTTCACCGAAAGTAAATCTTTATCAAAAATCTTAGCTATGCTTTCCATCACTCCCTTCTCTTTTTGAAGATCCACTATTTGGCGTGAAATCTCATCAATAACCGTCTCTTTTTCAAAGTCCAAACCTTTAAATTCTTCTTTGGCGTTTTTTAATATCTTTTCTTTTCTATCCCCGGCCTCATTGACCTTCTCCTCCTTTTCTCTAACCTCTTCCCTTTCCTTACCTATCTTTTGAACAAGTTTTTCCGCTTTATCTCTAATCGATTCCGACTTCAAAAATTTAGAAAAAATTCCTTTTTCTTCCCTGGGAGCTTTTTTAAGAATCTCATCAATAAGAGAAAGAGAATCTTCAAACTTTTTCCTGACAAAATAATTGTGTGCTTTCTCCAATTTCACATCCAAGTCTTCCACCTCAAGCTCCTTCTCGGAATCTTCTTTTTTATTCTCTTTTTTCTTTTCCGCTATTTTATTGATTAAATCCTCCGCTTCAGCGAAAAACTCCAGTTCGGGTTTTATTTCCGGATTCTTTTCAATCTTTTCAAAAATTTCATTAAGAATAAATTCTGTAACGGAATACTCCTCTCTTTTAAGATGCTCCAATGCTTTATCGTATGACCTTTCCAAATCTTTTTTGAATTTTTCTCTTTCTTCTTTTTCTTTCTTTTCTTTTATTCTCAACTCTTTCTTCTTTTCCTTTTCTGCTTCTTTCTTTTTCTTCTTTAAATCCACCTGAACCAGAAGATCTTCCGCTTTCTTCTTCAGTTCTTCTTCTTTCTTGCTGTCGGATAAATTTTTAACGATATCTTTCAATAAATATATGGCAACTGAAAATTGACCTTCTTCCAAGTTCTTTTGGGCTTCTCTGTAAGAATCTTCAAATCTTTCTACCCTTTCGGCTTCTATTTTTTCATTGAGAGTTTTTTCTTTTTCTTTAAGTTTATTTTCTAAAATCTCTTTTTCCTTTTCTTTCTGGCGGAGTATCTTTTCTTTTTCCTCCTCCATTTTTCTGCGTAATTCCTTTTCTTTCTTTTCAGAACCTTCTTTTTTATCTTCTTTCCGGTTCTTTTTAGTTAGTTCTTCTTTTCTTTTCAATACCTGCTTTCTTAATCTTTCACTTATTTCTTTTCTTTTGTCTTCTTTTGTTTCTTTTTCGTAAACATCCTTTCTATTTTCCGCCCTGTTGTAGAGACTTTTAATGTCCTGGTAAATATTGGATTCTTTTTTAATTCTATCGGCTATTTCTCTATTTTGATTGTCATTTAATTTACCCAACGCCTCAGAAGTCAACTTGGCAGCCATGCCGAAGTCTTCATCTTTATAATATTTCAGCGCTTCGGTATGCAAATCTTCCAGATTTTTTTGCAATCTTTCTCTCTCGGTCAACTTGGATAGTTTGTCATCCTCTTTTGCTTTTCTTTCTTTAGTGGCACTAAGGCGCTCTAAAATTACTTGTTTCTCGGTTAAGAGTTTTTCCTTTTCTTTTTTTAATTTTTCAAGACTTTCCCCCGCTTCTTCGGTTGCTTCTTTTTCAATCTTGAATAACTCATCTTCCAAATCCCAAATTTCCATCTCAACCCTCCTTCTTTCATCTTCGACTCGCCATCTTCTTCTTTCAATTTCCTTCTTCCTATCCGGGTTCTCTTCCCTTTTTTCTTCCTTTTCAATTTGAGCTTTTTTATCCTTGATTTCCGCTTCGACTTCTCTTTTATTTTTCAATTCTTCTTCCAAAGATCTTCTCTTGGAAATAATCCTGGAATTTTCATCCGGTTTTATAGTGGAAAAATTATTTAATTTATCATCAATTTCATTCAGTCTTTTTTCAATCCTGTTTAAGTCGGTATTATCTCTTGTTTTGCTTTCACTTTTATCCGAAAGTCCATTAGCCTGCCCACTGTTTTTTTTATCCTCGTGATTGGACATCAATTATATGTATTAAACCCTCCTTTTTTGAAATAAAACATTAGTCTATTGTAACAATATTGAAAACCGGGTGCAAGAATTAATAAAGCCCCCTGGTCACGTCATAAATCGGCATAATTATCGCACTGGCGATAAAGGCAACAAAAAGACCTATCGCAATAAGTAAAACCGGCTCTATAACGGTCGGAAGTTTCTGGGTTCTTTCGGTTACTCTTTGAGCGAAAAAGTCAGCTAAGTATTTAAATGAATCTCCATATGATCCCGTCTCTTCACCCGTGGCAACCACCGATATAAAGACTGAAGGAAAAAGACTGGGGTGTGCTTCCATCGCCTCGGCAAAACTGGTTCCTCTGGCAACTCTTTCATTAACTTCGTTCAAAGCTTCTTGATATCGGATATTGGTAACCGAGTCCGATATTATATCCAAGGAATTGTTTATCGTAAGACCGCTTCTAAAAAGTGTCGTGATAAGCTGAGCGATAATGGTAAGCTGATACTCTTTGGCAATACTCCCCGCCACCGGAATTTTCAATTGCAAAATATGCCAAATCCTTTTTATGGGCCTCAACTTAAGCAACAACCAGAAAAAGAGAAGAAATCCAAAAAGTCCGGCTAAAACGAAAACGCCCGACTCTTGCATTAATTCGGAGACATACAAAAGAACTCTGGTTGTAAGCGGAAGCGCAACATCAAGAGTTCCGAATATGGGAACAAGTTGAGGCAAGACAAAAACCGACAAAGCTCCTCCCAAAATTACCGCAAAAGTAACGATTATCTTCGGGTAAAGCGTAGCCGAGCCGATCTCTTTTTTAAGTTGATTATTCCTCTCCAGCCAATCCGCCAGATACTCTAGATTCTGATCAAGGGTACCCGATTCCTCACCCGCTCGCAGGAAGCTTACGAAAACTTTTCCAAAATGAGGGCTCTCCTCAAATATTTGATAGAGAGACGTACCTTTTTCGGTTTTATCTTTGGCGTTATCAAGAGTCTTTTTTAAAGCCGGAGATCGTGCCTGTCTTCCAAGAAGCTCAAATGATTCGTTAATCGGTTTTCCACTTCTAACCAAAAGAGAAAGGTTTTTTACAAAGTCAACCTTCTCTTGAGGACTGATTGGGTCAAGTAATGACATCTTTTATTTATTTTTTATTTAAAATCTCTTCGATTTTCTCCATAACTTCGGAGAGATTCGCTTCTGATTTTACAAAGTAAGCATCAACACCCATATCCATGGCTACTTCCATGTCTCCGTTCTGTGAAAGCTTGGTGAGAACTACAACGGGAATATTCTTTAATTCATTATCTTCGTTAAGTTTTTTTATCAAATTAAAACCACCTTTTCCGGGTAATATTATTTCGGTAACAATCAAGTTCGGTTTTTCCTCTTTTACCAAATCAATGACATCATTTCCGTTTGTTATTTCCAAAAAATCAATTCCTTTTTCTTCTAATCTTTGCCTGTATAGTTTTTTAAAAAAATCATCATTGTCTATAAAAAGTACCTTTTTTCCATTCATAGGTATAACTGTATTAACTATTAATTTACGCTTTCGCGGATTTTCTTATTTCTTCAAGGGTTGTCACACCCATAAGCGCTTTACTCACTCCGTCATGAAGCATTGTTGACATTCCTTCATCGATAGCTTTTCTTCTGATGATGTCCGACGACTCTTTTTGAACTATAAGATTTCTGATTGCCTCGGTGACCTCCAAGACCTCGAATATCGCTGTTCGTCCTTCGTAACCGGTATCATTACAAAACTTACATCCGGCACCACGATAAAATCTTACTTCTTTCAGATCTTCTTCTCCCGAAATCTCTTTTATTAATTCTGACAGTCTTTTTTCTTCCGAAAGAATTTCTAACTCTTCTTCGGATAAAAGATGACTTTCTCTGCATTCTTCACATATCTTCCTTACCAATCTTTGCGCAATCGACACATTTAATGAAGACGCAACCAAAAAGGGCTCCGCTCCCATTTCTAAAAATCTGGGAAAAGTTGTAGCCGCATCGTTGGCATGCATGGTGGAAAGCACCAAGTGTCCTGTCATCGCCGAGTTCAGTGCCATATCAACGGTTTCCTCATCACGAATCTCACCGACCATAATAATATCCGGATCCTGACGAACAATAGACCTTAATCCCGTCGGGAAGGTTAAGTTTTTGGCCGGATTAACCTGAGTTTGCTGAACACCCTCTACGTTATATTCCGTAGGATCCTCAATCGTCATTATATTAACTTCCGGCTCGGCAAGCATTTGTAGTACCGAATAAAGAGTAGTCGTCTTACCGGAACCGGTAGGACCGACTACGATAATCATTCCATAAGGCTTGTTTGCAGCCGCTTTCAATTTCTTCATATCATTATCAAGAAGACCCAGCTCATCTATCGAAAACCTTCTACCTCTCTGCATCAGAAGCCTCATTACCACATTTTCTCCTTCGGTAGTAGGCATTATGGAAACACGAACATCAACCTGACCACCACCAGCCGCATCAAAAGCGAATCTGCCATCTTGAGCAGCCGCTTTTTCATCCGTTCTTAGCTTTGACATGATCTTTATTCTTGAAACTATTCTATCATGAAGCTTTTTGGGATACTCCGCCACTTTGTGCAATATTCCATCAATTCTGAATCTGATTATGGCAAATTCGGTAAGAGGCTCTATGTGGACATCGGATGCAAGATTGGAATGCGAGTACTCCATAATCAAATTAACCAACTCAACAACATTTTCTTCACCCCCTAACTTTGACTTCTCCAGCTCTTTAATCAATCTCTGCATCTCGGCCATCAAGTCACCTCTGTATTTCTTAAGAGCCTGATCCATGTCGAAAGGAGTCGCATAATAGGGTTCGACAACTTTTTCGGTTTTCTTTTCCAGTAACTTAAAAAATGGATAATTATCCGGTCTGGTTGTAGCCACTTTTATTGTCTCCGAGTCGGCTTCAAATGCAATTGCTTTTTGAGAGTAAGCGACAACCTCGGGTATGATATCAAGAAGATCGGGTCCTATCTCGGCAATGTTGGCTTTTTTCAAGTCGATATAATCATACCCGGCTTCATCAGCCATCATTCTTCCCAAGTTTTCGTCCCTAATCAATCCCTTCTCAACCAAAAGCCTCTCCAATGTTATATCCTTTCCCAAAGCCTCCTTTTGAGTCATATCAAAATCGGATTCTTTAATATGTCCGGGATCAACTAAGAGTTCTTTTAATTTTTCTTCGGAAATTAGCATATGGGATTTTGGTTTAAGAGTAGGTCAATTAAGGCTATTTTTTACTTTTTTAATTCTAAAACATTTCCGGATAAGTTACAAGAATCAGGATATCTTCTCTATTTCTTTCTTCTTTTTATCATAAGCAAGACTCCTGAATGCATGAACAACGGCAATAGCACTAACCGGTAAGGTGAAAAAGAGACCCACGAACATAATCGTCGCCCCGATGGTGTTAATTAATATTATAAAAAGGAAAAGAAAAAGAAGATTAAAGAACTCCCCTTTTGTTATCTTCCAACTATTTTTCAAAGACTCCAAGGCGGAAGCTTTACCTTGCAGTATCAAAAAAAAAGCAAACGAAAATCTTACCGCAAAATATATCCCGGGAATAACAAGTAACAAGGAGCCGGCTGCCACAACCGCAGCATAAAAAAGAAACCCGATCAAAAAGTCGGGAAGTTTCTTGTAATGAAAAAACAGATCTCTTAAACTGACGGAATTGCCGTCATAAAAATCAACAGCTGCCTTAATATAGCCCATCAAAATCAGAAAGTTCAGTATCAAGATAAAAAACAGAAGTATCGTTCCCAATCCTTCATGAACAGCTAAAAGATAGCTGGCTATATAAAAAGGAATTGTCCAATAAATCACCGCCACCGCACTGATGCCGATGATAACAAAAGAATCCTCTCGGGTTTTTTCAATCCCGCGTTTTATCGCTTCCAACTTAGAAAAGCCCATCTTGAGATTGTATTATTCTCCCTCTTCTACGAGTGTCATCGGCTCTCCACAACAAACCAACTCTCCGTAGCTTGCTTCCACTACCTCTACTAAGTTTCCACAAATTTCGCACTTATATTTTTCTCCTTTTTTGACTGCCATAATTATTTTAGTCTACTTTTATTAATTCTTTTAATTCGGATTCCAAATATTCAACCTCTTTCAGCAACTTTTCTATCTCCTCACGTAATTTTTCTTCCGATACGTTTTGGGCAAAATAAGCATCTCTTATTTCAAAAAATCTATCCTCTATTCGAATATATCTTTCGGTAAAGTCGGCATCGATCATTTCAGCCTCTTCCAAAACTACAATCTCTTCTCCAATTTCAAAGATTCCCTCCATTTCCCGCAAAACCTCCTCAACTCCCAGCTCTTTTTCTTCAGGTTCTTTTTCAGCCGTATCTCTTAGGGTAAAAACTACACCAAAAGCAATAACGACAAAAACAACTATACCGATAACTATCTCTTTCTTCATATTTTTAATTAAGTTCTCTTAATTCTTCTACGAAATCTCTAAGACTATCAATTAAGTCACTCATTTCTTCTTGAAATTCTTCATAATCCATCTCTCCTTCATAATAATCAGCTTCCAAGTTAAAAAATCTTCTTTCCAATCTTTCAAAGTCACTATAAAGCTCCATCATGAATTCATCGTCCAGAGTGCCTTCAAGTCCGTAAATAAGATCACCGGCGTAGAACAGTTCGTCCTCAGCTTGCCAAATTAATTCTTCATGTTCAACGTACGAAAACTCTTCTTGTTGTTGCACGGGGACGTCTTCCTCTCCCTCCATGACTACGACTATTCCAATTATAAGCAAAACAACTGCAAGAGCAATTATTCCCCAAAGTGTTTTTTTATTCATTTTTTAATTATAAAACTTAATAATAACTTCAGACGACTCTTTATAAAAAGATTATCACCACCCTTTTATAAAATCAAGTAAAAAACAACTTTGTGAAATGAAAAAGGAGAGCCTTGGGCTCTCCTCTTATTTCTTGCTGTTTATTTTTCTTCAATATTTCCCTTCTTGTTGGGATTTCTTGGTGTTCTAAACTGTAAAAGTAAGGAGGGGACATAAGGAGGGGACAGGTCCCTTTTAGTCGGGGAATTTGGCTTTTTTATCTTTTCATCTTTCTTCTTGTTTTCTGCCCCTCTCTATATCTTTGAATAGGACTTCCCCATACTGGGTTATTATAACTTT
>PWPS01000035.1 GCA_003557065.1 Candidatus Nealsoniibacteriota bacterium | reverse complement strand
AGACGATCTTCCGCGAACTTGAAAATTAGAACCGATGCATCCAGTAGATTTGAACACGGATTGGATCCCGAGTTGGCTTCCGCAGCATCTTCTCGGGCAGCTTTTCTAATCAGCAAGTATGCCGGAGGAGAGGTTTTAGGTGGCATTCTTGATGAATATTCCAAAAAGGTAGAGAGGAAAACGTTAAACTTATCGACAGAGAAAGTAAAAAATATTTTGGGAGTTTCGATTGAAAAAGATGAGATTGAAGAGATATTGAACAGATTGGGATTCCATGTTGTTGATGAAAAAGAATATTTTTCGGTAAAAGCTCCAACTCGTAGAATGGATGTTTCTTTGGAGGAAGACTTGGTTGAGGAGATCGGGAGAGTATACGGTTATGAGAATATTTTGGAAACTCCCCCGGTTTTTGAGGTGAAATCACCGAAGAAAAACAAGAATATTTTTTGGAAGGAGGAGATTGTTAGAATAATGAATGGAATAGGTTATGTTGAAAGTTATAACTATTCGTTTATCGATGAGGAGATTAAGAATATTTTTAAAGAAGATGGTCTCATTGAAATGGAGAATCCGGTTAGTCTGCAACATAAATATTTGAGAAAAGATTTAAGATCTCATCTTTTGAAAAATTTTAAAAGTAATGAGAGTGATTTTGATAAGATAAAGATTTTTGAGATAGGTAAGGTCTTCAATAAAAAAGAGGAAAAATTTGATTTTTCCGCAATAAATAATATTGGAATAGGGGAAATCAAAGGTGATATCGAAGTAATTGTCGAAAGACTGAACTTACCCGAATGTAAATACATAAAAGAAGAAGCAGATGATTTTTGGAAAACGGTTGCCGGAATTTTTATTGGAGAAGAAAAGATAGGTCAATTCGGAGAATTATCGAAGGATATTTTAAATAAATTAAAAATCGATTGTGATCTGTTCTTTTTTGAATTTGATTTTGAGAAATTAAAGAATTTCGCTGATTCGGAGGGGGAGTATGAGTCAATTTCCAAGTTTCCGAAAGCGGTAAAAGATCTTTCCGTAATAGTTCCGGAGGAAATTGAATACGGCCAGGTTGAAAGTAGAATTATCGATGTTGAAAAATCTCTTTTGGAGGAAATCGAACTTTTTGATATTTACAGAGGGGATGGTATTCCTAACGGAACCAAGAATTTTGGTTTTAGAATTCATTTTAGATCAAGAGATAGAACGCTTTCAAAAGAAGAGATTAATAAATTATTAGAAAAAATAATTTCGGCTTTGGAAAATGAGCCGGAATGGAAAGTAAGAAAAAAGTAATATGCCTAAAAAAGATTCAGGATACGATGCAAAAGACATAAGTGTGTTGAAGGGGTTGGACCCGGTACGAAAAAGGCCGGGAATGTATATCGGCTCAACCGGATATGAAGGCCTACATCACATGATTTGGGAGGGGGTCGATAACTTCATCGATGAGTTTATGGGGGGTCATGGAAGTGAGGGAAGTGTAACGCTTCTTGAAGACAGTATGGTTCAGGTTTCCGACGACGGGAGAGGAATTCCTGTTGATAAACACTCTCAAACCGGTAAATCCGCTCTTGAAACGGTTTTAACTACCCTGCACGCCGGTGCGAAATTCGGAAGTAAAGCTTATCAGGTTTCCGGTGGATTGCATGGTGTCGGTATTTCAGTCGTATGTGCTTTATCCGAATATCTAAAAGCGGAAGTGCACCGAGACGGATATATTCATGTTCAGGAATTTACGAAAGGAGAGCCGACTACCAAATTGAAAAAGGCCGGGGAAACTGATCGTACAGGAACCACAATCACCTTTAAACCGGATCCGGAAATCTTTGATGAGGTTAAATTTGATGCAAAAAAAATAAGAGATCATCTAAGACAGCAGGCTTATTTAACAAAGGGAATAAAGATTACCTTTACCGATGCCAGAGGTGATGTTCCGGAGCCTTTCACCTTTTATTTTGAAGGGGGGTTACGGTCGTACGTAAAACATCTTACCAGAGATGCCAAGCCGACTCATCCTCATATTTTCTATTGTTCCGGAAAATCGGAAGGAATAATAGTAGAGGCTGCATTCAGATATACGGATGAATACGAACTGTATGAAGAGAGCTTTGCTAACAATATCAACACCAAAGAAGGGGGGTATCATCTTACCGGTTTTAGGTCGGCTCTTACCAAAACTATAAATAGATATGCAAAGCAGAACAATATTGTAGGAGAAAATGATGATAATCTCACCGGTACGGACATCAGGGAAGGATTGACAAGTGTTGTTTCCGTTAAAATACAGAACCCTCAATTTGAAGGACAAACCAAGACCAAACTTGGAAACTCCGAAGCGAGGACGGCGGTCGAAACTTATGTTTCGGATGCAATAATGGATTTTCTTGAGAGAAACCCTCAAGATGCCAGGGATATAATTGAAAAATGTATTCTTTCCGCTAAAGCGAGAAAGGCTGCCAAGAAAGTTCGTGATACCGTTTTAAGAAAGGGAGCTCTTGATGGTCTTTCCTTGCCCGGAAAGCTTGCTGATTGCACCACGAGAGACCCGGAAAAATCCGAGCTTTACATTGTTGAGGGGGAATCTGCAGGAGGAAGTTGTAAAGGAGCAAGAGATAGAAGATTTCAAGCCATATT
>PWPS01000046.1 GCA_003557065.1 Candidatus Nealsoniibacteriota bacterium | reverse complement strand
GAAACACAAGAGCCGAGGATATAATAGATTTTAGAGAAAATCACAATCTATCCAATTTAAGTGAGTTAAAAGAGATAAAGGGAATAGGAATCTCTACGGTAGAAAATTTTGTGAACTTCGGTTTTTGCGTGGAAGAACCAAGTGAAGATAAAGAAAAAAATGACGATAGTGAGGATGATGAAAGCGAAAAAGAGTCGGAAGAAGAAGAGGAGGAGGAGGAGGAAAAGATAGATATAAATCTGGCCGATAGTAAAGGTTTGGAAAAGATAACGGGAACAGGTCCGAGTTATGCGGAAAAAATCATAAAAGCGCGGCCTTTTTGTAGTTTAAATGAACTTACAATCGTAAAAGGGATAGGAGAAGAAACCTTGAGCGCAATAATCGGTGAAGGAAAAGCCAAGGTGGATTTTAGTGAATTAAATATTTTTGACTGCATTAATATTAAAAAAGAGACCCCCCTACCCTTTAGTGATCCGGAAAAGGTAGAGACAAAGATAAAGATTACCAACAAAACGGAAAAAGAGATAAAGCTTTACTTGGATGAAGAAAAATATCTTGTCTTGGAAGAAAAGGAAATAAATATAAGCTTTGACGATGTAAGTGACGAGGAGAAAAGATATATAAAATTGGAAACGGAAAACGAAACCAAAGACCTGGAATTTTTATTTTCTTATGAAAAAGAAGACAACGATCAGGAAGAATCACAAAACTTGATAGACAATGAATACTTAAGTGAGTGGGAAAATGGAAATCTTAAAAGTTGGCATTGGGACGGTAGAGGAGGTCCCGTTGATGAGGATCCCTTTATATCGGGAAAGAAATACTTTGAACACGAACCTTACGCATCTTACAGGGATCTTAAGCAATCGGTCAATTTGGAAGAAGGAGACTATAGTTTAAAAATCTGGGTAAAGGGAACGGGAAGAATAAGAGTCGGTTTTTCGGGAGAGGAAAAAAAGTGGAGCTCTTCAACTTATAAAAAGTTTAAAAGCGATGACTGGAAAAAGTTATCGTTTGAACTTAAAGATAACTTTTACGATTCTGCCGATTTGATACTGAGATTGATAAGAAAAGAGGAAACCGGTGAAAGTTTCGGTATAGGAGCAGTTTGGCTTGGGAGAGAAAATTGGGAGGTGAATATTTAATGCTTTATAAACCTTCACAAGGGTGGTTATTGTCTGCTTTTTAAGCTAAAATTAGAAAAAAGGAGGTTTTTATGAAAATGGAAAAAATGGAAGTGGTTATCCCCGCCTACAATGAAGAGGGAAGACTGCCGAAGGTTGTAGAAGTTCTGAAAACAACGAAAGAGATAGAAAGAATAATTGTTGTAGATGACGGCTCTACCGATGAAACTGCTAAACAAGCAAGAGAATTGGGAGTTACGGTTTTAAGTCATAAAGAAAACTTGGGGAAAGGCGCTGCGCTTAGAACCGGAATAAAGGAAGTGAAGAGTAATCCATTTTTAATAATGGATGCCGACTTAAAGAATCTGAAACCGGATCATGTATCGGTACTTATTTCCCGTTTTTTTGGATACGGAAATTACAATGTAGAACTCAAAGACAGAGAAAGAAAAATCAAGCAGAAGATAAAGTTCTTTCCAAAAAAAGAAAAAGGAGAGACCGTTTTGGTAAATGGAATGATCGACAGAGGAAAAGCCTCCAACGTAACCGAAAAAATAGAGGAAGCATTTTCGGGAATAAGAATTATGGATAGAAAAGTTTGGGAGGCCGCACTGGAAGAGCTAAGTGAAGACGGATACGGAGTTGATTATTTGATATACAGCAAAGCAAAAAAAATTGGAAACGTCGAGACCGAGACTCTTGCCGGATTAAACCACTACAGCAAAACGGAAAAAATAGGTGCAATAAAAGGAGTGGCCAAGCATGCCAAGATGTACTTACAAATAGTGTATGAATTAATAGCGAATAAAATCTCCAAAATAAAAAAGAGTCCGCAATAAAGGGCTCTTCTTTTTTTCTTTATAAGTTTTATCTTTATTCTTCTCCCAAAGCTTCAACCGGGTCAAGATCGGACGCTCTTCTAGCCGGTAGAAATCCGGAAAGACAACCCAAGAGAAAAGATCCAAGAACAGCAACGATTCCCAAAGTAGGAGAGAAAGTCACTTGAACTCTCACGATCATATCCGGATTTTGATTAACCAAATAAGCTGCGATATAAGCAACCGAAACACCCAGCAAAAGCCCCATAAGACCTCCCAATAAACCGATGATTCCGGACTCCATTACGATCATGCTCAATATATCTTTCTTTTTAGCACCGACGGCTTTAAGAATTCCTATTTCTTTAATCCTTTGATTTACGGAAGTAAAGGTGGTGTTCATTATTCCGATTGCCCCGACCAGTATGGCAACAATGGAAAGTGATATTATCCCGGCTTGAACAGCTCCCAAAACGGAATCAACCACTTCAAGCATTGCATCGCTGGAGATAACCGTAAAAGAAGAGCCGGTTTGACCCCTTCTTCTTATTGCGGCGCTTTCCAACGATCTTTCCACGTTTGTGATTACGGTATCCAAATCATAACCGTCCAAAACTCTGGCAAAAATAACGGGCGTCCCCTCTCTTGTTCCGGTCACGCCCCGATAATCATTAAGATCAAGAAGCACGGTACTGTCATTTTCCCTATGACCCAAAGATTGTAGTATTCCGGAAACGGTGAATTTTCTTCCCGATATCATTATTTCATCACCAGTCTCTATTCCCGGAAATATATTTTGAGGCACAAGATTTCCCAAAAGAACTTCTCTT
>PWPS01000010.1 GCA_003557065.1 Candidatus Nealsoniibacteriota bacterium | reverse complement strand
ATGGCTGCCGTCTTCGCCGCAGCCGCTCATGCTCCATTTACGGCTGCGATTATGATGATTGAAATGACCGGCCTTGTAAGTGGATTTCTCCCCATTTTACTCACCTGCATTATAGCTGGGACTATAACTGGAAAGAAATCAGGTATTTATGATTCGCCGAATAATTTTATTGACAAGTAGTAAATTTAAAGGTATAAATTAACTTGAAACAACTCTTCTGAGTTGAATAAAAAAGGAGGTTTTAAGATTGAAATGCTTAAAATGTACGAAAAGTTACGATAGAGAATATAAGTGTCCTTTCTGTGGTCATATGAAGGAAGAAGTCATGATAGCTCATGATCTTTTTAATAGTTTCGCCAATCGTGATGAAGGTGTGAGAACTCTTGTAACGGGATTGATGGTTCTTAAAATAGACACTTCTGCCTCATGTCAGGGTGGTCTGGGTCATATCAAAGACTATCCTTGGATAGAGATAGTCTTTCCGAGTAATAATGAAAAGATGAAAAGGCTGAGTGTTATTTTAAAAACCTATCACATGATGGGCTCCGTTATGGAGTGGGTTATCGAAATGCAGATAGGTGGGATATATTGGCTTGTTCCCGCGGTTAAAAATCTTCCTTTGGATATACTTCATGAAGGAGCGGAAGATTTGGGATGGTTTCTCTATCAAACAAGGGACCGGCACTAATGTGCCGGTTTTTTTATTGATTTGCGTCATTCATTTTTTATTATTATTCTAAAAGAAAGAAAATGTTGGACCTTTTAAGTAATCAAGATATAAAAACATAGGAATTCTAAAAATCAATAATCTTTAAAACGGTCATATTTTTATGAAGAAAAAGATATTTTTAATTATCCTATCAAGCACTTTAATGTTCGTGTTGCTCCTATTGCAGATTGGAACAGTGATAGGAGGAACCTTCCTCAATCACGATTTTTATCTGCGCATTAGTGAAGAGACATCCATTTTTTATGTTTTTAGAGAAGAAATCAGAAGCGAGATAAATGAAAGTATTACTAATGACGATCAAGAAGCACCTCCTTTTCTTTTTGATACGCTTGAAGAGACTTTTGATGAGGAGTGGATGAAGGGCAAATTCTTACGTCTTACCGGGGAATTTATAAGTTCCATAGAAGAAGGAGAAAATAAAATTTCCGAAATTGATCTTTTGGATAAGAAAGAAGAATTTGAAAGAAAATTAAAAGATAAATTCAAGAATGACACGGAAGAAGTTTTTGACTTTGAGGAACAAGAGTTTAATTTTCTTGAAGAGGTTGATTTTCCCGAAAAAATCGATCCACTTGGCTTTTTGACGGAAGAGGAGTTGGATAAATTGGATGAAGCTTTTTTACAATTGAAAAATTTTAGAAACTATTTTTTTCCCGCAATGGTGATTTTGGCAGTTGTGTTGGTTGCGATAATGATTTTATTGGATGGTTTTGTGAATGGATTAAAATGGACGGGATTATCATTGTTTTTATCCGGAATCATTTTTATATTTATTTCCTCTCTCTTTCAGGGTGTTGTCCCGTTAAGTGAAGAAATATTAGGACCGATTGCCGGCATTTTTCTTGGGGTGACGATTTCCGTGTCGGTTATTTTCATCGTTACCGGTTTAATATTTTTTATTATAGCTCTTATTTTATCAGGGATATTTGACAAGTAGGATAATGAGTGTTACTCTCTAACCACAAAATAGAAAGGAGAGGATTGATTTGATTAAGACGATTATACTTGTTGGTAATTGTCACAAATTTTTAAGTCTCTGGAGGGACAAGACCAAGAAAGCGGAAAGAACAATTAACAATAAAGGGGGAAGGCCGAAGGGGATTATCAGAAAAAGAAATGATAACGAGATCTTGGAGATCAACTTTTATCTCATAAGAAATCAATCACTGACTTCCGGATTGACGGAAGTTGTGGATATTGTTTCCAAAAAAAAGTTGAGACCCGAGGAAACCCTGATGGTTACTCATTTTGAATCGGGATTCAAAGATAGGATTGTAGGTGGTGCTGGTGGTTTTTATCACTACACCAAATACGGATATCTGGTTACTCCGAAACAGATAAGCAAACGATCCATAAATGAATTTGTAGCTACTTTCTTTTTTAACTTTGAAGAAGAGTTGGACAGAAAGCTCAAAGATATTGAAGTTTCCGCTTAAAACAGAAACCACCCGTAATCGGGTGGTTTTTTCTTAAATTTTGGTTTAAATGTGTTATAATCACCTTAATGTCATTAATAAAAACCATATCGAAGTATGGGAAAATAAAATTTGATGAACCCAACAAGATTGATATATTTCTGAAATCCACACTACTGAAATTATTGCCCGAAAGGATAAAACCCAATCATCTTACCACTATACGATATCTTACGGTTCCGCCGATTTTTTATTTACTTATCAATGAAATTTATTTCCCGGCTTTAATAGTTTTTTGTTTTTCCGCCCTTACCGATGCACTTGATGGCGCCTTGGCCAGAACTAAGAAGTTGATAACTTCTTGGGGGAAAGTCCATGATCCTTTGGCCGACAAGCTTCTTATCGGAGTTTCCGGAGCTGTGCTTGTAACCAGATATATAAGATTTGAATTAATCTTGATTATTTTGTTCATAGAGTTTCTTACCGTAATCGCCTCAATTGCAAGCTATGATCGTAATGATTCGGATATCGGAGCAAGATTGCCCGGGAAAATTAAAATGATTTGCCAGTCCGTGGGCATGGGTTTTCTTCTTATTTTTGCTGCTTTTAATTTTTCTTTTGCCCTAACTTTTTCCGTCAATCTT
>PWPS01000016.1 GCA_003557065.1 Candidatus Nealsoniibacteriota bacterium | reverse complement strand
GGACTACGCTGAAATGCGCAAAACTTTCGTTAACATCGGGCTGTAAGACTTCAATTCCCATTCGCTTACATTCCGTCATCAAAAAACCGAGACGGTCAATGTTTTTTTGATCAGCGGTAAGGAGGGAGGACATGAACTCTTCCGGATAATGTGCTTTCAGGTAAGCTGTTTGATAAGCGACTTGAGCATAAGCGGCAGCGTGACTTTTATTGAATGAGTATTGGGCGAAAGGAGTAATCCAGCTC
The DNA here is from genome assembly GCA_003557065.1 of Candidatus Nealsoniibacteriota bacterium. Lineage (GTDB taxonomy): Bacteria > Patescibacteriota > Minisyncoccia > Minisyncoccales > PWPS01 > PWPS01. The sequence continues at coordinate 2,585 of PWPS01000016.1, read as the reverse complement.
CATATTTTTTCGCCCAAATCCTTGGTGTATCCATTTTTCTCCAATCCATTTAGAAATTTTTCTTTTTGACTTCTGAGCAGCTCTTCAATTTTTTTACCGATAGCTTTTCGTAAGACATCCGCTTCCGACATACTGTATCCGGCCATATCCTGAGCCATTCTCATCACCTGCTCTTGATAAACGCAAACTCCATAGGTTGATTCAAGAATAGGTTCAAGGTCGGGGTGGAGGTATTCAATTTCTTCTTTACCGTGTTTTCTATTTATGTATGTCGGTATATACTGCATCGGACCGGGTCGGTATAGAGCCACCATGGCGATAATATCTTCTATATTGGATGGTTTGAGTTGTTTTAGATATCTCTGAAAGCCGGATGATTCTAACTGAAAAACTCCCGTGGTTGCCCCTTGCTGTAACAGCTCAAAGGTTTTTTCATCATCAAGAGGAAGTTTATCTATATCAATATTTTGACCGTGAATGGCATATACTTTCTTTAGAGTGTCTTCAATTATGGTCAGGTTTTTAAGTCCCAAAATATCCATCTTTAAAAGGCCGATATCCTCAATTGCATGCATTTCGTATTGGGTAACGATCGAATGGTCGTCTTGGGAAGGATGTTGTAGGGGCACCCTGTTCGGTAAGGGTTCGTTACCGATAACGACCCCGCAGGCATGAGTAGAAGCATGACGGACCACGCCTTCTAATTTTTTAGCGGCATCGATCAATCTTTCCGCTTTCGGGTCCGTGTTATAGAGTTTCCGGAAATCTACATTATTTTCCAAGGTTTCTCCTAAATCTTGCCCCATTGGTATCATCTTGGCCACCCGGTCACAATATCCGTATTCATATCCAAGAGCTCTGCCGGTATCTCTTATTGCCGCTCTGGCAGCCATTGTTCCGAAAGTTATTATTTGAGCTACGCTTTCTTCTCCATATTTTTGGGCAATATAATCTATCACCTCGGCTCTTCTTTTATCCGTAAAATCCAGATCTATATCGGGCATCGAAACTTTTGCCCTTCCTGGATTTAAAAATCTTTCAAAAATTAAATCGTACTTAAGGGGATCGATGTTGGTTATGCGAAGAAGGTAGGACGTTAATGACCCACCTGCGGATCCTCTTCCCGGGCCCACCACAATATGATTTTTTTTAGCCCAATTTACAAAATCTTGGACGATTAAAAAGTATGATGCAAAACCAGTTTCTTCTATTATTCCCAGCTCGTAATTTAACCTTTTCTCTGCTTCTTCCTTTTTATCTTCGGCATATCGTTCATTAAGACCTTCCCGGCAAAGTTCTCTCAAGTGACTTTCGGGAGTTTCTCCTTCGGGTAGGGGGAAGGGAGGCAGTCTTGTTTCTCCCAAATGAAATTCAAAATTACAGAGATCCGCTATTTTCTTGGTGTTTTCAATTGCTTCCGGGACATCCGAGAAAAGATCATTCATTTCCTTGGGGGACTTCAACGAGAAATCATCTTCTTTTAAAGTCATTCTGTCCGGATCGTTAAGGTCGGAGCCGGTACTTATTGACATCAATATATCTTGAATTTCTGCATCTTCAGGTTTTAGATAATGAGTGTCGCAGGTAGCTACAAGCGGTATATCAAGTTCGGAAGACCAAGATTTTAGAGTTTCATTTATTTTCTTTTGTTCAGGAATATTCGGGTGGTACTGAATTTCAAAATAAAAAGAATCCCGGCCGAACATTTTCTTATATTTCAAAGCTAAATTTTTAGCCTCTTTTTCTTTTCCTGCTAATATGTATCGCGGAATTTTTCCTTGAATGCAGGCACTTAAGGCAATAAGGCCCTCAGAATGCTTTTCCAGAAGATCTTCATCGATTCTCGGCTTATAATAAAATCCGCGTAAATGAGCTTCGGTGATCAGTTTTACAAGATTTCCATATCCTTTGTCGTTCTTAGCTAAAAGAACAAGGTGGTAGGATTTGTTATCTACATTAGGGCGCTTGTCGGTCATTTTCTCGTAAGCGACATATACTTCTGATCCGATAATCGGTTTTATATCTCTCTTTTTCGCCTCTTTATAAAACTCAACGGCACCGTAGAGGACTCCGTGGTCAGTTAAAGCAACCGAATCCATTCCTTGATCTTGAACATAGTCAAGGAGTTCGTTGATTTTCGGCAATCCGTCCAGAATGCTATAGTGAGAGTGTACGTGCAGGTGAGTGAAATCCATTTAATTTACTTAATTTAAAACTTTTTTCTTTTTTAATAATATAGGAAATCGGGTCAAAGATAAACCTTTAAAATGAAATTTGGAAAGACAATAGGAGTCGATGAAGCGGGTCGTGGACCTTTGGCGGGACCGGTTTTTGTTGCAGCGGTTTTTTTTAAAAAAGAACCGTATTTTACTGCTGAAATAAAAGACAGCAAGAAAATTTCGGAAAAGAAGAGAGAGTCCGTCTTTGAAAAAATAGTTTCCTTTGAAGGATCTTTATTTTCGATAACAAGTGTGGACCATGAGGTTATCGACAAGATTAATATTTTGGAAGCAACAAAAAAAGCTATGAAGGAGGCGATAATTAAGATAGATAATTTTAAAAGTAAAGAGATTATAATCGATGGT
>PWPS01000014.1 GCA_003557065.1 Candidatus Nealsoniibacteriota bacterium | reverse complement strand
ACGTTTTGAACACTGACTTGCTTGACGGCTTCAGACTGCCCAAGGGCGTACAAAATAGCGCTGTTACACAATTGATCCAGCAGTCCCACATTCTCAATAGCCTCAAGGCGTTGATAATTTAATGCGTTTTTGTGTAATACATTTTCATCAATCATACAAATGTCTTTTATGAAGCCGCTTTGAATACAACCTTCCAGCATTGTGGTAACATGATCAAACCCGTCACGTAAATTTTGAAATTCATCCATACATTCATATCATTTTTTCGATTTAAAAAGGTGTATTTTTTTTTCTTCGGAGAATACGACCCATGAAAGTTTCAATGATGATCAGGTGGTTCGTGGCAAAATCAGTGGTAGAATGACTCACAACAATACATTTATTCGTCGCAGGAATCGTTCGTTCCCAATATTTATACTGCCTCATTTTTTTTTCTCCTCAGTTTTGTCTTAACGTAGTAAAAAAATCAATATCGTTCGTCAGGGTAATAACATAATCCGTGTTGTCCGTGATTCCATGTCAACATCTGTTCTTTTTGTCCTATAATCCATGTTTGCTCACCGTTCTTATCAAACATTAATTGGATTTGGCCTTGGTAGTCTGCAGAATGTAACAATTGTTCATAATCCGTTTTTTGCGCTTGCATTTTTTTTCCTCCATGTTTTAATAAAAAAAGTTAATTAGTTGGCATTTCCGTAAAGAAAAACGCTAGAAATGCTCGTAAACGTTCTTCTTCGTCTTTAATCTTATACCTTCGCCGCCGAAGGTCTTGCAACGTCGTATGTGTAATCGGACGCTCAATTGGGAGTATCTCTTTCTTCGAGACACGCTGGTCATTTTTGAATAAAGATAAGAGATATTGAAAATACCCCACGTGTGGCGGCGGTTCGGAAAACGATTTAATCCGAAATGCACGCTTGAGGTTCACATTTTCGCCCGCGAGCTTGCCCGCAAGGTATTCTAAATCCGCCTCCTCTCTCAAAATCGGAGAGTTTTTTACGATGTGTATTAATAAATCTCGATATACCTCTCGAAAATCCTCATGCGGCGTTAATTCTAAATTAAAATCCTCGTGCGGCGAAAGTCTGCCTTCCAAAATGTCAAATGCCACTTCAAGTGGGCGAAGCAATGACACTGGGGTGTTTTTAGAAAACTCACTAAAAATCTCATGAAAGGTCAGCACCCACATCGGCGGAAGTGTCGTTTGAAAATCGACGCCCACATCTCCGTTAATCCGTGAAATCTCGGTTGGAAATGTTAACCTCATTTCTTCGGGTGTAGGTTCAGGCTCGGGTGACTCTCCGACGCTCACAAGTAACCCAGAGTTTAGAATTTCTTCAAGATCATCCATAGTTGTTCACTATTATATAAATTTATATTGTTCATAAAGTTATGACATGAAACTTTCATGATGTCATAACGTTTCCATATCAAAAAAAAGGGAAAAAAATCTATGCTGCGGCAATCCGCAGTTTCTCGAACATATCCATCCCTTCAAGAACCTTTAATACATACTCTGCCTCATCTCTGTCTTTGGCAACATAATTGATTAGCACAGTTTGAATGATATACTCAATATGTTCACGTTTCTCTTTCATTGTTAAGAGATTTGCATTTGCAATAGGGCGAATATGACGGAACAAATTAATTAAGACTCGAGGGGTGGGCGGATTAGTAATAGCATCATTATTCTCATACGCTATAACAAGTTTCTCATTCAATAATGTTAAGATTTGTGCACTCTTCTTCGGTATTCTAAGCACAGTCTGGTAGATCTCCGTTAAAACGTTCTTTTTTGTACGGATAACGTCTCCAATATCCATTTTTAACAAGACAATCATCCGAGACCATACATTTTGCGGAATCGGATTTACTCCAATGATATTCGGGTTCCCCGTTAGCACGAAGATTATACAACCTCGTGTTAACTTAACCGTTTCATTTCCATAGCTTGTCAAAGTAATCGATTTTTGGAAATCAAGCAATGGATTCAATAACGGCTGTATATCGGGACGAAGCAAATTGAATTCATTCATTAAAACAACCACTTTTTTACCCGTGTTTGCAAGCCGCACCGCAAGCGGTAACGGCCCATCTTCCCACACGGTCTCCACGTCACCATTTTCATTGAGGCCCGTGCGATACGCACCGAGTAAATGGTCTTCCCGCATTTGCGAATTGCAATCGACCTTTACTAAATACGCACCGAACTTCGCGGCAAGATTGTACGCGTAAAGTGTCTTTCCCATGCCTGGTGGCGTAAACAACCCAAATCCAACGGTGTACGGCTCGGGTTGTTGTGTGAATACAATTCGTGCACAATCAAATTCACGATCATAAGAGATATATGTTGAATATTCTCTTTTTTGTGGTATTTTTATGTTTTCTAGCGACAACGTCGATCGAATAGCGCTTTGATTAGTTTCTCTACTCATGACATCTCCACCAGATAATTTTAAAAATAACAACAATGAAACTTTCACATCATATTCTTCGAGAAAAGAGTATGTATTTGTCAGAAACATAGAGACTTTTTATCCCTTTTTTGATAATGTTTATTTCGATCTTATTTCAATGAAACTTTCATTGTGAAATGTTTTAAATCCGCATCGGGGAGAAAGTATGAACAGAAACTACCTCCTTCGGAGAATTTTCGCACTGTTTTCCGAAAAAAGCCTCACAATCACTGAGGGCGGAAAGGTGCAAACAAACTTTAAAGGCACACATAGCATACCTTCACATGCGTCTATTTTTGACGTTGTACATCTTGGAGGGCATTTGCTTTTTAATTCCAAAGTGGTCTATTTCACGGAGCACGTGTCCGAGATTGCGAAATTATGTGGAAGTGGGCAAGAAACTGCACTTGCGCTGTTAAGTATGTTCGAGGATGCGCGAATCCATTGCCTCCTCGAGTCAGATTTTCCAGGATGGTTTCGAGATGAATTTGAAGCGTTTAAACTTGTACCCTCGGTATTTGACATTCTTTATGTGCTGTTTCATCGAGAGATTTTAGCGAAATATGGACAGCACGAGGAATTAATTCAAATATGTGAAAACCTCTTTCCGAAAAAGATATTAACGGAAATTAATCGGATTTATGACGTGTTACGTGAATATCCGACACAAATTACGGCAATACAAGAAAGCCGTAAATTAGCACATGTGTTAAAAGGTTTTCTCCCGAAAGCCCCGCAAAAAAAGGTACAGAATCAAACGATTAAAAACACACCACAATTTCGCTCTGTGGCGCATGAGATTACACTTGCGAAACCTGATAGAAAAATGTTTAATTATTATAATTCTATTAATAGCAAATTTGGACAGAATGAATTATTGAAACGATTGTTACGAAATAAAGAAGAAACAATCGGACAGCAAGCATCGGTTTATCGTGAACTACATGCGCCACCCGTCGAAGCGGTACCAAAGCGATTCGAGATTGTCGAATATCCAAAAATAGTAAAACACTATGCTCAAACGATTAAAAAGCTTCACAAACTATTCCGAAAATTTACGGAATTTAGAGATCAGTTTGAAAGATCGCAACCTACGGGATTAATTGATCAGCGGCGCTTACCACACATAATATTGAATCTCACGAATACCCCTTTCCAGATTCCACAAAATACGGATGGAAAACTCGGAATTATGATTGTCACGGATAATTCTGGTTCCATGTCAAGGGAAAACCGTTCCGCACGCGTCCGAGAAGCAACAATTGTGTTAACGGAGGCGATTCAGAATAGCTTAAAGCTTGCGGTATATGGACACACCTCACATATTAGCAAGCCAATCAACTTTTTACTGCGATATAAAGGATTTCACGAGAAAATTCATAAAGAACGATTTGAAGCCATTGATGCGGATTTCCCGTATATATGTGAAAAAGACAGTACGCATGGCGAATATATTGAAATGATCGGTGAAATTGAACCATGCTATTGCGGTGACAATCGTGATGGATACGCAATTTTAGATTTGCGGGAAAAATTTCAAGAAATCACGTGCTATAGAAGATTTATGATTATTATCTCCGATGGATTACCATTACAACCCAATTATAAAGGAGAAGCCGCCATCGAACACACGCGCATGGCAGTGAAAAGCACACGTGAAAACGGTATCGATATATTTGCATTATCATTAAATTCTGAAGATGACGAGCGGTTATGTGAGATCTACGGAAAATCGCATGTTATCAGTGTTGGAAATAGTGACCTTACGAAGGCCTTAACAACGCTCGTAAAGAAGATTGTACAGACACAAACCACACATGTTTAAATTTTTTCCTTTTAATTTCTTTCACTATGATATGATAAAACCCATGAAAGTTTCATCCGTCATTCATCGCTACATCAAGAAAAAAAAGGGTTAATCAATTTGTAACATATATCGGAACATTCCTTCGGACAAGGGATCAGAGGTTTTCATTGGATGAAAAATTACACGAACCCCATAGTCTCCGAGGACAAGACAGGTTTCATACGAAAATTGTCTGGCATCTGCCTCTGAAATTCGTGTATAATCTAATGTCATATCATTTGAAACGCTATATATCTTATCCGCGAAATGCTGTGTTAGTTTCGTAAACATTTTTTCATCCTCATCATACATGCGCCATGTATATAATTGTTGCATCGAGAGCCCCTTCGGACGAAGAAACCGATGCTCTAAAAAATTCAATGCAATGTAACAATAATATGATACATACGTTTCCATCGGGTCTTCCCATTCGTCTTTAATCTTTTTAAACTTCGTCGCTAATTTCTGAAGGCTCCGTTTAATTTTTGAGATTTGATGTGGTTCTAAACGTGTTGCCAAAGAAGAAGACACCCGTGAGGAGAGTCGATGGCATTCATATTTTTCTTCCTTCGGAAATAACCATACATTTAACGGCACACAATCCTGTAAAGATACATAAACTGGTGATTGTTCAACGGTCAATTCAGGCATTGCCGAAAAAAGAAACGTATATGTGTCTGCATACCCGTAAAGTGTTCCCCCCCGCTTTTCTAACTCGACTTTCAACGGACGATTTCCTCGAAGCAACATTTTTTTGCGGTTCATCAAATAACAGACATCTTGTAATTGCTGTAATAATCGTTCTCGTTTAATCGTATATTCACGGAATTTATTTAACTCGACCAGTAAATTAAACTCCGTCTCGGGTAATTCCGTCATCAATGTTTTTACGTGACACATTTATTTTCCTCCAAAATCTCTTTTATCTCATGTAATGTTTGTTGAACCATCATCTGCACATCTCGTAATAATTCTGGATCAATATCATTACTATGAGTATATTCCGCTATTTCAGTTTTCAATTGTTGTAATTCTTGCACACGGGCAAAATTTTCCTCCGAAGTAGGAGACATGGCAACTGCATTTGCAAGGGCAATGATTTGTGTCCTTATCGCGCGTAAATTCGCGTTTTGTAAATTATATTTTTGTTGTATGGTTTGATAAACATCGACCACTTCAACAAACTCATCTTCGGAATATGGAATCGTATATTGAATCACCCACAAATCATCGACCGTTGCGGTCATCCGCCCATTAAACACGGCGTGTGCGGCCATTGCGGTTAAAATTTGCCCCATCCGTCGGTCAGAAATGATAATCCGCCGTTCCGCTAATTCATATAAGAGCTCTAAATACATCGGTTTAATTGCCGTCAAATCCACATGGTTAACCTTTTCTTGGGCTTCTTCAAGTAACTTCGGTGCAATATCAGGCAGTTTCTCATCCGTACGCTCTCGCATTATAATATAATGATCAAACAGCATCGTTTTTAGCTCTAAAGGTAATGCTTCGGAAAAGACTCGAAACAAAAAGCGGTCATGAAATGCGCGATATTGTGGGTCACGTGGCACGTGGTTTGCGGCGGCGAATAACGTCTGTAACGGACATTTTACGACCTGTCCACCGTTATCAAAAATGCGCTCTTGAATTAACGTCAAGAGCATATTCAAAATCGTGTTTGAGGCTTTATAGATTTCATCTAAAAAGGCGACATCGGCAGTCGGTAACATTCCATCAATATTATATTCTAACCGATCATCTTCCCGAAGTACCCGTATCTTCGGGACTCCGACAAGTTGCTCAATCAATGTGGTTTTTCCCATGAGTAATCGAAATGCAGACATGCGGCAGAGTTGTGAGAGCCGATTAATGAGGGCGCTCTTGGCAATGCCTGGGGGCCCGATAAAGATGGCATGTTCACGGGCAAGTAGTGCAAGGATAGCAACCTTGATCTCTGTATCCCTTCCGACAAAACATTGGGTCATGTATTCATATAACTCTTTAAGCGTTGTAATTGTCTGCGGCGAAGATGTCGGTATATCTGTAACTTTGTGTATCATTATCATCACTTATATTTGTCCGAAGCTATATAAATGTGGGCGGTTAAACTTTCACATGTTTTCTTAAAATATGGTTCCCTATATAAGGGTATGAAAACACCAATAAAACTTTCCGCAGATATTAATGATTTATTTTTATTTCCGAAATGTGATGAATTTCTATCCGTTATTATGACCGAACCACATCAAAATCATGCGTATTCAAAAATCGGAGCGTTATATCAAAATATAGAGATCTCATCAAAAGACCAAAAACGCTTATTTCAACACCTTCACACATTATATCGATTAAAAATGTCTGATCCTGAGGAATTTACAGAGTTGTGTAATGTATTATTACGGATGTTTCACGCGCATATAACATTACCTGAAGATGAGGAAAAACCGAAGAAAAAAACACCTTCCACAAAAAAAGATGGACAAAGCTTACATTATGGGTCAATGACCCAAGATGAATTGGAAGACTTACTTGAATTTTTTCGGTTTCCTTCGGAGCGAACAGAAGGGGGATATAAAGATGGGGATTATTCGGAGGCACTCGGTACCCATTTTAAAGATACATTGTCACCGCTTGGTGATACGCACTTTCCATTAGATGTGTTTTATGCCTTTTACTTAACTTCAACCGCAAAAACGGACACGTTCGCAGAAATGCCCGAAGCCATACAATATCTCTTACGGCTATGTGAGCAATATACGTTTCCAAAACAAAATACAAAGCTTGCAAAAGAATATACGCAACATGTGCTCTTAGTCTTAAATGATGCACTTGTAACCGAGTATCCTCCGACAGAAATGCTCGGACATATCCGTGCGGAGATAAAACATGCACTTAAAGAGTTAGAAGCGACTATCTCCTTCGGATTATCTCTCGGAATCGGTGTTCAAGAATTAGGGTATTTTACCGAAACAATTCGTACGCATGAGGTTGATGTACGGGCAATTTTACAATTATTACGGCAATTACCCGAGAGTACTATGCTTCCTTTAGAAGATTCGCTTCAAGAAAAAACACGTTCTGTGGAGTTAACTCATGGGCGAAAAATGTCGGATTTAATTTCGCTAGAATTACAATGGCCTGATGATGTGTTTTATTATCGGTATTTAACGCATCGGTTACGGGTCTATGATTATACCCCCGAACAAACGTATGTCCCGATAAAACTTGTAATTGATTGTAGCACATCGATGAATTTTGAAGGCGGTCGGCGCTTATTATATGCGCGTAGTTGTGCATTAGCATTAATTCGACATTATTATCACATGCGACGTCCATTTGAAGTAATCTATTTTAATGGCGCTATTAAATCACATGACACATGGTCACCAAATAATGCACCACATGTTTATCATGAAATCATTACACGGGTATTAACCGTGAAAAATAGCGGTGGAACCTCTCTTAATCATGCACTTCGTTATGCCGAAACATATAACTCGCGATCTTATATTATTACAATTACAGATTGTGAATTATTTGATTATGATATTCCATTTCAACCGCAAAATGACACATCAATTATTTTGCTATCATTAATTGACCAAGAGACAGATGCATGGATATATGATGTGGCAGACCATGTCTTTATTTTGACTAACCAAGGAGATCTTGAACCTGCCCTAAAAACGACGTTCCTTATGTAATATGTTTTTTATCCAAAATGCGATTTTTTGTTTCTTCGGAGGGAGTCAAGTACCCCCGACTAAAATCGGTGGTTTCCAACGCCAAGTTTTCTATGAAAGTTTCATTTTATCTTCGGTCTCATATTATCTTTTTCTCTTCGTACACATCTCATATATGTGAGACATCATGACCTAGCGGTCAGAATCAGATATGAAACTTTCATTCTTGTTTCTGTCTCGCCGTCGAAAACATGGCGTTTTACAAAATACGCGTATTTTAGCGTTCTATGGTAAATGTGTCAGAATAAAACATGAAAGTTTCATGTATGTTTCTCGCATTTTTTTCGGTCTGATTTCTCGCTTAACCCCATCCCAGATGACAAAATCTCACGCACATATATACAAATGAAAGTTTCACACACGAAATTTAATAATTCTGTTGGAAGAGAGTTTGTCATGAAACAACACAAAACGAGGGTCGCAATTGACGACCTCGAATGGCCAAGCTGGCATTCTGACGAAGAGGAGCGAGCTCGAACCGAGCTGCGGGCTGAATACGGCGCAGACGTAATAGAATTCGAGTTTGATACGACGGTAGCTGATGACGACGACGACGAGATTGAGATCTACGCAAGCGCCCCTCTCGACAAATATGTCTACGAGGGGCTGAGTTCCAAAATATGTATGGATCTCAGCATCGCGCTCGCAGAACATATCGAACGCGAGCTGGGCGTCGACGAGGTCGACTGTCCAGACGAGTGGGTCGAGTTCAATCATTTAAACAACACGATTGAATTCGCGTTCATCGTGCTGCGCGAGTAGATCGATTTTTTTTATTTTTTTGTTCTCAGGGTTTCACGGCTTTGCGTTAACCCTGTTTAAATTAAAAAAAGCCGAAAAAAAAATGGAGAAAAAAAAATGGAAACTACGACGAAAATGAGCGCGTTTGAATACACGTGCTCATTAGATAAAGACGATTTCGAACGCGAACCTCGAGTTGAATATGATGACGAGTATGACGTCCTTGACGTCGAGCTGACGTGGTACGTCGGGGAAACCACTGACCCTGACGACCCTGACGCGCGACGACGCACGTTTAGCGCGGAAACAGACGATTTCGACGATTTAACGTGGGAGTGCGTAAAGTCGTCCATATTGGACGAGATATGCCAGGAAATTGGCAGCCTGATTGAAAAACACGCAGGCTGCGGCTATGTCGAGTCCGAAACCCCGCATTGGGTCGAGCGGGAGAACGGGACGGTCTACATGACGTATCTCGCCTAACTAAACCGAGAAATTTTCGACATATATTTTTTGAAAAATTCCTTTTAGAAATAGCCACTAGTAACACCGTTGTATTATTTAAAAATCGTTTATCCTTGCGGATGAAACTTTCATCATCGAGGATTTTATGTGGTATTTTTTCAGAGGGTATGTCGTCATCATGGGATGAAATAATTTGTGGCTACACACACGAGCCTAAAATGAGTAATGGGTTCACTGTGTGTGTCAAATGTGGGTTTGTGTTAAGCAAACCCTTCGAAAGGGATCTACGTGACCATGTTATCCGTCAAAAAGAAAAACTCAAAAATTCTTCTTCAGTTTCAATATAAGCAGCTTTCTTTTTTCCTCTTTTTTTTCTCGGTGTTACGGCACGTATGTCTCATGAAAGTTTCATCCGTTTTCGGTGCTAAAAATCGTCATATCATTTCGGAATTCCGATAGTAAATGACACAACTTTAACGGAAGTGCGAAAGAAACCCCGCTCTTTCAGGGGCGGGATGACTTTCGCCGTCATATCGCCCAAGATAAAGATGAGGCAGCATATGTATTAAAGGTTCTTAAAGGGATGGATATGTTCGAGAAACTGCGGATTGCCGCAGCATAGATTTTTTTCCTTTTTTTTCACATATCTGGTCGAAGAGTCCGCAATGAAAGTTTCACACACGAAATTTAATAATTCTGTTGGAAGAGAGTTTATCATGAAACAATACAGAAAAGATTGTTCAAAAAAAAAACGCGCTGCTGAGTTACTAGAGCGCGAGGGCTTTGAAAAATACGGTGAGGGCTACTATGAATTATGCCTCGACGTGTACAGGTATGACGCTGTAAAAGACATGCTGCGGCGCGAAGAGACCGCCGTGTTTGTTGAGCTTGATGAGGACGGCTGGAACGTTCGCATAGAGTTCGATTTCTGCGCAAAATTTGCCTATTCACATCCGCATTTGTTCCGCGTGTGGCTCATGCGGTTTCTCTCTCAAATTGCGGAAGAGAATCGCATGAATCGCTCGAAAGCGAAATTCGAAACGTGCGAAAGCTTCGACATTGATACGATGACTATAGATATCGAGATTGCCGACCTCGAATGGCCAACCTGGCATTCTGACGAAGAGGAGCGCGTACGAAACGAACTGCGAGACGAGTACGGCGCAGACGTGATACCGTTATCGTTCGAGTTCAGCGATTCGATCGACGAGAACGGCATCGAGATTTACGCAATCGCTGCTTGCGATAAACGTGTTCACAACGGGTTAAGTTCAAAAATATGTATGGATCTCAGCGTCGCGCTCGCAGAACATATCGAGAGCGAGACAGGGATCGAAGAGATCGACTGTCCAGACGATTGGGTCGAGTTCAATCATTTAAACAACGTGATTGAGTTCGCATTCAACATACGCCGATATTAATTTTTTTGTTTTTTGTTCTCACGGTTTCAGGCTTTACGTTAACCGTGTTTAAATCCAAAAAAGCCGAAAAATGGAGGAAAAAAAATGAATCAATTAAAAATGAAGAACATGTGCGTGGAAAAAAATGAATTGCACTACGACCCAGAACATTTCGATTTTGAGACGTTTTATGTCGAACTTGACGATCTCGAAGGAGATCGTGATGGGAAATGGGAACATCATGAATTACATGAATTCGATGATCCTATCGAATATTATAACGAAATTCCGCCCGTTATTGTCAAAAAACTCGAAGAAGGTGAGAAAACCTATACTTTCTCAGACGGGTTTCACAGAGTCAACTTCTGTGTAGAATACAACTTACCTGTGCCCTGCGTTGTAGTCACACCAAAAAAAGGCACTCATACCCATTATTACGCAGGAGCAGGGCGGATCTGTCGAATTTGGGATCACGAATGCAAGGGCGATTTAGAAGCGCCGCAATGGGGCTGCTACTGGGTCCAATGCAAGAAAACAGGGAAAAAATATAAAAGAGGAAAACCGTTAGAATTGTAATTTTTTTTTATTTTTTGTTCTCAGGGTTTCACGGCTTGCGGATGAAACTTTCATCATCGAGGATTTTATGTGGTATTTTTTCAGAGTCCATGT
>PWPS01000052.1 GCA_003557065.1 Candidatus Nealsoniibacteriota bacterium | reverse complement strand
TTTGGTTCCTGAATTTATGAGCTCTTTACCTCAAGATCCACAAGAAGGTGGAACTGAACATGACGATTGTACTCTTACAAATAGCAGTAGTTGTACGGGATACATTATTGAACTTATCGACGGAAACAGAATTAGTATTACATCTATTGCCGATGAAGCTGAAGAAGTGGAGGTAATTCAATAGTTTAAAAAAAATGACGGAATGTTTCCCGATTGTTTGGATGGGGGTGATGAGAATTTTTTAGACAAAACTGATTGGCAAGATATTGAAGAGTGTAGTGCTCATCTATCCGATTATATTAGTTCTCTTCCCGATGATCCCAGTGGAGAAAATTATTATGGAAGAATTGCTGATGAAAACAGAATTGAACTGATAAGCAGTGCAAGTGAGTGGCTTGCTCTTGATAACAACATCATAACCCAATAGGTTTTGAATGAAGACTATGAAAGCAACCCCCTTTTTTTTCGGGGGTTGTTTTTTTATGCATAGATCCAAAAACGCCTTCCGGTCAAGGTTTTATTTATTTTAAAAAGAATGATTTAATGTTATAATGGTCGAAAGATAAATAACCGTCTTCAAGCATTTGACTAAATGAAGAAAGGTTTGTTTTTAACTCAAAATTCGTAACATGGCTAAGCAAAAAAAGAATACCAAAAAGGAAGATAAAAAAGAAGAAACCAAGGAAAAAGAATCCTCACAAACCGAAGAAACCAACGGAGGACCCTTGCGTGAGATAAAGATAAGAATTATCGGTGTCGGTGGTGGTGGTGGATCGATCGTTTCGGAAATTTCTACTGGATTGAAAAAGATAAGCTTTGCAGCTGCCAACACCGATGCAAGCGCACTTGATTCTTTGGAGAAAAAGAAAATTAAAAAGTTGCAGTTCGGTAAAGATATTACCGGAGGACTGGGGACGGGAATGGATCCGGATGTAGGAAGAAAAGCTGCCCTGGAAGCGGAAAAAGAGGTGGCAGAAATGGTGGAGGGACAGGATATAAATATACTGGTTTCCTGCTTGGGAGGAGGAACCGGATCGGGAGCCATCCCCGTCTTTGCGGAAAAAAGCAAGAAAGCGGGCGCTCTTACCTATGGAATATTTACACTTCCTTTTGAATTTGAAGGGCAAAAAAAGATGTCGATTACCAAGGAGGCACTAAAAAAGGCCAGTCCACATCTCAATGCGGTAAGCATTCTCCCGAATGAAAATATATTTAAAATAGTTGACAGAACCACTCCGCTGAAAAAAGCTTTGTCCGAGATGAACAAGAATCTGGCAGCCAATCTGGAAGGTCTTATTGAAACCATCTATGAGGCCGGTCTTATAAATATTGATTTTGCCGATGTTAGAACCGTCCTGGAAGAGCATGCGGGGGGAAGAAAATTAGCTTATCTTAGTACTACCGTAATTAAAAAAGAGGAAGAGGATGCGAAAGAAATCGTAAAGAAGGCGATATCCAACCCGATTTATCCTCATGGAATAGATAGAGCCAAAGGAATACTTTTTAATATTACCGGAGGAGAAGATTTGGGCCTTTCGGAGATATCGGCGATTTCTCAGGAGATATCCAGCTTTACCGAAGGTGGAGCCAAGGTTATTTTCGGGGTTTCACAAGAGAAAAACTTTAACGGGAAAATGAAAATAAGCCTACTTGCAACCGGTTGTGGTGCAAATTATTTTTCCGAAGAAATAATATCCGAAGAGGAAGATGAGGACTTTGAAGAGATAGAAAGAATAGAGCTAACGGACAGAGAAGAAGATAAGGCGGATGAACTTGATGATTTTGATGATCTTGAAGAAGACTTTGATGAAGAAGATGATGAAGAGGACGGTGAGGTAAAAATACAAACCACCATTAATGATTCCAAAGAAGAGGCGGCTAAAACACTAAGAAGAAACGGAATTGAAAGAAAAAAAGCCAATGACGCTGAAGAAAAAGATATACTGGAAGAAGAAGAGAAGTGGGAGACGCCGACTTTTTTAAGAAAAGCTTTAGGAAAAGATGACCAAAAGAGTTAAAAAGGCGATAATCGAAATAAAACCGGATCGTGGTAACTTTTTACCACTTTCGGATTGTGTCCCGAAAGAGCTTTTTCTTTTGGGGGATATGCCCATATTAAAATATATCACCGATGAAGCGATTTCGGTGGGAGTTGAGGATATCATCTTTCTTACGGATAGAAAAGATTCCATTTTAAGTGATTTTTTTAAAGATTTGGAAAATCAAAAAGAACTACTGAAAAAAAGGGGATTTAAAAGAGCGGAATCCTTATCCGATCTGGTCAATTCTTATGGTGATATTGAATTCTCTTACGAAAAAAGACTTACTGATGCTACGAGAGGAGCCGAGGATTTTCTATTTATCTCTTCCGACGTACTGATAGAGTCCAAAAAAAGCTCATGTGAGCAGCTTATGAGTGTTTTTAGAACTTCCGAAAGACCGGTGGTGGGATTACGTGAGGCTGATATGGGTGATATAAAGGCGGAGAAAATTGCCAAAGGATTGTATAAAGTAAAGGGTTTTACGGACGAAGCAACTCTTACCATGATCGGAAGAGGGTTGTTTACATCCGAGTCCAGAAAATTTTTCGAAGGGAAGGAGAGCTTGGAAGGAGCGATAGAGGCCATGATTGAAAGGGGGCATACGGTTTACGGAACGGTTATATCCGGAGAGGTTTTTGAATTAACCGATTCGGAGGAATATCAAAGAGCAAATCTTTCTTATGCTCTTAATTCGGACTACGGAGAAAAGTACAAGGAATTCGTTAAAAAAAGATTACAATGAAAATAGATGAATCCGTTCTAAAAGGAATATATCCACCCAGGGGGGATGATGCAAAAAAATATGATCATGGTTCGGTTTTGATAATCGGGGGATCTGAAATT
>PWPS01000040.1 GCA_003557065.1 Candidatus Nealsoniibacteriota bacterium | reverse complement strand
TTCTGGGTTAATCAAAGAGAAATTATATAAAAAATCTTTATCTTTTATTTTTCCGATAGAATTCCTGTCCAAAGATGCCACTACCTTAACTTGATCTCCATCAAATAAAACCACTTCAAAATCCGTGATAGTTTCATTTCTTGTAGATATTTTTTCCATTCTTTCAGATAGCTCATCACCTTTCTCAAAATATTCATAAGCAAATTCGGAAAAAACATCCTGAGCTGAGCCGATCCTCACATTTATTAACCTCTCTTGAGCATCTCTTGCTATGGATATAAAATTGTTGGAAACAAAAATAAAAGCAAAAAATATAATCACTGCAACCACCAAAGTATATGCCAATTGAGGATTTTCCTTAATTTTAATCAATCCTTTCCTAAAATTGGTTGTAAGAAAATTAAACATCCTTTTGCAGTTTACCGATAATAATTATCGCAACAATAATTAATATAATTAAAATAACTAAAAGAATTAAGATAATATTCAAATTGTCCGAAAAGTGATTCGTGTCCGTTGTAACGGGAAATGCGGTAAGCTCGGCGGCAACAGCATCTTTTATAAAGGGAAATGAATTACTTCTTGCAACTATCTTTCCCGAATTATCCACTGAAGCGACATATATTTCATGAGTACCGTCGGGAAGCTCTTCCTCAAGAACATATCTCCAGTTTCCATTATCATCCGTAGTCACACTAATTAAAATGGGGTCACTAAAAATATAAATAAGCAAGGTTGTGTTCGGAGGACCTACTCCTTCTATTTCAAGCTTGCTTATTTCTTCAGTTCCATCTTCTTTTATACGAGTTTCTCGAACAGTGATTTTACTTACGGTAAAAACATCTTCAAAAACCATCCCCTTTTCTCGCGGATCCTCAAAATTTTCTTTAGGAATGTTTTTTATTTCATCTTCATCCGCACTGACACTTCTTATTCGTTCATTGATTTCTTCTCTAACTTCTTCAAGTACAATCTCCCCTTCTTCAATTTTTCTTTTTTTCTGAACCAAATCTTCAATAACTTCCAGTCTTTTTTCCGAAAGTTGCACTCCTATAGATTCAACATCCGCTTCATCCTCAACCTGATCAAGGTCAGTTTCAATAATTCTCTCTTCCGGTTGTTGGTCTTCGTAAATTCTTCTTTCATCCTCCCTTATCGCATCCCGAACCTCTTGTTCTTGTAATTCATCTCCCCCTCTTTCTATAGCAGCAGAATCAATATCGATCTCAGCATCTCTCTCGGGCACACTGTCGTAATCAATTGAGTCTTCTACAATATCACGAGCTTCCGGGATAAGTTCCAAGAATTCATCTTGATCATCTTCCACCTCTTCAACCGTTACCTCATCGGAGATGCCACTGTCATTCAACTCTTCATTTATATCTATAACCCTTTCCACTTCCTCCCTTTCTATTTGCTCCTCCCGATAATGGTCGGTAACCCTTTCTATGATCTCTTCTTTTTTTCTTATCTCTTCATCGAAAACCGACCCGAGAGAGTATCTGCTAATTATCTCTTTGGCGCTAGTAAGTATTTCTTTATATTCCATCAAATCTTCGTGAGGAAAAATCTCCGTGGGAATCAAGTTAAGTAAATCAATCACCCTTCTACGAGCTTCAATTTCAAGATTCTTTTGTTCTTCAACCTCTTGAAAAATCCTTACTCTCTCATCAATCTCTTCTTGGAAAAGATCATTAAAACCGTTTTCTGCAATAACTTCTCTCACCCTCATTAGAGCTTCACTGTGATAGTGCAAATCATCGTATGGAAAAACATTAACCGGAATTTCTTCAAGCATTTCTCTTATTTCTCTCTTTATGATTTCTATATCTTCTTCATCAATATCCGTTAAATCGTCTTCGATTCTTTCTTCCCGATGAAAATCCTCCGCATTATCTATCAAATCAACGGCAAACAGAAAAGAAAACGGCACAATCAGGGCCGCAGTAAAAAAGATTATTTTGTTTTTGAGTTCCATATCTTTTTATTTAATAGAGTAAGTTCTTGCTTACTCCCAATTATGAATTCAAATAACTTTTTTTTCAAATTTTAGATTATTGTTATAAGTTTTATTTTTTAATCTTCGTTATCCGGAAGAGATTGTCAATTTGAATTAGGAATGGATTCATCATTATTATATTAATAAAATAGATTAAACCCATTAAACTAAAATAATATTTTCCACTACGAAATCGTGTACTCACCAGAAAAATATGATAGGATGGGAATGAAGGGGGGTTTTATGAATGTTAAGGATAACTCTTGCAGAAATAGACTCACTGATAAGATTCGCCGAATCAACCGAAGACGACAAGTTGATTGGCTGTATCGCGCACAGGACCAATCTTAGAATGAACGACTTGATCTGGCTGATAAACGAAAAAGAGAAAGGAGAAAAGGAAGCCTACATTAAAGCTTACGCCGATTTGATTGAGGCATGGAAAAACCGAATCAAAGATCAGAAAAAAATCAGAACAGTCTTAGGTAGATTCGAGAGAGAAACATCGCCTCTACGAAGAAAAAAGGCCGTCTAACAAAAAAAGAGGGGGGAATCCCCTCTTTTTAATAAACAAAAACACCCGCTTTCGGGTGTTTTCTTCACTAGCACAACAGGTGCCAAAACCAACATCTAAAAAGCTTTATCACCAAATAATTTCTCTTGCATCTCGTACAATAATGCCTGTGGGGAAGAACTATTAAAGGGTGTCGCACACCCATCGATCCCGACCCACATTTAGGACAAAGCTTTGAGCACGTTTTTTTCACTCCTTACACCTCCACTAGAATAGGTTTATATCACATGCTTAATAAATTATCAAGGGATTTTGTCTTATATTTTTTTTCTGAACTGAATCAAAATTCCATCCTTGCATTTTTTTTCAAACCCCACTCCGGAAAAAAGATTTATCGCCCTTTTA
>PWPS01000002.1 GCA_003557065.1 Candidatus Nealsoniibacteriota bacterium | reverse complement strand
TATTCATTTCAAAAACATCAATATCCGCTATACTCGCAACAATATGAATTACCCTTTTTCCATTAATGGTGATTTGTGTTTTCCCATCCGTTGCATTTCTTTCATATAGAAACTTTGCCAAACTTCGTGCAAGGTAAATTTCGTCAGGTATTAAAAATTTGTTTTCATTGCAAGCATAGCCAATCATAACCCCTTGATCTCCGGCACCACCCCTGTCGACTCCTTGAGATATTTGTGGACTTTGTTCAGAAACATTAACTTCCACATCGAGATTCTCCTTGTAACCACTTTTATCACAAACATTCCGAACAATCTCTTCATAATTAAGGTTCGCTTCGGTTGAGACTTCACCCATTATTTTTACCATTCCATGCCCTCCCATAGCTTCTATAGCTACCCGACTATGAGGATCTTTTGCAAGACATTCATCCAGTATGGCGTCCGAGATTCGATCACAAACCTTATCCGGATGAGAAGGAGTTACATATTCAGCTATTCTTTTTTTATTTCCCATTAAAATTAATTTAATTAATAAAAAGACCTTCCACGGGGGAAGGTTTCTACTTATCTATCCCGGCGGGTTGGAATTGGCACCTTCTCATTGATGTTTCAAAGAGGGTTGCCGGACGGATCAAAGAGCCAATTCTCTCCCCGTCACTCTCGATAATATTTCTCTATACTTATAACAAAACAAATACAATCCTGCAATGCTTTCCCATTGACTTTGAGGTATGAATGGTTATCATAACTAATGTGGGGAGGTGAAAAAAGTGAAAAAAATAATAATTTTCACAGGGAAACTGGAGAAACCAATAATATTAATCTTGGTCGCCGGGATACTGATTGCGCTGAACCGATTTATGAGATTCGAAAATAGTGCCGGATTAGTGGCGGCAAACTATCTTTCTCTCCTTCTAATAATATTTTTGGTAATAGATATAGCAGCGAAGATAATAATGAAAATAGAAAAGCGACCTTAAATTGGTCGCTTTTACTTTGGGTGTCAAAAGCGTGGAAATTAATCCACGCTCTTTTTCAACCCCCTGTTTGATACAAAATCTTCATAAGCTCTGAACCAGCCGATCTTTCTGGCTCTTACCACCAAAATATCTCTTTCCTCATTGTAGTCCAACAGATGTTTTCTAATCGAAAGTATCGCAAACAGAATACACAGTGCAAAAAGACCGACAACCAATCCTCCCAGAAAACCGGATGGACGAACCACTAAGATAAAAGAAATCGTCAGAGTTATACACTGCAATATCATCTTGGTTTTTCCCCACACATTACTACCCATTTTCCCCTCCACTTTAACATCTTTCTTCTTTTTAATCCGGTAATAAGCACTCCCGGCAATCCAAATCAGTTTTATTTCTAAACCGATTACAATACCGAAAAGGAGAACTATAACAATTAAAAGCGTGTCGCCTATACCGGAAAGAGAGCTCATCCTCAAAATCAGAGCTGTGAAAAGGGAAAGAACAGAAACTTTATCAAGTAGCGGATCTGCCATTTTGCCGAACATTGTTGTTGCATTCAGCTTCCTGGCCAGCCATCCATCGACTGCATCAGTGCCTATCACTCCAAAAAGATAAACCCCGGCAACCAAAAAATAACTTTCTGCGTTGAAAAGTAAATAGATAGTTAAAGCGGTAGCCGGCAATCTTAAAAAAGTGACAAGATTGACCAAAAATACTTTTGTATTCAATTTTAAAACCTCCTTTCTTGAATTCGTTTATTATACATCACTATCCTTAATCGTCAAAATCATAGATGTTGAGCCCGGTCACCGAATCCTTTTTTCTCTCCGTTCTTGCACTAATTTCAATCAAAGTAATTTCACAAGTACCGCCAACTCTTGCAGAGCTCAAGTGCCCCCCTATCAACTTAAAGTCTTTGTCCGCAAGAGTCGCATGTAAATGAAGATAAATCTGACCCTTTATCGTAGAAACATTTCCGCTTAGATTGGTAAGTTCGAACTGCTCTTCTTTTTTAAGAGGATGATATTTTTGGGTTGTGACATCATAAAATCCTATCTCTACCTCATCTACAGCCCCGATCCCGGAAATTAATCCCGATTTAATACTCAATTTCTCGCAAGCGTCTCGCAATGATGATATTATTTCTTCCCCCTTATCGATTCTAATAATATGAGATTCTTCGAATGACTTTATCTCCATGGTTATTTTTTTGATTTTATATATTTAATTATGTCATCGGGATCAGAGGCGATAAAATCCGGACATTTTCTCATCAAGGAATCTTTACTGTCAAAACCCCAGGTAACTGCCAAAGAGATCATCCCCGCCTTTCTTGCCGCAATGATATCGCTGACTTGATCTCCTATGTAGATTGTTTTTTTCGGATCTATTTCTTTCTTACTTAATATCTTTTCCATGCGTTTCGCTTTATTAAAGGAAAAAGTCGTTCCGGAAATCCAGGAAAAGAGTAGAAGATTATTTCTTTTTAAAAAACTTTTGACTATGTCCGTTCTGTTATTGGTTACTATTGCCAGCTGACATCCTTCACTCTTAAGCGCTTGCAGAAGACCGGAAATTCCGGGAAAGGGCTTTATCATGGAAACCTTGCTTTTGAGATTTCTTTTTACTTTAAAAATGAAAAATGGAAGACTCCACAAAGGTAAATTCAATTTTTTTGAAATCTCCACCAACCCCTCCCTGCTTATTTCACGCAACTCCTCTTTATCGAAATCGGATTCTGTCAAATTATCTATCATTTCACAGATCATACCGACACTATCAGCCAGAGTCCCATCAAAATCAAATATAACTGCTTCAATTGGTTTTTTCACCATAATCTATTTTTATTTCTCAGACAAATAAGAAAAAGTTTCATTAACCAGGAAATATCCTTTATTTTTTAAATATTCACAAAAAACATTTTTTCAGTCAAAAGACCGGCTGGACCGGTCCCCGACATTTTCTACATTTAATTTATCCTTGCAACAAATCACTCTTTATTGCCGGCAAAAATCTCATACAAAGCAAAAAGCAGAAATCCGGCTCCGAGTCCGAT
>PWPS01000009.1 GCA_003557065.1 Candidatus Nealsoniibacteriota bacterium | reverse complement strand
ACACATCGATTGTTCGTTCGGGATTCAGCAGTGTAATTGTGATCTTCTTGAAGTCAAGAAGTGTAAAATAAGAGTTATTTTTAACTGAATCTTCATATCTACGGGTACGCAAAGAAGCGTACCCTTTTTTTGCAAAATAATAATATGTCAAAAGTATCACTAATTAAAGGGGAGAATAGATTTAATAATGTTCTGGAATCTTTGGAGATTTTAGGAGAAGATTTAACTGATAAAATTAGAGGAAAAAAAAGAGTCGTTATTAAGCCCAATTTAACTTCCACTGAAAAACAAGTTGTTTCGATTCATGTTGATGCTCTGGAGGCTGTCGTGAAGTTTGTTTCCAGATACACGGATTCCAAAATCACTATTGCAGGTGCGGCCGGTATCGGGAAAACGGAAGAAGCTTTTAAAAATTTTGACTATTATCGACTTAGAAAGAAGTATAATGTGGGTTTTGCCAATCTGGACAAAAGGAAGTGTGACGAGGTAGAAATTTATTCGCGAGATTTGGGGCCGATGGAGTCCAAAATGCCTCAAATAATAAAAAGGAGCGATTTCTTAATATCTTTGTCCGGCTTGAAAACTGATGATCTAGTCGTGGCTTCAATGGGAATAAGGAATATGGCAGGATGTCTGATAGATAGACCGTTGAATCATGAAGGTTATAAAGCAATCAATCTCAGTATAGCGAAGTTGATGGAAGACTTTTCTCCCGACCTTTCGGTAATAGATGCCTTTTACGGAGTCGAGGGGGATTGTCCAGCATATGGCGATTCGGTGGAGATGAAATTAGCTTTATCCGGATTGGATTTTGTCAGCGTGGATACTGTGGGAGCTATGTTGATGGGGGTAAATCCATACACCATCGGTTATTTGTCTCATTGCAGAACAAATCAGTTGGGTGAAGGAGGTGTTGCTGATATTGAGATTCTTGGTAATACGAAAATTGAAAAAGAAAAAAAGGAATTCAGACTTCATTCAAAACATGAAGAACAACTTAAATGGGAATGATTACTTCATAAGGGTTGTAGTTAAGGTAGGTCAAAAAAAAGAAAAAGTTTTTCATAAAGACGATTGTATTTTAATTGAACTACAAGAGGAGGCGGTTCGAGGAGAGGCGAATAAAAGGATTTTTCAGATCCTTTCTTTTATTTTTAAAGGAAAACGTATAGAATTAGTAAAAGGTTTCAAATCTAAAAATAAAATTTTTAAAATTTATGAAAAGAAGCATTGAAAGACCGTTTTTAATAGTCGTAATGATGCTTTCCATTTTTGTAGCGAGTTTGCATTTTGTTCGTCTAAGTCTTGGATGGGATCTTGTTTTGGATGAGTGGAGTGTTCCGACTCTTTTAAGTGGTTTTGTTATCATAGTTACTATTTTTATCGCTTACTGGGCTTGGATAATAATGAGTTACGAAGAGGAGGATGAAGAAGATAAGAAAAAAGCAAAGGAGAAGGATGATGAACCGGATTTTGAGACCGTGGAAGAATGAATATTTTTATATCACCTCATCCGGATGATGTAGTATTGTCTTGCGGAGGAAGACTTCTCAAAGAAAAAAATAATCTGGTTATTAATATATTTTGTAGAAGTTATGACAATCCAACGGATTGGGATCTTATTTGCGGCTTGAAGAGATCTCCCATGAATCGGAGAGTGGTGGAAGATAAAAATATTTTAAATAAAATAGGAGTTGAATCCATCCATCTTGATTTTTTTGATAACGCCCATTATGAAGATGAAGGAAAAATTAGACCCAAGCAAGAAGTTGATAAGATATTCGGGCGTATAGAAAAGACAAGGTCTCGTTACCCGAATGCGGATCTTTTTTTCCCTGCGGGAATTAATCATCCCGATCATATATTGTTGGCCGGGATGGGTAAAAGTTTGGGAGCCGATCTTTATTATGAAGATTTGCCTTACGGATTACTTGTCGATTCCGAAGACGGAATTGATTATCCCGTTGGTGATGTGATTGATAGAAAAATTGAGTTAATTTCAGATTATAAGACTCAGGAAAAGGGATTGATGAGTTTAATTTCGGTTGATTCTTTTGATGATTTTCTTAAAAGAATGAAAGACTATCATCAAAGAAATGATTCCTTCTTTGAAAGATTTTATTTGAAGAATCTTTCAAAATAAGTTATATTGACAACCAGTGCAAAAAGGTTTGATAAATTTATAAAATTATAACAATGGATATTTTTAAACAACTTTGGTTTTGGATTATAGTCGTAGCTGTCGTGGTCGCCGGGATTATCATTTCCGTCGGTCCGTCTCAAGTTGAAGATGGGGTCGCTATTAGAATAAATGGACACGAAATTAGCATGACCGAGTTCAATCAAAGAGTTGAACAAGTTGCTACCGAATTCGGGCAATACGGAATGCAACCCACTGAAGAGGAGGTTAAGGAGCATGTAATTGACACACTCTTACAAGAAATCTTATTAATCCAGTATGCTGAGAGCAAAGGGTTGGAGGTTTCTCAGTCCGAAATAGATGCTCAATTTGGCCGCCTTATGGAAATGTACGGCGCTCAAAGTGAAGAGGAGTTCTTGGCACAACTTCAGAGCCAGGGGTTCGGAACCAAAAAAGAGGTGGAAGAGATTCTTGGAACTGAAATTTTAGTGATGAAACTTTTTGATTCCTATGCGGATGAAGTTGATATAACTGAAGAAGATCTCATTCAAGCTTATGATGACTACAAGGAGCAAATGGAGCAACTTTCCGGAGTTGAGGGAATGGATCAAGAAGTTCCTCCCTTTGAAGAAGTTAGAGATGTTTTGCTTGAAAATATGGTTTACGAAAGAGTTACACCACTCATCTTGGATGAGATTGAAAAAATGAAAAGTGAGGCGGATATAGAAGTTTTGGTGGATAAGCAAGATGTGGAGATTGAAGAAATGGAGGATACACAACAGGAGCAACCCATAATGGATA
>PWPS01000033.1 GCA_003557065.1 Candidatus Nealsoniibacteriota bacterium | reverse complement strand
ATTTTTTTGAATTATTTATAAATAAAGACTGCTTAAATAATGTTATCTTAAAATGAAAATTGAGACAAATAACTTTTAAAAATAAAAAAGGGCTTAATAGCCCTTTCCTAGATCGAGTTCATCTCAATCAGCTCACTTCCCGAACGATGATATCGTACGGCTTTTCTTTCAATTACTTTCATGTATCCCCTCGCTTTCTCCCCTCTTGCCATTCTGAAAATTTCAGTCACCAATCCCGGATTCCCACATTGAGGCTTGGTGCATTCCCTAAGTCCATTCACCTCACCGTCATCCGTAACTATGGTTTGAACTCCCCCGCAACGGTCACATAAAAAAGTAATCTTCTGCTTTAATACAAGCATCTCCTTCACCTCCGACTTCAGTTTATATCACAAAATAAAATTTATTCAAGTAATAAAAAACACCCAAACGGGCGCCCGGTTTTAAACCGACTTAAAAGATGCTCCCTTTCTCTTTTCTTTCAGAACTCCAATATGGCAACGACTCCCCCCATCTCCCCCTCCGTCAGGTTATCCCTTAATGTCGTCTCCAACTTTTCTCTATAACCTCTCGGGATACCGATTATCAAATCACCGCGTCTTGAAAAAAGCTTATACTGAGTTATTGAATGAGGAGTATCTATATCTTCTTCCGTCTTAGCTTCCCCCCTTTGAAAGATTGTTCCGGCATAAAGCCCTTCAACATCCGGATACTTGTCATCCCCATCCCCTATATTGCCGGGATTTTTAACTTTATGCATTGAACAGTAATCATCACCTTCCACACAGACATCGAACCCCTTGTTTTCCATATAGGTCGCTATCTTTTCCTTTATTTCTTTATGTTTTTGATCCTTTTTCACCTTTATTTATTTGAATCAAGTTCCGGATTGGGCGACCAATTCAATCCGGGATTATGTAGTGTAATCTAATTATCAAACATATTTCTAAAAGGGTCAAATGATAAGAAAAAACACCTCTTTTTAGAGGTGCTTGCAGAAGGCGTTATTTATCACCTTTCTTGTAGTGGTAGTAACATTCGTTCCCGGAAATTCAACCGGTACCCACTTTGATTCTGTGACTTCCGCACCGGGCCTTATTATTCCTCCGACAAGATCGGCGACGAAGAGTCTAACTTTTAGATACTCTTTACTATGAGGAGTTATGCCGTAAAACTCTCCCAAATATCTTTCATTTCTCCACTTCAAGAAGGGAAGTTCTTCTTTCAATTCCCTGTACAGAGTATCCTTATCGGATTCACCATTTTCTTTCTTTCCCCCGGGCAATGTCCAATAATCTCCTTCTCTATCTCTTACAAGTAAGACCTGATCATTTTTAAAAACCGCTAAATTAACAACTTCCATTGCGGCTCACCTCCTTTTTTATAATAAAACAAAATATTGATTCTGTCAAAGTATTCTAAAACCCTATTAGATAGTAATAAGACAAAAAGAATAGAACGATAGTCCCGGCTAAATAAACCCAAGTGATTAAATTTGATTCCGCGATCCAAACTTCTTTGGTAATCACGGCACCGGCAAAAATAATCAGTTCTACTAACATATAAAAGAAAAGATATAAAACTATGTAAAAGACGTAACCCATCCAGGAAAGGCCGGCATTGGCCAATATTCCACCATAAACCATGGGCAACCCGAAAGAGCACGGAAGTTCAACCAATGTTATAACGGCTGCAAAAAACATCACACTGAAGACAAGAACAAGCGCTTTACTGCCTTCGGTTTCGAAAGCTTTTTTAACTTTTTCAGTCGCCTTTACGGCAAGTTTACTACTTGAGGACCCGCAGGTCGGCCCGTATTTTAAGAATTTAATAAACTGTTTTAAAAAATAAACTCCCCCAAAGAGTGCGGCGATACCTATTATTATATTTATCGGACCAATAAAAGTAGCTAAAGCCTCAAAGAGAGCCGTCCAGGCAAAGACCAAAACTCCGTATATGGAGACAGCTGTCAATATGAATAACCCACCATAAAAAATTATTTTCTTTCTACTTTCAAAAGACAAAACTATCATCAAAATTAAGATCAAAGCACCTATGGAACAAACATTCAACCCATCCAAAGAACCTATCACAAAAGCTAAAAGAGGCAAAGATAAGTTTCCGATACATACTTCACCTATAAAGGGAATATCAATAACACAACCTCTCTCCTGACCCATCACATACTCCCCCTCTATCGCTTTTTTCATAAGAGATCTGTCTTCGCTGTAAAATCCTTGAAAGTGGTTATCACCGATAAAAGTGGTCGGAACCATCATGGTATAGTTTTCCACACCTCTTTCTTTCATCATTTCGCGTAAAAGTTGTTGGTTCTCCGATTTGTTTATCTGATAAGTTACGACGCTTAGATCGGGATACTTTTCAAGTAAAACTTCTTCGATAAATTCTTTTTGTCTGGCACAATCGGGACATCTACTATCTTCAAAAAGATAAACCGTTTCCCATGACTGACTCTCGGCAAACCCGAAGAAGGGAATTAAAAGAAAAATTATCGATAATGTCAGTATTGCCTTCTTAATCATTTTTTTTAAAATATTGAAATAAAAGTATTTTTTCAATTATATCTACTTATTCTACTTTTTCAAGAAAAAAAACCCACCTTTCGATGGGTTTAAAAGGCGGTCCATTAAATGACTAGAGTGGTAAATTATAACTCACAACCTACCTGATCACCCAAAACATTCAAATCTCTACTTCCTTCGTAAACCTCTCCGGCAATTTGAATTTCGGGAACGTAAGCCATCTTTGTTTCATTTTCACATCTCTCTCTTTCTTCAACCGTTCCTTCTTCCGTGCATTCGACATAAATCGGTTCGATGATATCATATCCACCGAAACTCTCCGCTAATTGTCCGCAGGCGGGACACCAAGACGCACCGAATATTACAAAATCGTTTTCAGCCAAGCAATCAACAAAATCTCTCATTTCTTGGTTTGTCACATCCTCCACCTGCTCATCTTCACCTTCCGGAGTCGCGGTCGGAGAATCAGTTGACCCGATAACAAAAATCGCTGCTCCTATTATTAAAATTGCGATTAAAATTGCTACTACATTTTTCATTTTTATTTTTGGTTATTTTTTTCTTAAGGTCAAATTACTTTTACATTATAACAAAAAAACTGCCGGACAAAAATATTTCAAATCAAAAATCATTCAGCTCCTCTATTAACCGAGTGGTTTTTCCTTTCATTTCGACAATATTTTTAATAAATTCTTCTTCATTCATCTCACCTCTGTAATATTGTTGCTCCAAATAGGAGTGTCGCAAAAGCAGTTCCGTATATTCTCCTAAAAGATGGTCTCTTTTTGCGGGTTCAATCAACTCACTTCTTTCATTGATCACATTTTCCGCCTCAAGAATAAGGAGTTCCAACTCCTCTAGACCGGTTTGCATTTCGGTCGATAAAGATCTTTCTTCAATGTCGGGCTTATATAATGAATCAAGCAGATTTTGTAAATCGATATACTCTTCCGGAACATTTAAATTGAGTGAAGAATCCAATTCACTAAATTCAATCGATATGAAAATTTGGAAATATCTTTCTGCTTCATTCCTGCCGAAATCAATTTCAACTTTATGAAGATAATTATGATCGGACCAAATCAATGCGGAAAAATCCGATTCTTCAAAATCTTCTATCATTTTTTCCAAATTGGACTCCCACTCCTCCAGAGCGGATTCCATTTGAGCCGTAGTAAGTCTTTCAATTTTATTTTCGTACTTTTCGGTTAAATCTAAAATCAGATCGGGCAACCCCTTAAAATCAATCCCCACTTGATGCTTGTTTACTCTTCCTCCTTTAATCTCATCTATTTCGCTTTCCTTCACGAAAACAATATCCTTTTCGACAACTCCTCGTAGAAAGTCCGACATTATATTTTCCATTAACTCCCGATCGATTTCTTCGATTAGAAATAATTCAAAATTTTGTGAAAAAAAAGATTCGAAACTCCCCTCTTTTTCAGGTGTGTAAGCAAGAAGAATATCCCTCTCGGTTAAATCTTCCAATATGGTCGGAAAAAAGAAACCGGAATCGAAAAATCGATCAACTCTTCCGAAGGTTTTATTTTTGACGGTAAATATTCTTCCTGAAAAGCTGGCTCTCATCCCCTCTACCCCCATAGTCGCATCCCAAGTGGAATCTCTTTGGTTTCCAATATTGTCAACCTCGGTCAGAATGGAGATATCTCCATTAAAAATCTCCCTACCCTGTCCATAAGAAAAGTTAATTCTTGTTTCGGATTTTAATAAATCCGAATTAACCGTCCTACTTGCAGCTCTGATGATTTCTCTTTCCGGACTAACTCCGGTAAAAAAATAAGAAAAAGCAAAACCGGTTACCACGATAACCATGAAAAAGAATGCAAGTGCAGCAGTCTTTTTAAATATGTTTTTCTCCGGAACTTTATCCAATTCCCGAAAGACCTGATCAATACTCTCTTTGTCCCAGCCGGCTTCAATTAATTGCCTTATCGTTTCCTCTCTTTCAAGGCCGTTATCTTGAGACTCTTTTATATATCTTAATAATTTTTTTTGGGATGGCATCTTTTTGATTTTATATTATCTAAATTTATTATAAGTTAATGTCGGAACTTAGACAATTTTAAAATAAAAAAGCGAAGAATTTTGATCTTCGCTTTACGAGGGTCTTCTTACTATTTTAATTTCAAGCATCCTTCTTCCCCATTGCAGGGCTTTATCCAGACCCTCTTCTCCGTATCCCATGAAAACGTCGATGCGATTACCTATTATCGCTGAACCGATATCTTCGACTACTCCCCTTCCGTATCCGGGAACGTAAACTATTGTTCCTTGTGGTAAAACACTCCAGTCGGCAGCAATATGCCCAACCTCTACAACTTTACCACTTTTCGTGATGCCTGTTCCATTCAGGCGGATATCCCCACTATAGGAACCTGTAGCATAATGTGACTGATTCGGTAAGGGTGCATAATAGGCAGTTGCTAAAACCATCATCGTCTCTTCCTGGTTTTCAAGATAGACAACTAACGAAAACGTGAAAACCGTAAAGAGAACGACGAAAATGACCATCCACCTCTTCAAGCGAGATACCTCCCTTCATTTCTGTCTTTTTTATAACATATTTTATATAAAAATCAATAGATTTACACTTTTCTATATTGACATAATTATAAATACATTGTATAATGACATAATAAAATAGGAGGTGGTCGGATTGTTAATATATTCCGAAAGAAAGGATATTTGTGTAGATTGTGGTCGCAGATTGGACCCTAAAAAGGAAAGTAAAGAAGGAACAGGAAAAGGAAAAAGGGAAGATTCTTAAAGTTTGCGATATATGTAAGAAAGAAAACGCGCACAAATTCCCTTTGTAAGTTGTAGACCGGTTAAAGCCGGTCTTTTATTTTAAAGTGTGATGTTTTTATAATGATCCATTCTTTTTATATCCATATTCTGATTAAAGACGATACAGACCACGTCTACTCTGTATCGGTTTTTTAAATTCTTAAAACTCATATAAGCTTGCGCATTTTTTTTGATTTTATCCTTTTTTCTTTTCCTTATCGTCTCCTCCGGAGAACCGAACTTCTCACCCGTTCTTGATCTAACTTCGATGAAAACCACTTCTTTTCCATCCATTACTATGATATCTATCTCACCATAATCGTTTTTTTTATTTTTCTCTACTATCTCATACCCCTTTTCAATCAACATCTCTATCGCTTTTTCTTCCCCCACCCTACCTACTTTTAAATGCGTATCCATAAATTAAAAGGCTTTATCTTCCGTTGTTTTAGCTCTGTACTGCAGGGCTTCGGCTACATGCTTGGGTCTTATCACATCTTCACCGTCAAGATCGGCTATCGTTCGTGAAACTTTTATCATCTTGAAATAACCTCTGGCTGAAAGATTAAAGCTTGAAGCCGCCTTGGAAAGTATCTCTTCCGTTTTTTCCGGTAAATTACAATAAGCTTTGATATGTCTATTTTTCATCTCCGCATTGGTGCGAATCTTTTCCTTCATATATCTCTTTTCCTGAATTTCTCTTGCCTTCTCCACTCTTTTTCTTATCTTGTCGGAACTTTCTCCCTTCTCTTTTCTTCTTTCTTTTTTAAGTTTCTCTATATCCACCGCGGATACACTGACATGTAAATCGATTCTATCCAAGATAGGTCCTGAAATCTTTTTTTGATAATTGAAGATTTGTCTTGGAGTGCACCTGCATTCTTTTTCCGAGTGATTCATATATCCACACGGGCACGGATTACTGGAAGCCACCAACATAAATTCCGAAGGGTATTTGACCCTTTGCTTGCTTCTGGATATGGTAAGTTGACCATCTTCAAGCGGTTGACGCATTGACTCCAAGGCCGACCTTGGAAATTCATTGAATTCATCCAAAAATAACACTCCCCTATGCGCAAGAGTAACCTCGCCGGGCATCGGTTTCGATCCTCCACCTATGAGACCGACCTTGGAAATACTGTGATGCGGTGCACGAAAAGGTCTTTTTCTTATGAGCCCACTTCCCGGACCTGTATTTCCCGATATGGAATATATTTCGGTAACTTCCAGCGATTCGCTTTCCGTAAGGGGTGGCAGGATTCCGGAAATTGCTCTGGCGATCATAGTTTTCCCGGACCCGGGAGCTCCCATCATAAAAAAATTATGACCACCGGCAGCCGCGATCTCGGCAGCTCTTTTTGCCTGCTCCTGTCCAAGAATTTCTTCCATATCGAATTCGGGACTTTCTTTTTCTTCTTTTTCTCTTCGGTAAACCGCCGAATCTATCTCTTTCTTACCTAAAAGATAAGCCGTTATCTGATCCAAATCTTTTATCGGATAAACGTTCAAGTCTTCCATTACGGCCGCCTCGTTAGCCGAGTCTTCGGGTAAAAATATATTTCCAAACCCATTGTTTTTGGCAAAAAGAGCAAGAGGTAAAGCCCCTTTGGTGTGTCTTAAAGATCCATCCAGGGAAAGTTCTCCGAAAAATAAACTCTTTTCAGGTATTTCGAAATTCATCACGGAAGCCAAAATACCGACGGCAATAGGCAGGTCGTAAAATGATCCTTCTTTCGGAATATCGGCGGGAGCAAGATTTATAGTTATCTTTCTCCGTGGAAATTCTATTCCGGAATTACTTATCGCGGTTTTAA
Organism: Candidatus Nealsoniibacteriota bacterium; assembly: GCA_003557065.1. Lineage (GTDB taxonomy): Bacteria > Patescibacteriota > Minisyncoccia > Minisyncoccales > PWPS01 > PWPS01. Next base: position 4,868 of record PWPS01000033.1, on the reverse strand, counting down.
CCCTTTCTTCGGATTCATCAACCGCCTTACTGGTTAAACCGACAATGTTGAATCCCGGAAGTCCCTTTTTGGTCGTATTTACCTCTACCTCTATTCCAACGGAATCAAGCCCGGAATAAGCCGCAGAGTTAACTTTTTTAAACATCTATGATTAGTAATTATCTAATAAGTGATATTTTCCGGAATCTTCTTCAATAATTCCGTCAATTTGCATTTCCGAAATAATTCCACCCAAAGATGCTATGGGAATCTCCAGCTTTCTGGACAACTCATCCACGGTAAGTGGTTCAACTTTCAGGGAATCAATTATTTTCTTTTTTAAGGAATTATCGGGATATTTATTATTTTTATTTTTGAAGTTAATGGTAGATTGCTTTTTTTTGAAAAACTTTAAAATATCTTCCGGATCGGTAACGATTTCCGCCCTACCCTCCTTTATCAGATTGGCCGTCCCTATGGAAACACTACTTGTAAGTGGACCGGGTATGGAAAATAGCTTTCTTTCAAGCTTTTCAGTCAAGTTCGCCGTAATTAAGGATCCGCTTTTTTCACTCGCCTGAACTACAAGAGTAGCCTGAGACAATCCTGCAACTATCCTGTTTCTTTTGGGATAAGTCCACTTTGCCGGACCTGTACTTCCCGACCACTCCGAGATTATAAGTCCCTTTTTTTGCAATATCTCTTTATACAACTTGTCCTGATAAGCGGGATGTATCTTTTCTATACCGCAGGGCATTACCGCTATGGTTTTGCCACCGACTCTAACCGCAGCCCTGTGGGCGGTTGCATCAATCCCGTACATAAATCCGGAAACTATGGTGACTCCCCTTGTAGCAATTCCGGAAACTATTCTTTCACAAATCTTTTTGCCGTATCTGGTCATTTTTCTTGATCCGACAACGGCCAAGCAGTTTTCAAATAAATCGTTATCCCATTCTCCTTTATAGTAAAGTTCGTTCGGGGGGTCGTTTATCTCTTTTAACCTCTTCGGGTATCTTTTTTCTTTTATTTTTATACTTTTCATAAATCAGGAACTTCTTGCCAAAACAAAACCCCATACCTTTTTTGCTCCACGCTTTTTAAGTTCCTTGCAGCACTCTCTTAAAGTAGCCCCCGTAGTAAAAACATCATCGACCAAAACCAGCTTTTCGGGCGGGTCTTTTTTAACTTCAAAAGCTCCTTTCACATTTTCCAGCCTCTCTTTTTTACTTAGCTTCGCTTGTTTTTCGGTTTGTTTTGATTTTTTTAAAAGGTCAATTGGGGTAGCATCCTTTCCACTTATTTTGATTAAATTTTTTGCCAAGGCTTTGCTGTGTCCCATTTTTTTACCATATCGATAAGTCATTAAACCTCTTTTATTATTATTTCTACTTTCGGAGACATAGGTGACTTTTACATCTTCCTCCATCAAGAAACTGATAAAATCATTAAACCTTTCTTCTTGAGTGATCATCATAATGAAAAAGCTCTCCAACATCTTTAGAGCCACATCATGATAACCGGCCTTGATATCAAGTATTGCCATTTTTACAACCCCTTCATAATCCCAACCGGCGACCATTCCGTCCAACCCATATCTTCCAATACAAGATTTACAAGATTCTCCGGTAAATGAAGGATTACCGCACATCGGACAAACCGGCTTGTTTTCAGACAAAAAAACCTCGCAATCATCGCAGATATAACTTCCTTCTTTTTTGCATCCGTAACAAAACCTTGGAAATATCAAATTCAAAAACTCTTCCCCTATCTTCTTCCAATTAATTTTCCCCAATTTATCTCCTATCACAAATCCAAAATAAGTCACAGCATCACCCGGATAAAAATAATCGTGAAAAAGTCCGGATAAACATCTTGCAAGGATTATATCCTTGCAATTTAAACGAGGTCTTCTAGAAAAAGAACCTCCGCATTGGCCTATTATTTACAAAACTATAAAATTATTCAAGTTTTGTGATAGGTTGCGGGGTCCCCCAAGTTGAAAATAGACTTGACCTATCACAAATGGAAATTAAGTTCAAATTGAGAGTGTGATAGGTTCAACATATTGCATCGTTGAAGTCGGACGTCAACATGCTTATTCATGGGAGAGATTGCGTATTTCTTCAAATTTTTTCGCTTTGATTTCTTTTCGAATAATGATCATTTCTTTACATAGTTTCTTTATCTGTTGTGGAGTTCCTAAAATTTCTTTGAGACGAAAAACATCCACTATAGGAGAATTTCTTTCCCCTATAAGATCAGCCAGGCTGGAGAAAGGAAAGTTTACAGCCCATTTCCAAGCCTTTTCAAAATTATTAATAGCCCATTTATATCCTTTAGGATGCATTTCGAAAGTGTTTTTTACTACCACATAAGGAATAACCCACTTCAGATACTCATCAGAATCTATAACTTTAAGAGCGTAAGGTTGAAGAACAGATCCTTTCCCGCCATGCCTCTCATTAAAATGCTTTGCTATGCTTGTATTAGAATTATGCATAAATTTTGACACTCCTCCATCTTCTAGCTCTTTAGCAATTATATGATCATGATTATGATTAAAAGAAAAAGCCCATATGGATAATAAGGGCTTTCTTTTGGGCCAAGAATCAGGCCAACTAAAAAAATAATTATTTTCTTCTTTTGGGTTTTTTCTTTTTTCTTCTACTTCTCTAAACCAATTCAGCCGGGAAGAAGAGTCATTAAAATAATACAAAATTTGTAAATTTCTCCATCTATCCGCATCATCACAAGCAAAAGACATACCGCGAACACCTCTCCGGACTATATGAACTGGGTATTCTTTTGGTATTGGCTCTCTTTTCATGTTGTATTTTAAGAATAGCATGTTGAAGTCGGACGTCAACATGCGGGGGTTTAGTTTGTTGAAGTCGGACGTCAACATGCGGGGGGTGGGTTAAAAATAGACTTGGCCTATCAAAAATCTATTAAATCTATTTCTATTAAATCTATTAAAAGCTTAAAAAAGACCAACCAAAAACCGCCCGATTGGGCGGTTTTGGTTTTCGAAGGTTAAAAACTATTAACCCTCGATACTCAAAACACTAGTTGTTTTGAGCATTTACATATCTTCTTTCGGTTCTGAGATCTTCGATGAATTCGTAAGAGTGATCAAATCCGAGATTTCTGCCTTCTATACTGAAACCTACCTCTTCAACCCTTACTCTTTCATAAGACCCCTCACCGTTAATGATTCCTTCTACGGTGATTTCAACATCATCTCCATCTTCAAGCTCTTCGAAGAGTGCACCGAATCCTTCTTCGATAACAACATCTCCGGCTTCAGCTCCGAGGTATCCAACGTAACTCGTTGCTTTATATTCCTCCCCACCGTTTCCATCACTAACAACTTCATAAACTGCATAATCATCATCATCATCCATTACATAATCATCCATTACATAATCACCCACTTCATAAGTACTCGTATCACCTTCATTAATTTCACTTCCAACACCAGCAAGTACTACACCTGCTTTTTCTGTTCCATCAATGGTAACGAAAGGATTGGTGAATTCACCACTTCCAGTATTTCCAAATTTAACATAAAGCGGTGTTAATTCTCCACCTTCAGCAGTTATCGTAAAGTCGATAACTCCGGCAGCGGTGTCGTTAGGGTTGTCTGATTCCCATCTATCAAGATCAACTCCGTCAAGAACAAAGGTGGGTAGTACTGAGAAGAGTTGTTGAAATTCTCCTTCAACCGTTCCGGTTAAAGAAATATCATCATCTTCAACGTAGGCATAAGCGGATCCGCCAGTCAATTCGGCTTTTACCTCTACACCCATTGCATCCTCTTCTTCTTCGGGGTCCATTCCTAAAGCCTCTACCTTAAGAGTGAAGAATCTGGAATCACCTTCATCAATTTCCAAATCAACATCAAAAGTCAGTTCATGAGTCACTACCTCTCCAATAGATTGAACATCTACGAGATTAGTTCCTTCGTAAAGAAGTGCGTCTTGAAGAACATCATTAAGATTATCTACATCAGTACCATCATACTCATCATTAAGGCTTAATTCAATATCCAACTCTTCAAGATCCATATCACTATCTTCCGCTACTATCTCAAAACTTAACAACTCAACCTCGGTGATGTCTTCAGTGTCAATCTGAACTATACCCTCTTCAGGAGAGTTGTAATCTTCGGCTTCCAATGTTCCTGTTGCCGTATGATCAAGTTCAAATTTCCTAAAAGAGGTAGCGTCCGCATAAACGGTAAGACCGGAAGCGTCAACCCCTCTTATTGTTTCATCAACATCTCCTTGCTTAACCGGACCGATTTCATAGTCAGTATTATCAAACTCATCAACATCAGCCGCGGTTACCTCTATCGTTACATCTTTATAACCGTCTTTAGGAACTTCAATATTAAGTCCACTAAATCTGATATATTCATCAGTTCTTTCAACGGTAGCTCTGGAAATTTCTCTTTCAGCTACGACATCACCATCAACTTTCAAAGCCATCCAATCAATGTCATTCCTAAACTCAGACATTGTGGGACTTCCTTCATGAACATCTTTTACCACGATATCCATTCTTTGAACTACAACTCTTGCATCATCAGCTTCCAATCTATACCTTGCCACATCTCTAGTTTGTCCCGGGACCAATTCTCTGTTTCTGATGTCGGATCTAAGTGTTGCCGTAAGATCTCCTTCTTCAGCCTCTTCACCAGGCACAACTACGCTATCTTCAAGCTCGTCCAATCTTGCTTGAACGGCTTCAAGAGCTTGTGCTAAAGCTTGAAGTTGTTCCAATACCGCTCCCAAGTCAGGGTCGGTAGGATCTTCAACCGGAGCTTCTTCACCAGTAAGAAGTTGGTTCAACTTAGCTCTTGTAGAAGCGTAAACATTTCCGGT
>PWPS01000037.1 GCA_003557065.1 Candidatus Nealsoniibacteriota bacterium | reverse complement strand
TTCTCTCTTTCTGATGTTGATAATGAGAAATATGATAAAAAATATGGGAAGTTAGGGCATATCAATGCAATAACCTCTATTGGTCAGAGTAGCAAAAATGAAGGTGATATCGGTAAATTTGGAATTGGTTTTAAAGCAGTTTTTCAATACACTGACACCCCGGAAATTTATGATCCACCATTCTTTTTTAAAATAGAGCAATTTATTGTACCACATCTTTTACAATCGGATCATAGTGAGAGGAGAGGAGAAGATAAGGAATCGTTATTTTATTTCCCATTTAATTTAAAGAAAAAAAAAGCTGAAGATGCTTATAATGAAATTACTACAAGGTTACAAAAACTCAATCATCCTCTCCTTTTCCTGAATAAATTAAAGCGAATTGAGTGGAGAAATGAAGAAATTCAATGGAGTTATTTCATTGAAGAAAAAAAAATAAAGGAGGGTGCAAGGTTTATATCTTCCATATCTAAAGAAGGCGATCAAAAAAATGTTGAAAAATTTCTAATTTTCGATAAAGAAATTCCTTCACATATCAATCAGCAAATAAAACATAAGGTCAATATTGCCTTTAAATTATACCCTGGAGAAACAAAAAAGCTTGATTCATCAAAAAACTATTCCCCCTTTTGTTTTTTTGAAACTCAGGAACAATCCCCACTTAAATTCATTATTCAAGCTCCTTTCAACCCAAATAACAACCGGGAGGGTTTGAAAGAGAACGATCCTCTTAATAAATACTTCATTAATGAACTTGCAATCTTGCTGGCAGAAAGTCTTCCGATAATTCGAGATATTGGGTATCTATCAATTGATTCCTTAAAAGCTCTTCCACTTTCCTTATATGATATGCAAGGTAAATTTCAACCCTTTTTTGATATATTTTTGGAAAATATGAAGAGTGAAGAGAAATTATTGCCAACAAATCTAGGTGATTATACCAATAAGGATACTGCCATTATTGCACGGAGTAAAGAATTAACAACCTTACTTAGGAGTAAACAATTAGATGAACTACCTAGAAAGAAGGGCTTTCGATGGCTCGATACATCAATCAATGAAAAAAATAGTAGAATTTGGAACTTTTTCACAAATGAGAATTATTTAAATATACCTGTTATTCGTCCTGAAGGCTTAATAGATCATTTATCTAAAGATTTTATTAAGAATCAAAGTGATGAATGGATTATAAAACTCTATGTCTTTTTTAACAGTCAATCATACCTATTTCCAAAGATTCGTAATATGCCCTATATTAGGATTATTAAGCCGAGAATTGAGGGCAAAGAAGCAATTATTGATCACACAGCGCCTTTTGATTCAAAGGGGAGGCGATTAGCATTCCTCCCCCATGAAAACGATCAAATTAATGATTACTTCCCAATAGTAAAAAAAAATATAGTTCAAAATAGTGAAGCAAAAGAGCTTTTAACAAGTCTGGGTCTTGTTCAACCGGATGCAATTGATGCCATAGTAGTTTTCTTACAAGGTTTCCCCGACAGAATATCAACCTTGTCCAATAAGGATTATGAATTATGGCTTGAACGGATTACTCGGTATATTAAAAACAGCCAAACAAATAGCATTGACGAAAAGAAGATGGAGAAATTAAAAGAGATTATCTCAAAAACACCCTTTCTCTATGCATCAAATTGTCAGGGAAAAACAGAGTTGAAAGCTCCAGATTATATTTATCAGTCTCATCATTATTCTGGCAGTGAAAAACTAGAGCTTTTTTTTGAGGGAAATCCCGATATTTGGTTTCTTCATTCGAGATATCAAAATATAGCGGACTTTTCGATACTAATTGACTTTTTAGAGATCTCATATAGACCAAAAATATTCACAGAACCTTTTAAACTATATCATAGGTATAAAAAAGGTTTTACACATGACTATATAATGGATGGATTGGATTTCTTCCTTATAAATGAAACTATAACTTTAAGAAAAGCCCTCTATTTATGGAAATTACTATTACACTCTCAAACAGATCCGAAATATTTAATTAAATTTTCTGGAACTTTCCATTTCGCTAATGATATGAATTTTAGTGGTTCTAATGTAGGTAAAGAAGAAAAAACCTCAACAATTTATAATCTTTTAACTCTCCACCCATGGATTCCGAATAAGTCATTAGGTTTCGAGCGTCCATCACAGGTGACTGAATTTCATGAAGATTTTGATAAGATATCCAAGGAATGGGAGAGAGAATACAACATACTAAAAACGGAGTTAAAATTTCACTCTGGAAGTAAGATTTTGAATAATTTAATTACGGATTTGCTTGATAATATAGGGGCTAAAGACGAAATACGAGAAAGATGGGAATTTGTTAAGGAATTAACACCTGAAGAATATCTTGAATTAAAGAAGATTTCGGATGATAAAAAGAAAAAATCACAACAAATTACCGAAAAGGTTCAGGATGAAATCCACCCAAAAGATGGATTACGAAAGTTCTTCAATCGACCCCAAATTAAAGATACAATGGATTTCCATCATGAAGATAATCCAATCTCTGATCCTGATAGAAGAAGGGAAATAATAGCTGAAGAAATACAAGAAACACAAAGGAGCGAGCCCAAATCTTCTGATCGTTTATCTTACTCACTACGGAAGAAATGGGATGGTAAAAACCCCGAAATTCGGGCATTTTTATTGAATGAATATGGAGGAAAATGCCAGGTATGTTCTTCATCATTCTATAAGCGAAATGGAGATCCTTATTTTGAAGGATTGTATCTGATTTCATACACAAAAGGTGCATGGCTTGATCGGGAGGGTAACGTTCTCTGCCTTTGTCCGAATTGTTGCGCGAGAATGTTGCATGGATCAGTAATCTTTGATGGAGATATCGTAGAATTCATCTTAGAATATAAAATCGGAGAAAATGATGATTCGAAAAAAAGGGAATTCGCATTTATATTGTGTGAAAAAGAGGAGATAATTCAGTTTTCAGATAGACACATTATGGACTTGCAAGAGATTGTAAAGTCAGATGTTTTCACCGGTTCCTATTGATCCACTCATCTAAATATGATCCGCCTCCCCCTCCCCCCATCACCTTTATCCCCCTTCCCTCCAACCTCCTATCTTACGACAATGGAT
>PWPS01000019.1 GCA_003557065.1 Candidatus Nealsoniibacteriota bacterium | reverse complement strand
GCTAATCTTTCAAGGCCCATCCCGGTGTCCACTCCATGCTTCTCAAGTGGACTTAACTCACCCTTCTCATTTTGGAAATATTGGTTAAAAACCAAATTCCAAATCTCAACATATCTACCACATTCACATTCAAGTCCACAATTATTTCCACAAGGTTTACCGGAAAGATCATAGTGAATTTCCGTAGTCGGTCCGCATGGTCCTGATTTCCCGGTCGGTCCCCAAAAATTGTCTTCCATTCCCAAAGGCACAATTTGACTGTCGACTGCCCCCAAATCAAGCCATATCTGCCTTGACTCTTCGTCACGAGGAACCTCCTTTTCCCCTTTGAAATAAGTAAAAATAAGTCTATCTATCTCGAGATCACACTCTTCGGTTAAAAATTCAAGAGCCCAAGTAATGGATTCTTTCTTAAAATAATCTCCGAAACTGAAGTTGCCGAGCATTTCTAAAAAAGTTAGATGATCCTTATCTCCCACCTCCTCAATATCGGAGGTTCTAAAACATTTTTGAGCTGTAGTTACTCTCGAGCCATAAGGAGATTTTTTATCCAAATAAAAATCTTTGAACTGTTGCATTCCCGCCGTAGTAAAAAGAACACTCTCATCATTCGGAATGAGTGAACTTGATTCCACCACAGTATGACCCTTTTGTTCGTAGAAATTTAAAAATCTTTTTCTTAGTTCATTGGAATGCATATCTTTTCTTTTAATTAAGTAAATCTGTCGGCTATTATCGATGCCGCATAGGCCTCCGGTTTAACCTTGGCTTTGAATCCATTTCCCCTGATAAGTGCCGTAACTTCCTTTATCATATCTTTAGTGATCCCGTTCTCACCTATATCGGCATGAATATATTGAAATTCGTAATTCGGTCGGTGCGGAAGCCGGCCGACCGCTTTCTGCAATTCCTCCTTCATGGTAACGGCTAACTGACAAGAAAGAAAAACCTCTTCCAGGATCCTTTCTTTCCAACTACCGAATTTGGTTTTAGACAAGACGGAATAATCCGTTTTTTTTAAAAAAAACCTCCCCCCTCTTCCTTTCCGAAGGATTACTACCGCAACCGGAAAGTGCGGTTTACTTTCCGACGAAGAATCACACCCCACCACTATATCATACTCTTCCTTCGGCCCCTCGATCATATAGTTCGTCATCTCCATAATCACATCATCAAATTCGATTGACCCAACGGTAGGATTGAAAAATTTTCCATTTGTAATTTTATTCATCCTATTTCGGATATCATTTTTCCGAATTCTTTTTTCAAAGAGGCTCCCCCGACCAAAAGACCATTAAATTTAGCCTCTTCAATATATTTTTTACAGTTTCCCAAATCAACACTACCACCATAAACTATTTTAGTATTTTCCGCTACTTTCCTATCAAAAATTTGCGTTATTATCTTCTTGATAAGTAATCTCATTCTAAAAGCTGCTTCAGGATCACACGGACTTCCGGATCCTATGGCCCAAACGGGCTCATATCCGACAATCATCTCCTCAACCTGGAGCCCTTCCAGCACGGATAACTGTTCTCTTATTACCCTACCGGTTTCACCGTCATTCTTTTGTTCATTATTTTCTCCGACGCAAAATATGGGAACAAGTCCCGCAACGCAAGCTGCTATTATTTTTTTTCTTATCTCTTTATCACTTTCCTTAAACAGCAACCTCCTTTCGGAATGACCAATCAAAATATATCTACACCCCATATTTTTTACCATTTCCATTGATATCTCTCCCGTAAAAGCTCCTTCTTTTTCAAAATAAGCATCTTGAGCACCTATTGAAACTCCTCTGTTTTTAATCAAAGGTATATATATTGAAGGAGGTAAAATTACAACCTCTACATCGGTCGATCCGGGAGATTTTTTAATTTCGGAAAAAATGGATTCCGCGCTTTTCGGACTTCCCGGATTCATTTTCCAATTTCCGATAAGGATTTTTTTCATATATTTCTTAAATACTCAGCTGCCTCCTCTGGTCTCACGGTAGAAATTTCCATTCCCGCCCCAAGCTCGAATCCTGCAAAAGTCGCCGTTTTGGGTAATATAGTGAAATGCCAGTGATAATAATCATGATTTTCACCATCACAAGGTGCAGTATGTAAATAAAAGTTATAAGGAGGATTTCCCACACCTTTATATATTTTTTTTAAAGCTGCACTAAAGGCCTGTGCCAGTTCGTCAAGCTGGTCTTCATTTATCTTTTCAAACCTTGATGAATGCTCTTTGGGTGTCACTATAATTTGAAACGCAACTTTGGAAGCAAAAGGGCAAAGAACCAAAAACAGATCGTTTTCATAAACTACTCTTTTTTTCTTTTCCATCTCCCACTCTTGCATTGCACAATACAGACACTTTCCCTTTCTTTTGATATACTTTTTAGCCGTGTCAAGGGCGAACCCGACATCGACATCGACAAGAGGCGTCGTGACCAATTGAGAGTGGGGGTGCGATATTGAAGCCCCTGCCCTTTTGCCGTGATTATGAAAGATGGAGATATAGTTGACAAATTTCTTTTCCCTCAATTCAAGATATCTTCTTTTATACACTCCCAAAAGTTCTTTAATCTCTTCAGCATCCATCTTCCCCGGTGATTTTTGATGATCTCTAGTTATTATCACTTCATGATATCCCACCGCATTCATTCTACGATAAAGTCCATTTTCATTCTTTTCATTCAACTCCTCGGAGGGCATAAAAGCGGGAAATTTGTTGGGAATAACAGCAATCGTCCAGTTGTCAGGTAATCCACTTGTGGGATCTTCTATTTTGTTGCTCGCTGAAACTTCAACTAAATGCTTATAGCATTCTTCTTTGCAGAAAGGGCAATTTTCATCCACCGGATCGACTTCTTCTTTTTCTTTAAACATTTCCGGTCTTTTTGATCTTCCGGAAGCAATAACCACCCAACTTTTTGAGGCAATATCATACCGAAGCTCGCTGGGAAATTCCCCGTCTTCTTCGGATTCCTCCGCTGCTTGCATGTACTTTTTCATAACAAAATATCTGTTTCCGTTTGAAAAATTATAAATAAAAAACCCTTTTAAAACAAGGGTTCGAGCACCTCTCGACGGACTATATAAGCACAAACTATAAACCTATTGAAAAATCTCTTTGATCACGCTTCGGTTAAGACTTCCACTTTTCCGTCAACGATTGCTACCGTATGCTCAAAATGGGCGGATATATTATCGGTTTTAATTCCTTCATCTTCAAATCTTATCTTGGGATTTCCGAGTGTCACCATCGGTTCTATACAAAAAACAAGCCCTTCCTTAATTTCTATACCTCTTCCCGGCTTGCCCGTATTCAGTATTTGAGGATCTTCAT
>PWPS01000058.1 GCA_003557065.1 Candidatus Nealsoniibacteriota bacterium | reverse complement strand
TGTTGTAATGAATCAGAACAAGTGGAACTCACTGCCTGAAGACATCCAGCAGATATTTACCGATGTTAACAATGAATGGATTGAACGGCATGGCATGGTGTGGGATTATTACGATAAAGTCGGCATTTTCTTCTGAAGTTTTTTCAAACTTTTCAGAAAGGGCCATTTCCAATCCACCACTCTCCGCTTGATTGAGTTTACATCCATAGGTTTTTATCGTATATCTTTTCATCTTACAAAGTCGATAACCGTTCTGATAAATATTTCAGTTGTTTCTCTTAGACTCTTTATATAAACGAATTCATCCGAAGAGTGAACATTCTCTCCATCGGGACCGAATCCTGATATTGCAGGTATTCCCTTTTCAATAAACATCCAAGCATCGTTCCATGGACCACAACCCACTATTTTCGGTTTTCTTTTTAAAACTTTTTCGGAATTTTCTGCTAAGACCTTAACAATTGCTTCTTCATTCGAAATCTCCACGGCAGGCACTGTCACAACATCAACAAGATCATATTCTATCTTCTCCCCGTCAAGGCAATTTTTAATAATATCCTTTATCTTTGCAGGATCGTTCCCCGGAAGCAATCTAACTTCACCGTAAGCTGAACATCTTTCAGGAACGACGTTTATTGATGATCCACCATCTATCATTGTGGGGAAAGTCAATACCGGAATTCTACCGGGAAAAGTTGGTGATTCGATGAAAGGTATTTCTATCTTTTGTAACGCATTTATCGCTTTACTCATTTCCAATATTGCATTTTTTCCGCTCTTCTTTTTTTCCCAATCAATTAATCCGGTATGAGTTGCTTTTCCGTGAGTTGTCAATTTGAAACGATAGCCACCACGATGACCTATCGAAATTTTATCCGATCCGGGCTCGGCAACAATTGCCGCATCACCTTTTAATCCGTTTTTAAGAAGGTGTTTTGTCCCGTACTCTGAACATCCGCCGGGTTCTTCATCCACGACGAATGTAAGTATCAGTTTTCCGTTAATGTTTTGATTCAACTCTTGCAATGCCTTGGCGGTATATAAAAATATGGAAAGAGACGCCTTCATATCGCTTGATCCGACACCGTAAAGCTTATTATTTTCCACTTTTCCGGAATAAGGATTGAAGCTATAATTTTTGGATGGCATAACCGTATCCATGTGCCCGTTCAATATAAGAGTGCCTCCCTTTTTTTTACCTTTCCCCAGTTCGCATATTATATTGGGTCTATTTGAAGAAATCCCCATTTTTTTTGGGGAAAGATTCAACTCGATGGCTTTTTCTTCGATTATTTTTGCCACCTGTAACTCTATTGGATCATCCGGGGAGCTTGTTTCCGGAGTGAAAGGATTACTACTCTTTGTCTTCACCAACCTGGATAAAAATTCAACTTGACTTTCAAAGTTTCGCTCCAGGAAAGATTCTATTTCATCACAGCGTTTTTTCATAAAATTTAAAGTGTGCGTCCGGTAGGATTCGAACCTACGACCTTCTCCTTAAAAGGGAGCTGCTCTGCCAGCTGAGCTACGGACGCGTTTTCTAGCTCACTATATATCTATTTAAGCTAAAAGTCAACCCTTTTATCTAAAAAACCGGAGAGTGTTGAAACTCTCCGGCAAAAAGGTCTTTTAAGCTAGCAAGTAAATTATATCACTATTAGTTATTTTGTCAAATAATTTATTATTTGAATCTACAAACCCTCTTTTTCAAGTTCTTTTAATATTTTTTTTTGTTTTCCGGTTAGCTTCTGAGGTATGGACACTTTTATCTTTACATACAAATCTCCTCTTTTATAACTTGATAGAAGCGGCATCCCCTTGTCGGATAATTTAATTATTTTTCCGGAATGAATTCCTTTCGGAATTTTTAATTTTACATTTTTCAATTCTCCATCCGTGCTAAAAGTAGGTATTTTCACGGATCCACCGAAAACGGCTTTGGTGAAAGATATTTCTTTATCGTGGTAAAGATTACTACCCTCTCTTCTGAAAAGTTTATCTTTTTTAACAGTTATATTAACGAGTAGATCTCCGGAGACTCCTTCTTTTCCGGCTACGTTTCCCTTTCCGGAGACTTTCAATGTTTGACCGTTTTCAATTCCGGCCGGGATGTTGAATTTAACTTTCTCAATTTTTTCAACAATTCCGCTTCCGGAACAATCGCCACATTCTTTCTTCGGAATATTTCCTTTTCCGTGACAATTTTCACAGACCACAACTCTTATGGTCGTTCCGAACAGGCTACTCATTTCTTTTTTCAATTTACCCGAGCCATTACAATTCGAACATTTCTCGGTACCCGCTTTAGGGTCGCCGCCCGTCCCGGAACAAGACCCACAAGACACTTTTCTTTTTAGAGATTTTTCTTTCTCTATTCCCGTGAAGGCTTCTTTCAGGTTGATTTCAATGTCAATTTTTATATCTTCACCTTGCCGCGTAGATCGTCCTGAAAAACCACTACCGAATCCCCCACCGAAAAACTCTCCGAAAATATCACCGAAATCAAAATTAACACCCTCCGAAAAGTCTCCTTGATAGCCCCCGAATCCGGATCTTGTATTGGTGCCGGCCTTTCCAAAACGATCATATTGACTTCTCTTGGATTGATCCGAAAGAATGCGATAGGCTTCATTTATTTTTTTAAACCTTTCAGCATCCCCTCCTTTATCCGGATGGTGCTTGTGAGCCAATTTTCTATAAGCCTTCTTTATCTCTTCTTGGCTCGCATTTTTTGATACTCCCAGTATGTCGTAGTAATCTTCACTCATTTAATTCTTTATCAATGAAAAGCGGTTCAAAGAAAAGAACCGCTTTCATTAGATAACTTATTTATCTTCTTCGTACTCACCCTCTTCAACTTCATCTTCAGTGTCCTGACTCGATCCTTCTTCCTCTTTTTGCTTTTGTTCGTAAATTTTAGTACCTATTTGTTGTAATTTTTCAGAAAAATCTTTTGACTTTTCTCTTATTTCTTCCGCTTTTTCAACATCATCCGTTTCTTTTAACTCTTTGAGCTCTTTTGCCAAATCTTCGGCTGCTTTCATTTCTTCTTCGGGATAATCATCTCCGGCTTCTTTTTTAGTTTTTTCCAAGCTGTAGATAAGTGATTCAGCTTCGGTCTTCGCATCCAGAAGCTCTTCCTTCTTTTTGTCCTCTTCCGCATGTTCTTCTGCTTCTTTTTGCATTCTTTCAATCTCCTCATCTGATATTCCACAAGAGCTTTCAATTCTTATAGATTGCTCTTTTCCAGTTCCCTTGTCTTTGGCTGATACGTTCAGTATTCCATTTGCATCAATATCTAATGTTACCTCTATCTGTGGAACTCCTCTTGGAGCGGGCGGAATACCGTCCAAGATAAACTGACCCAAGGATTTATTATCGTTGGCCATCGGGCGTTCTCCTTGAAGAATATTAATTTGAACCGAAGTTTGACTATCGGCAGCGGTGGAAAAAATTTCCGAAGCCGAAGTCGGTATGGTTGTATTCTT
>PWPS01000006.1 GCA_003557065.1 Candidatus Nealsoniibacteriota bacterium | reverse complement strand
GGCCTACTCTTTACGAGAGAGTCGCTCTGCCTCTGAGCTACTCCGGCACAAGATTAATCAATCCAAGGAAAGATTCTCAAAAATCTCCTCCAATCTTCACCTTTATCTTCTTTTTCACTTTTCACCCCGAGCTCCTTCTCTTCTTCGGTTAAGATAACCACCTTTTTCTCTCCGGGTCTTCTCATCAGAAAATCCTCCCTCAACACCCTTTCTATGTGCTCCGTATCTTCGGCTTCGTGCAGACCGATTTCCAGATCCGTTTTCCTACTCTCAAGATGCTCCAATTCCGCTTTCAATGCTTCTATCATCTCTTCATTCCCCTCTCTGCCCCTTATTATCCTGTAATTGAAAACCACGAATAACAAAACTAAAACCACACCAAGAGCTAATCCACAAAAAACCGAGTAATTTGTTTTTTTTCTTCTCATTGCAAGCTCATTATATCAATTAAGCTTCTTTATATCCAGACTATTTATCGCTTCGGAAAATTTTGAAAAAGACTTCTTGAGGAACATCGATACTCCCCCTGCTCCCCAACTTCTTTTTCCCCTCCTTCTGTTTTTGAAGAAGTTTATCCTTTCTGGTTCTATCTCCTCCGTAAAGATCTCCGGTAACATCCTTTCTCATCGCCTTAATCGTCTCTCTGGCAATAATTCTCCCGTCAACGGATGCTTGAATCGGAACGGGAAATTGCTGCTGCGGAAGTAATTCTTTTAATTTTTCAGCCAACCTCCTACCCTCCACTTGAGCTTCATCCCTAGAAACGATAATCGAAAAGGCTTCCTCAACTTCTTTGTTAAGCAATATCTCCATTTTCGTTAAATTACCGGGCCTGTACTCCATCACTTCATAGGTAAAAGACGCATACCCCTTGGTGGCGCTTTTCAGGTTGTCATAAAAACCCGTTATCACTTTTCTAAATGGAGCCTCATAAGTAATAAGAAGTCTGTCGGAGGCCGCAAAGTATTCTGTATCAAGATAGTTTCCCTTCAAAGTTTCCAGAACCTTATTCACATTTCCCAGAAATTCCTGCGGTGTTACTATTTCAAGGTAAGCCCATGGTTCTCTTACCTCCTGTATAACGGAACGATCCGGAAACTCTGTAGCCGTCATTATTTCCTCTTCCTGGCCATTTGTTTTTTTAATAATATAAGAGACCGAAGGAGTTGAAATAATCAAATCCAAATCATACTCTTTTTTTAATCTTTGAGAAATTATCTCCGTATGAAGCGATCCTAAAAAGCCACACCTGAATCCTCTTCCGAAAACTTCCTTGAATTCCGGAGAAAAGGTAAAAGCGGGATCGGAAAGCCTTATCTCTTCAAGCGCCTTTTTAAACTCCGGATACTCACGAGAGTTTTTGGGATAAAAAGAAGTAAAAACTACCGGTTTGGGTTCTTGATAACCTGGAAGTCCGCCGATTGAAGAGTTTTTTTTCCTTATCGTATCCCCCACTCTCACTTTATCGACATCCTTTATTCCCGTAGCTATATATCCGATTTCTCCCGGAGAAAGGGAATTGGTGGGCTGCAATCCGGGATTGAAAAATCCCAGCTCTCGAACTTCCCCCTCTTCTTTTACCGCTACCAGATCAATCTCATCACCTTTTTCTATGGATCCGGAAAAAATTCTTATAAAAGCAACCACACCCTTGTAGGGATCTCTTTCAAAGTCAAAAATAAGCGATCTGAATTCTTTCTCGCTATCCTCGGGAGCCGGAACTTTTTCCACGATCGCGTTCAGTAAGCTTTCCACGTTCGTACCTTCTTTTCCCGATATTTCCAAAATATCTTCTCTGGAAACTCCCAAAAGGGAGATTATCTCCTCCGCAGTTTCTTCTATCCTGGCACTAGGAAGATCTATTTTGTTTATCGCGGGAATTATTACCAAATTTTGCGACCTGGCCATATTAAGAGTAGTGATAGTCTGTGCTTGTACTCCCTTGGTCGCATCCACTAAAAGAACTGCCCCTTCAACCGCCTTGAGCGACCTTGAAACCTCATAGGAAAAATCGATATGTCCGGGAGTATCGATCATATTCAAAATATAGTCTCCCCACTTCATTCGCGCCGGTTGTAATTTAATCGTAATCCCTCTTTCTTTTTCAAGCTCCATATTATCCAAAAATCTATCCGTCATATCTCTGCTTGAAACGGTTTCCGTGAGTTCCAAAAATCTATCTGCCAAGGTAGATTTACCGTGATCAATATGTGAAATTATTGAGAAATTTCTTATCTTCATAAAATCTTTTTCATTATTGCTTTCATCTCTCTACAATCAAAGCTTATTGCGGCCAAAGCATAAACCAAAATACTAACAAAGGTCGTTACCGACGCCTGGAAAAAAACTCCTAAAAACGTATCCAAAACCACAAAGTGAAGCATCGCTCTAAGCGTAAGAAATGCCGCGACTACCATAACAATCGAAGATCCCAATATTCTAATTCCGGAGTCCAGTATCTCTTTTCTTCTCAAATCCCCTATTCTTCTTTCCAGTATAAGGTAAAGTGCGGCAAATTGGGCAAAAGTTGAAAAGAAAAAAGCCATGGGGAAGGCCAGAACTTCAATATTTTTTAAACTCTCCAATCTAAGAAAATAAACGGTTGCATTCTGGAAGGACCCTTCCATGCCTAAAAAATGAATAAATCCAAGCGCAAGAGCGATATTTAAGATGACACCGGCAATCGATATATAGACCGGAGTTTTAGTATCCTGAAAAGAGAAATAAGCCCTGATTAAAAGATGCATTAAAGCGTTGGCAAAAAGAGAAAAAGCAAAAACACCCAGTGCGGCAGCCGTAAGACGAGTATCCGACCAATCAAAGCGTCCCGTACCCAAAACCAATCTAACAATTTGACCACGCAAAATAAAAGTTAAAAAACTTATCGGAATAATAGCAAAAAGAATCTTTCTGGTTGAGTTGGAGAAGTTTTCCAAAAACTCTTCTTTTTGCCCGTTGACCAAGCTTCTGGAAAAACGAGGAAAAGCGGCAACGGCAAAGGAAAGTCCGATTACCCGAACAGGAAAAGCTTGAAGATGATCCGCAAAATTAAAAACCGAAAGACTTCCCGGAGCAAGAGTCGAAGCAATAGCGGTTATCACAACCAAATTTATTTGAGTGGATGTCTGGCCCACTATCCTGGGAATTATGAGATAGATTATCTTTCGCAACCTTTGGCTCGTTATATCCAAAATCGGTTTATATTTAAATCCCGCTTTCAGTATTGCCGGAATCTGGATCGCCAAATGAGCAAAAGCTCCTAAAACCACCCCATAAGCAAGTCCCAATAAACTGAATCTCGGAACCAGAAAAATAATACCGAAAATTATCCCCAAATTATACAAAATGGGTGCTAAAGCATAGGTTAAAAAATTATCAAAATACTTCAAGACACCCGAAAGTAAGCTGGAGATGCCCAAAAGGATAGGGCTAACCATCATCACCCTGGTTAAGACAACCGTCCACTGTAGTTGAGCCTCTGTAAATCCGGGAGCAATAACTCTCATTACGACCGGTGCGAATATAAAAAGAAGCAAAGATAAGAATGAAAGCGAAAGTATGAGAAAGTTAAGCAAATTGCTGGTAAGCGCCCAACCTTCTTCTTCATCTTTCTCGAATGATTCTGAAAATACAGGCAAAAAAGCGGCCATTAAACCACCTGTAATTAAAATTCCATAAATAAAGTCAGGAACTCGAAAAGCCGCAAAGTATATATCCAGCTCCGGTCCGGCTCCGAATGTGCCGGCCAATAATCTGTCTCTCACAATACCGAGCAGCGCACTTATCGTGCTAGAAACGGCCAGAATAATCGCCGAGACGGTAATTGTCTTCGATTTTACATTAAATATCAGATCAAACATTCTTTTATAAAAAAACTCAAGCAGGAAATAAGCCGAATTCTGTCTTACTCCGTATTACGGGAGCGAGGCAGTCATTTATCTGGGCTCCGAATTACTCCGAAGCTCTAGCGGGCCACCAAAGTTTGCCCTTTCATCCAGGTAGGGATTTAGCCGTTTCACCCTCACCTTTCGATGAGATTATTCCCGAAGGAATCCTCCGACCTCTCGGTGGAGGCGTCACTGTTCGCACCCCGCGCCTTACGGCGGACGGGCGTTACCCGCTACCTTTTTACTTAAAAAGTGGATGTTCGGACTTTCCTCCCTCATAGATAACTATGAGAGCGACCGCCTATCCTGCTTGAGCTTGGTATATATAATAAAAAAAACGAGCTGTTTTGTCAATTAACTTATTCGGGATCCATTCTCAGTTTCTTCGTCTACTGTCAACAAAGAAGTATTCTTCCCTGCTGCAAGAACCATTCCTTGACTCTCATATCCAAACATCTCTTTCGGTTCCAAATTGACGAGAACAACAACTTTTTTCCCGATTAACTCTTCTTTTTTGTAGTATTTTTTCAATCCCGCCAAAAGTTGTCTCTCTTCTTCACCGATATCGACAATTAAACGATAAAGCTTATTAGCTTCAGGAACTTCTTCCACCATCTTTATCTCTCCCACCCTCATTTCCACCTTTTTAAACTCTTCAAAAGTTATCATGATTTACTTACTTTTAAAATTAGTAACTTTGGCCAGAATATCACCCTTATGGACAAGACCGAAACGACTACTGTCCATTGCCCCGGAAACCTTTTCACTTAAAAGCAAGTATGCGCTTTCCGGAATAATACCTCCGTAATCTCTTTCGTACATTGACAACATGTTGTATCCGTTTTCATTAAGAAGATAGAAATCCCCCACCGAATTCTTAAGGATGGCTCCGTTGATCGAAATTCGCCATCCGGAATCTTCTTCTATGAGGCGAAACTCATCTTCCGGAACTCCTCTTACAACTTTAATCAGCAGATTGTCATTTCCACTATAATCATAAAGAATTACATCACCCCTTTCAATCTCTCCACAATCGTAGTAACCGAATAAAGCTTCAACTTCTTCCCCGTCTTCAATCAACGGATAAAGAGAGCTCCCCCTAACAGTTTTACTTCTTAATTCAACGGGACATTCATATTTCCCGGAAGAAAAAAAATTGACACCGATAGAAATCAATAAAACAACAAATAATCCCATAATCTTTCCAAGCAACAAAAAAAGCGGACTATTTTTTTTCTTCATATATTCCGCAAAGTCAATTAATCTTATAATTTTCTATAAAATTTTCAATCGATCGGTCGTAAGTCTTTTCGTTTTCTTCGGAAAAATAGCAAGCTGGAAGTTGCCCCCTGCTTCTGTGATGAGCTACACACTCACAACAAATTCCTTTTCTTGGACAACTATCATAACTACAATTACAGATTTTTTCATTTTCCGCCCGACGAACACATTCCATAATAATATATCCTTAATTAATCTTATAAAAGATGACTCCGTCATGATTCGATTCCCTCAAATAGGTTAAAAAATCATCTTCCACCACTTTCTGTCGATTAATCGAAGCATGAATTAAATTAGTGCCATCAAAAAGAAATCCTTCATGACCGACATCCAGACCGATATCGGAAAAGCTATCACGCATAAACATCACTCCGACGGTAGACGGAAGATTATCCAAAACCCCACCTACCTCCGATACGGGAATATAATCCAGAACTATCTCTTCCTGCCAATCAATATCTATCAAGCGATCTTTATTGAGTAAAACTTCTTTACTTTCAGTTGAATCACCACCGACCTGCCTTGTTATGTCCGTAAAATAATCCGAAACCTTATTTCTGTAGCTGGAAAAGTGAAGCCTGTTTTCATATGAA
The DNA here is from genome assembly GCA_003557065.1 of Candidatus Nealsoniibacteriota bacterium. GTDB lineage: Bacteria > Patescibacteriota > Minisyncoccia > Minisyncoccales > PWPS01 > PWPS01. The sequence goes on along the minus strand of PWPS01000006.1, from coordinate 7,755 downwards.
ACTTCCCCGGGAGGGAAATAATTCACTTTTTTAATCATCTCTTCCGGCTTGTCCGAATGCAGCTTGGAAACCGACACCAAAACAAGAGTGGTGCAATCAAAAACATCGGTTCTATATATTTTTTCACTTTCCTTCTCTCCCAGGGGGCCCAACTCGTAAGGCTTCCCCAAAAATCCTCTTACTATATCTTCTATCTCTCTTATCTCGACCTCTTCGAATACCTCCTCATCTTCGACGCCCTTGTCGGCTCTGAATGCGAAAAAACCAACAACAAGAACTATAATCAGTAATATGGTTATCTTTTTCATTTAATCTCAAAAAAATTAACTGCGTAGAATCCTGATCCATCCAAAAACTCCTTAAAATCTTCCATTATCACCATTTCCTTGGCTGAAGAAACATGGACAAAATCAGTTTGGTTCAGAATAAACCCTTCATGCCTTACATCAAGACCGATTTTTTCATCTCCCCGAACCAAAAACATAACTCCCACCACCTCCGGAAGATTGATCAACACGGAAGAAATATCTTCCTTTTTTACAAAATCAAGAGAGATTTCCTCTTCCCAATCAATATCAATAAGCCTATCTTCATCCTCTCTCCTATTCAGTAAAATCGTTTTATAATCAAAATAATCTCCGGCAATTTCACGAGTTATATCCGTAAAATAATCCGAAACCTTATTTCTGTAGCTGGAAAAGTGAAGCCTGTTTTCATATGAAACTTCCCCGGGAGGGAAATAATGAATCTTTTTCATTCCCTCTTCGGGATCTTCCGGGAAATGATAATCCGCAGCTACGGTTAAAACTAAAGTGGTCGAATCAAAGACGTCATTACGATATATATTACCTTCTTCCTCGTTCAAGGGAGATCTTTTATAGGGATAATTCAAATAGTTCAATATGATTTCTTTTACCGTTTTTTCCTCAACCGTCTCTTCCTTCTCATTTTCTTCTTCTCCATTTTCTTCTTCAATGATCTCCTCACTATTTTCATCAATCAATTCCTCCGGCTCTCTCTCGTCAAAAAAAACGAAATATCCGAAGACGGAGATGAGAATGATTACCAATATGACTATAATCGTGTTTTTTATATCCATAATTTTCGGCTCGTTCGGTCTTGGTTGTTATTACTCTTTAAAAATAATATAATTAACCAAGTTTTTACGAACCGGAAGATGATACTATTAGTAAATATCTCTCTCCTTTAAAATAGTTTCTGTCTTCTATTATCGGATCAATAATTCTGGAAACTCTGGAGCAGTCATCAACCGCTATTTTTCCTTCCTCTTTCTTTATGTTTACGGTAATCGAGTGCTGGCCGTCCGTCTTTCCAATCTCTATGGAATCACAAACAAGTCCCTCTGACTCAACTATCGGTGGTATTATTTTTTTTAATTCATTTTCCATCGTCCTCATTTTAACATGTTTCAAAAAATTATAAAAAACTTTAGGAAGTTAGTGAGTGAATTATCACAAGAAGAGCTAACTCTTATCTTCACTTCCATAGGGCTTGTTTTTTTGGGTTTTTTAATCTACGGGCTTTGGCAGACAAGACTTATCGGCCCCTATGAGCCGCAACCGGAAATTGTAGAAGAAGATCCACTACCTGACGAACTGGAACCCGAACCGGAAGATGAACCCGAACCGGAGACTTTCGACAACGAATTACACGGCTACCGAATTATTAATATCGCCGAAAATATCGAAAGAATACAAGAAGCTCAACTTTTCGGTTTGCGTGAAAGAACCGAATTTGCAATAAATTATGAAGGAATTATTCACGCCGTTTTTGAAAATCCCGACGAGTTATCATTATCGGATTGGATCGAAAAAAAAATAGAAGAAAAGGGTCCCAGGGATGAAACTCCCGATATGCAAAGAGCCTTCTTAAACATCGTTCTTGAACGGAGACGAGAAACACCTTTGGGAGATGGAATTGAAGTAGTTAGAATGAACGGTTATAGTTCGGGAGAATTATTTATTCCTTGGGATAACTATATACTTTCTTTCTACTACGAAACCGAAAATTCAAGAGAAATATCATCCCTTGAAAGAAGAAGGGATCATCTTGTTGAAAACATCATTACAAAATAAAAGAGAGGGAATTATCCCTCTCTGCAACCCGGACTATATTATATCTTTAATTTCTACACTGTATTCGTCCCCGTTATCGTTTGAGTATTCTACTATTTCTCCGGGTTTTTTTCCTATTAGCTCTCTATAAAGAGGAGCTTCCGTTGAGATCGTGTATATCCCAGGATCTTTGACGCCTATTCGATAAGTTTCCGCATTGCTTTCATCTCCGAATTTCAATATTACTTTGGCTCCAATCTCAACTCGATCGAACTTGCGATCTTCAATAATTTCACTGTTTTCCAAAATTTGCTCGACTTCCTTGAGCCTGGACCTCAATCTTGACAGCTCGTCTTGTTGATTGATTAGCTCAACATTGCACGAATCTTTTTTGAATTTCAGCCCCGACATCGACTGTCCTTGTTGCCTACAAGCTTGCAGTAATTCAGTTCTCTCCTGTTCGTATTTCCTTTTGCCTTCCTTGGTTAAAAAACTTTTTCCCATCTTTCACCCTCCTACTGTTTTTTTAAAGAAATCAACGGTTTGTAATTATAACCTTTTAACCTAGAAAAGTCAACTCTACACCTAAGTCAATATAACCGCACATCTCCCAATTAGAACATCTTTGGGTTTTTTTCTCTTTTATCCAATTCCTGATTTACCATCTCATCCGCGTCCGTATTGTATTTTCTTGAAACAGCCTTCATTTTTACTTTCTTAAAATCTATCGTCAAATTTCTTAACTCAACAAACAGCTTCTGCATTTTTTCATCAGTTATCTTGTATTCTCCTTTGAATTGTTTATACATTAACTCGGAGTCCGTAACTATCTCTATTTCCGTTTTTTTTGCCAACTCCTTCCCAAAACGAGACTTGAATTTTTGCAAAGCGAAAATTGCGGCTTCGTATTCGGCTACGTTATTGGTTAGATTATCTCCAAGATATTTGGAGTGCTTTTCTATAATTTCCTTTTTTTCGTTACAGAAAACAACTCCGGCCGCAGCGGGACCCGGATTTCCTCTTGCTCCTCCATCGGTGTATGCAATTATCTTTTTCATTTGAAATATTCTATTAAATTGTTTTTAAATTCATCCAAGTTTTCTTTTTTTAGAGTAAATCCGGCAGCGGGAGGATGTCCTCCATAATTTTCCAATATATTTTCGGAAACTTTCATTGCCTCAACGGCATCAACTCCTTTCGGGACCCGAACGGTTCCCTGACATACCTCTCCCTTATCTTTGTAAAGAAAAACCGGTTTATCGAGATCATTCAAAACTTTAGAAGCTATTTTTCCCAAAAGATGACTTGGCCACTCATTCGATCCGATAAATATTATTGAACTACCACCCGCCTCCTGCATTATTTCTTTTTTAATCTTTTCAACCTGCTTTTTTCTTTCCTCATAGTCGGAGATTAACTTTTTTCCCATGGTCTTCAGATGGTCTTTCTCTTCTATTAGAAAAAAGTGAAACGATTCCGGAGTTCCCGATATGATTTCAGTCACATTCATTATGGAGGATATTCTGCGATAAACTTCCAATGGGTCACTTTCACCTATCAAACCCGAAAAGACTTTTACAGCCTCTGTGGCCGGAAAATTCTGCCTGGCTTCAAATAAAATCTCGGCATTGACGTTCTCTTGAATCATCATATCGGCAATAATAGCTATCGCCGTATATTCGATAAAATCAGCTCGCTTTTTCTTTAATATCAATTCTGAAAGCTCCATTATAATTCCGGCATTGGGTCTTTCTTTAAAATCATCATCAAAAAGCTTGGGGCAAACTATCAAATCGGCCTTGGGTATTTTTTCATGAGGTTTATGATGGTCAAGAATGAAAACATCAAAACCCTTATCTTTAGCATATTCAACCCCCTCAAAGTTACTTATTCCACAATCCATCGCAATTAAAAGACCCGGTGCCTTATGTAAAATCATATCAACCGATTCTCGATTCAGTCCATATCCCCTTCTCTCTCTATCGGTAAAAAAACAGGTGCTACTTTTTCCTATTTCTGCAAGAGTTTTTTTTAAAATTAAAGCGGAGGTAACTCCGTCCAAATCGGAATCACTGTAAAGTATTATATTTTCAGCCGATCTAATCTTGTCAGCCACTTCGGGTAAATTCCTCATAAATTTTAATTTAAAGCTTCTAATCCGGGCATTTTTTCATTTGAAAGAAAACTGAGCATAGCTCCTCCTCCCGCCGAAATATGATCAACATACTCACGTAAATTCAACATCTTCAACGCATATCCGGTATCACCACCCCCTATTACGGACAAAGCATTACTATTTTCGATTATTCTTTTGGCGATTACTTCGGTTCCTTTTCTAAACTCTTTCTTCTCAAAATATCCCAAAGGTCCTGCCCAAACTATGGTTCTGGCCTCTCTTATAACATTGCTGTATATTTCTATCGTCTCGGGACCGATGTCATAAATCTCTTCCTTCTTCCTAACCTCACCCACCCCGGCCTCTCTTACATGAGTAGCGCCTTCATCGGAAGAAGCTATTACATCAACCGGCAACCTGAATTTCGGGGAGGCCGGATCTATTTTCTCCAATCTTTTAATCGTTTCCTCATCGGGAAGCGGCTTATTGGTGGCCAGTCCTTTTGCAATAAGTATCGTGTTGGCCACCTTTCCACCTAAAAGTATGGCGTCAGCTCTATCCACGAAACAATCAACCGTTTTCATTTTGGAGTCAATTTTAGCTCCACCGACAATCACTACGAATGGGTGATTAACTCTTTTCTTTAGTCTTCCCAAAACTCTTGTCTCTCTCTCCAAAAGGAGACCGGGATATGATTTTAAATAATTGGTAACTCCACTGATAGAGGCGTGATTTCTGTGCGAAACGGAAAAAGCATTATTTACATATATATCACCCAGTCTGGAAAGCATTTTAGAAAAATCTTCATCACACTCTTCCTCCTCTTTATAGTATCTCAGGTTTTCCAAAAGCAGAACATCTCCGGGTGTCATTCTTTTAATTCTTCTTTCAACCCTACTTCCGATACAATCGTTGACAAAAAAGATCTTATCCAGGTGCTTCGAAAGCTCTCTGTAAACGGGCTTTAAAGAGTCATCTCCATTACCATCAAAGATAAAATCTTTAAGAGAAGAAAAAACACCTTCCTCTTTGAAGGATTTTTGCTTTTTCGGTCTTCCGAGATGACTCATCAAAACAACTTTCGCCCCCCTGGCAGAAAGACTCCTAATAGTAGGCATCGCTTCTTTTATCCTGAAATCATCGACAACCACTCCATTCTCGATAGAGACATTGAAATCACACCTGACCAAAACTTTTTTATTTTTAACACTGATGTCTTTTAAGTTTTTCATTAATCTTTTTTATTTAAAGCTTCTCTAAGAGCATTCCTGAGATCGGAACTACTCTCGGAAGTTTCCTTTCTCTCTTCCATCAACGCTTCTCTCAAAGATTTTCCCTCCGGCTTTCTTTTTTCTTCTTTTTTTTCTTCTTTTTTCTTTTTCTGAGCTTCTATTTCTTCCATTTTTTTCCTACAAGTTCTGCAATATGTAGGACGACTTCCATCCGGAATAAAGGGTACTTTTGTTTTCTTTCCACAATTTGAACACTTTGCGTCATAAAGATCAACACTGGAGGCGGCTGTTTCTTCGAATTCTCCCAACCATCTACTTAGTTTTTCTTCTATTGTCTCTCTTGGAATTGCATATCTTTCCTTGGATACCCTGATTATCTTCTCTTTATTCGAGCTTCCAGGAGCGTCCGGAGGCGGCAGGGTTTCAGCCGAAAAGGGCTTAGCGGAAATACCGTCAATCATCAATTTTACATAGGTGTGATACTTCGGCAGATTGATAAAGTCTTCCGGATAAATTCCCGGAGTAAATTCTTTTTCCAAAACCTCGGCATCTTCCGAACCTACCCTGAAAGAAACGATAGTACCCACATTTCCAAATACGGCATCTTTCATAGAGTGTCCAACTTTTTCATCCTCTTCGAGTTGAGATATGTACTGATGTGCTAAAACCAAAGCCAGTCTGTATTTACGTGCCTCAGAAAGGATTGTCACAAAAGACTTGGTGGCAAAATTTTGAAACTCATCGATATAAAGAAAGAAGTCTTTTCTTTGTTCTTCGGGAGTATCAACTCTGCTCATAGCGGCAAGTTGTAATTTCGTTACAAGAAGCCCTCCCAGAAGTTTGGCATTATCTTCCCCCACCCTTCCTTTTGAAAGATTAAGAATCAGAATCTTTCCCTCATCCATAACTTCTCTCATATCTATCGTAGACTTGACTTGACCCACTATATTTCTGATCAGTGGAGCGGAAATGAATTGACCCACCTTGTTTTGAATAGCGGCAGTCGCCTCTACGGCAAATTGCTCCGAATATCTTCCGAATTCATTTTCCCAAAAACTTCTTACCATCGGATCGGAAACCTTGTTGACAACCTGTTTTCGGTAATGCTTATCGGCCATCATCCTATTTATTCCAAGCATTGTCGAATTGGGATATTCCAAAAGAGCCAAAACCGTATTGTTTAAAATATACTCCATTCTGGCGGACCATACATCCGGCCAAATCTTTTTGAAAATTCCCATAAGACCGGAGGCGACCAAATGTCTCTGATCCTTATCCACATGTTCCATAACATTAAAACCCATTGCATGTGAAACATCGGCCGGATTAAAATAGATTACGTCATTTATTCTTTCGGGAGGAATAAAGTCCAAAAGCTCTTCGGCCGCCTCTCCATGAGGATCAACAAATCCGAACCCTTCTCCGTTCAAGATATCCTGAACCATCATATTTTGCAAAAGAGCGGTCTTACCCATACCGGTCTTACCGATGATATAGAAGTGCCTTCTTCTATCATCTCTTTTTATCCCGAATTTATCTTTTTGGTTTCGGAAAGTAGTTCTTCCAAAATATGTAATTGTATCTTTTTTTTTATCCATATTTCAAAATTATTCCGTAGGTAAACCCCATGGAGCTTCCGCTTTTTTCGATTCAACTCTTTCCAAAATGGATGGCGGGGCGGCAATCTTGCTCGGGAAGTGAAAAAGAGTCGCCAACTCTTCCGTATTTAAAATAAAATTGGTTTGCTCCAAAACTTTCGGATAAAACATCGGCGTCCTGCGAACGTAATTTCTCAAAAACTTTCTTTTTGCCAGATATCTCCTTCTTTCTTGAAACCAAAACCAATCATACCAATTTTGTGAGGGTTTGGTTATTGTTTTTCCGTAAGGAAGAATGGAATTCCCGTTTCCGTCACCGAAATTATTGAAATAACTCATCGGCATCTTGAAGTTGGGCTTGAACATGGCATCCTTTCTGGCAATATAAATATGATGTATGTGACACTTGAAATATTTCTTGGAAATTTTTCTTTCCAATCCGTCTATCTTTCTTTTTTCCCCGGGAGAAAGCATTAATTCGGGAGAAAGCGGGTCTTTATCATCACCCGGATCGTAATCGGAAATTTGAGCAGTTGAAAAGAGCTCCGAGAGCATCTGAAATATTGATCTGGCGGGTTTTTTCTCTCCCGTTGCTCGATTTAATAATTTATTTTTTTCGATTTCAGCTTGCTTTAAGAAGCCACCATCCGTGTCGGGCGTCACGGGCTTCGCTTTTATTTGAATCCACACCTGCTCACCCTCATTCAACTTAGCGATTCCCTCCATTAATCCAG
>PWPS01000036.1 GCA_003557065.1 Candidatus Nealsoniibacteriota bacterium | reverse complement strand
GCCAGAAGACTAAACATCAGATACAGGGAGAAAGAAGGAGTTAACTTTGTTCACACATTGAATGGAACAGCTTTTGCGATCGGGAGGATTTTGATTTGCTTACTTGAAAACAATCAGAATGAGGATGGAAGTATAGATATTCCGGAAGCTCTTCATAAATATTTACCCTTTAAAAAAATCGGATGAAATTATTTTCTATCGAAAGTAAGGAGGAGTGGAATAATTATTTAAAAAAAAATAATCCCCAATTCCTTCAGTCGTGGCAATGGGGTGAATTTAGAAAAAACTATCAAGAAGTAAAGAGATTGGGTCTTTACAAGGATGATTTGATAGGTGTTTGTCAGATTTTTACAGAGAAGCTTCCATTTGGAAAATATCTTTACATTCCCTATGGTCCGGTCTGCAACGCGAAATATCAAAAAGAGTTCTTAAAACTACTCTTTGAACAGTTGAAGGGTCCGGATTTTATCAGAATTGAACCCCTGCATAAGGAAGAGAGTGGGAAAAGAGCTTTTTCTCGTCATCAGCCGGGAAAAACTCTGCAGATAGATCTAAGATCGGATCTATATTCGGGTTTTGATAAAGATATCAGATACGGTGTACGGAGAGCAAAAAGAGAAGGTGTTAGAATTGAAGATAGTAATAATATAGAAGATTTCATTTTCTTGTTGCGAAAGTCTTCCGAGAGACAAAGATTTAATACGTACGATGACGATTATTTTCGAAAATTTCTGCAGATTGAAGATGTGAGCCTTTTCATGGCTTATCATGATGATATCCCGGTATCCGGAGCTTTATTTGCTTGTTTCGGTGATAGAGCTTTCTATCTTCATGCCGGTCTGAATTATGAAAAAAGAAGTCTTTGCGCTCCTTCACTCCTCAATTTCGAAATAATGAAAGCGGCAAAAGAAAGAGGATGTTCGATCTATGATTTTTGGGGAATCGATGAAGAAAAGATGCCGGGAGTTACAAGATTCAAGAAAGGGTTCGGTGGTAAAGAAGTGATTTATCCCGAAGCTAGAGATATTACTGTTCGGTGGAAGTATATTCTTTACAAAACGGCTTACAATTTGAAAAATTAATTTATGAAAATTGGTAGTCCGGAATCAAAAACAGATGTGGATCGATTTTTGGAATGTAGAGAGGCATCAATTACTCAGTCCGGTAAGTGGGGAGATGTCAAAAAACAAAATCAAAGAGTGGAAAGATTGCAAGCGAAAAAAGGGGGAGAAATTGTTGGAGTGTGTCAATTTCTAGAGGAACAAAATCCATTCGGTGATTATTTTTACATTCCTTACGGGCCGGTTTCTCCGTATTCGGAAGTCAGAAAAAAAATAGTTGAAGAAATTACCGGGATCGCAAAAAGGGAAAATAAATTTATGGTAAAGATGGAACCGAAAGAGAGATGTGAGTTGGGTATTACTACTCCGCATCGGATTCAACCACGAAAAACTTTGATTTTGGACATATCCAAACCCGAACAGGAGTTATTGAATTCTTTTGATAGCGGAACCCGCTATGATATTCGATATGCCGAAAGAAAGGGCGTAAAGGTAAAAAGGGTTGGTGAGGTGGATGATTTTTTCGGCCTTTTACAAAAGACTACCGACAGGCAAAATTTTAACACTTTTTCAAAAGGTTATTTTAAGAATTTACTTCGGTTTCTGGATTGTGATCTTTTTATCGCATATCATGACTCCAATCCGATAGCGGCAACAATTTTCGGATATTTCGGAAAGGTTGCCACATCACTGCATTCCGCTTTTGATTATGAAAAAAGAAAATTGAGAGCCCCCGCTTTTCTTAGGTTTGAGGCGATAAAAAGAGCTATGAAGAGAGGTACCGATAAGTTTGATGCTTGGGGAATCGATGAAGAAAAGATGCCGGGAGTTACAAGATTCAAGAAAGGGTTCGGTGGTAAAGAAGTGGTTTATCCCGAAGCCAGAGATATTCCGATTAAGCCCATTACCTACAAAAGTTATAATTTAGCTGCAAAAATAATAAAATGAAAAGCACGATTTTAAAAAAGATTTTAAAATGGTTAACCGTTAGGATAATAAAAAAACATAAACCGTATATAATAGCGGTTACAGGTAGTGTTGGAAAAACTTCTACAAAAGATGCTATTCATGTGATATTGGGTAGATACAGAAATATTAGAAAAAGTAGTAAAAATTTGAATACGGAAATAGGTGTCCCGCTGGCCTTTATCGGAGTGAGTGATCCCGGAAATGATTTAAAAAGTTGGTTGTCGATAATTTGGAAGGGATTTAAGTTAACAGTGAAAAAGAACAAGAACTTCCCGGAAATTATTGTTGTTGAAATGGCTGCGGACAAGAAAGGAGATATAGAATATTTAACAGAGTTCATAAAGCCCAGCATCGGAATAGTTACCGCCATCGGTGAAACTCCCGTTCATCTGGAAAATTATACGGACATAAGTGAACTTGTTAAAGAAAAATCTTTACTGGTAAGACATACCAAAAAAAGTGGAAAAGTTCTTCTCAATGCTGATGATGGGAGAGTTTTTCAAATGAAGGGAAGAGCTAAAGCGGAGACAATCACTTTTGGATTATCCGAAAGAGCCGATGTGAGAGCGCTCGATATTAAGCTGACCGGTGATAAAAAAAATCCCGCCGGTTTGGAGTTTAAATTTAAATACAAAACGGAAGAGCACAAGGTTGAATTGCCACAAATTTTCGACAAGGGAACCGTTTATTCGGTTCTGGCAGCATTCGGTGCGGGAATAAATTTAGGAATACCGATTTATAGGATGGTTGAATCATCAAAAAAAATAGAACCGCCGAAAGGAAGAATGAGACTACTTGAAGGAAAAGACTGCTTGATTATAGACAGTAGTTACAATGCTGCACCGGAATCGACCAAAATGGCTTTGGAGACATTAAAGTCACTTAAGGCAAAAAGAAAGGTGGCGATATTGGGAGATATGCTGGAATTAGGAGAACACTCCAAGGAAGAACACCAGAAAATAGGGGAGATCGCCAGCTTTCTGGATCTCCTTATCACGGTAGGGAAGGATTCTGCAGAAATGAGAAAATCTTTTACCGGGGAGTATTTTCACTTTGAAAATTCGACTGAAGCCGCTCTTAAAATTTCCGAAATATTAAAGCGGGATGACTTAATTTTGGTAAAAGGGTCTCAATCTATCAGAACCGAAATTGTGTTGGAAAAAATACTGAAGGGGGATCCGAAAAAACTTCTTGTAAGGCAGGAAGATTGCTGGAAAAATAATGAAAAAAATTAAAAGAAGATATAAAAAGAAAAAAAGAAACTCTTTTTTCAAAAATAAGTTTTTTTGGATTTTTGTTTCCATTTTTCTCTTTTTTGCCGGAATCATCTCTTACCTCTTTTTCCACCCTTATTATCAATTAAACTCTGTTGAGGTAACCGGTTCTACCCTTTCTCCCTCGAAAGAAATAGAAAATCTTATTTTTGAAGATTTTACTTTATTATTTGATTCAAGAAGCCTTCCTTTCATACCGTTAAGATTAATAAAAGAAAAAATATTGGGGGATTATCCTCATGTCAGAAGGGTTGATGTTAGGAAAGTTTTTCCAAATAGGATTTCCATTATTATAGAAGAAAGAAAGACGGAATTGATTTGGTGCGTTGCCCCCGGCCCCGAAGAGTGTTTCGAGATTGATTCAACCGGAACGGCTTTTCGCAAAACGGATTACCGAAAGAATTATTTTTACATTCATCATCAGTATCCGCAAAGAATTCATTTGGGAGAAAGTGTTTTTCCGAAAAATTCCATTGATTTTATATTTGATGCCATAGATTTACTACAAAAGGATTTCGATTACTCACTTGTAAAAGCATTGATACCTCATAAAGAGAGTGTTTTTTTCAAAACTTCGGGAGAGGTGGAGATAAGACTCAGTTTAAGGGATTCACTTTCTACTCAGCTGGAGAGATTAAAAATACTTCTGGATAAAGAAATATCGGAAAATGAAAAAATAGAATATATTGAACTTCGATATGGAAACAGAGTTTTTTATAAACCAAGAGAATGACTAAAATAAGCGCTGAAATAAAAGAAGCTATAAACCTGATTGAAAAAAGTCGATCCAGTTTTTTTATCACGGGTAAAGCGGGAACGGGTAAGTCCACATTAATAGAGGAGTTAAAAAAAAGAACGGCTAAAAATTTGGCCGTAGTTGCTCCGACCGGCGTAGCTGCCGTAAATGTAGAAGGGCAAACTATTCATTCTTTTTTTGGATTCAAGCCGGGCATTGCTCCCGAAAATGTAGGTAGGGCCATGAGGAATAAAAATCTTTTTAAAAATCTGGATACTCTTGTTATTGATGAAATTTCAATGGTTAGAGCTGATTTATTTGACTGTATAGCTCGCTTTTTAATGATAAACGGACCAAAGAATGAACCTTTCGGCGGAATTCAGGTGGTGATGGTGGGAGATCTTTATCAACTCCCTCCGGTTCTAACTGCTGAGGAGGAAAATTTTTATCGGATGAGATATAACAGTCCATACTTTTTCTCCTCCCTTCTGTACCGGAAGATTAAACCGGAGATTATTAAACTCAGAACAATTCATCGCCAAAATGATCCGAGCTTCATATCCATCTTGAACAAAATAAGGAGAGGAGATGTTTCTTTGGATGACCTGCATCTTTTAAATCAAAATGTGGAACCCAATCCGAATTTGGAGGATGACGGTGTCTTTTTGACTACGACGAATGCCAGAGCCGACAGGATTAATAGTAAAAAACTTAAAGAATTAAATGGCGAAATTAGAAGTTTTTCGGGTGAAGTTGATGGAGATTTTCCTTTATCATATTTGCCGACCGATCATGAGTTAATCCTAAAAGATGGAGCTAAGGTGATGCTTTTGAATAACGATAGGGAGGGAAGATGGATAAATGGGGATATGGGAAAAATTGTTGAAATTGATAAAAGAGAACCCGTTGTAAGGGTCGAGTTGGAAGGTGGCAGGATCGTAAAAGTAACGCCCTATAAATGGCAAAAGATAAAATATGACTTCAATAAGAAAGAAGATAAAATAGAAGCGAAGGAGGTCGGATCTTTCAGTCAATTACCGATCAGGCTGGCTTGGGCGACTACGATACACAAATCACAGGGAAAAACTTTTAATAAAGCTATAATTGATTTTCAATCGGGCACATTTTCACACGGACAAGCTTATGTTGCTCTGAGCAGGTGTAAGAGTCTGGAAGGTTTGCAACTTAAAAGAGAGGTTAGAAAGAGTGATATAATTGTTGATAAAAAAGTCGTTGATTTTTTAGAAAATTTGAAATGAAACCACTAGCCTACAAAATAAGACCTACAGAACTGGATGATTTTGTGGGACAGAACCATTTATTGGGGGACGGAAAACCTCTTAAGGAAGCAATTCGAAAAAAACATCTTTTTTCTTTTATCCTTTGGGGACCACCCGGAACCGGAAAAACAACCTTCGCTCATATATATGCTAATAGCTTATCCGGAGAAATATTCAATCTTTCCGGAGTTTCAGCGAAGAAAGAAGATCTTCGTGAAATAATTGATCTTGATTTCGGTAATCGCCCAAAAATTCTTTTTTTGGATGAGATTCATAGATTTAATAAAGCTCAACAGGATTTCTTATTGCCCTATGTCGAATCGGGAGAACTAACCTTAATTGGAGCTACCACTGAAAATCCGAGCTTTGAAATTATTCCTGCACTTCTTTCGAGATGCAGGGTCTTCATTTTTGAACTATTGAAAGAGGGAGAGATTGAAAAAATTGTGAGTAGGACCGATTTTAACCTCGGCAAAAAAGAAAAAAAGTGGTTAGCATCGATTGCCAATGGAGATGCCAGACAAGCCATAACGATTTTGGAAAACACCTATAATCTTTACGGAGAAGTCAGTTTGGATTTATTCGAAGAAAGTCTCCAAAAATTTCATATAAGACATGATAAAAAAGGTGACGATCACTATAATACCGTTTCGGCTTTTATTAAGTCGATGCGCGCGAGTCAATCCGATAGCGCTCTTTATTATTTGGCAAGAATGATTGAGGCAGGAGAGGATCCCAAGTTTATTGCACGAAGAATGGTAATATTTGCCTCCGAAGACATCGGAATAGCGCAACCGACCGCACTGGTTGTTGCCAACGAAGTTTTTCGTGCTGTTGAAACGGTAGGGATGCCCGAAGCCGGAATAAATCTGGCTCATGGAGCTGTCTATCTTGCCGAGTGTAAAAAAGATAGGAGTGCCTATTCGGGATATAAAAAAGCGTTGAGTGATGTAAGAGAGTATGGAAATCTTCCAATTCCGATGAAGATATTAAATTCTCCCACAAAATTAATGAAAGAAGAGGGATACGGTGAGGGGTATGATATGTATGACAAAAAGAGTTATCTCCCTGAAAAATTAAAAAGAAGGAAATATTATGAAAAAGAATAATTGGCAATTTAAAAATCTATTTCAAGGAAGGTTGTCCAGGGTTAATTTTCTTATCGGGAATTTAACAATCAATTTAATATTTCTCATCTTTATTTATTATTATTTTACTCGATTTCGGTATGATCTTTTCCAATGGCTATGGGCTTTAAGTTTTTTGGTAATTTTAACAAGCCTCTCCCTTATAATAAGAAGGCTACACGATGTCGGGATGTCGGGATGGTGGGTCTTGCTTATCTTTATCCCTGTAATTAATATTATTTTTTTGTTGGTTTTGTACATTTACCCCAGTGAGTCGGAAAGAAACGAGTATGGAAGTTCTGATAAGGGGTTGATTTTTCCAATTATAGGAATAGAAAAAAGCGACTCATAGTGAGCCGCGTTTTATTTTTCTCATTTCTTTTTTTATTTCTCCGAATTCACGATTTGCTTCTTTCATATCTTCCTCGGCTTTTTCGTTTTCAATATTGCTCGACAACCTTCGTAGTCCGAAATTCCATTTTCGAACAGCTTCCTGATGTCTCTTCTTTAATGCTATCATTTGCGGGCTGGGATCGGTAAGAAAAAAGAGATCGTCTACGGCCATCGAGATCACCTCCTTTTTCTATATAATACAATGATTTTTCAGTTATGTAAAGGCTGTTGAAGATAAAACGACTTATAGTTATAATGAATAATCTTTATTTTTTGAATTACTATGCAAATACCGATAGAGTCAATTTTCGGAGCATTTCATTTTTTTGCCTCCGTTTTCATCGCTTACAAGCTATCTCTCTCAAGAAAAAAGAACTTGCATAATATAAATATTCGATATTTTTTATATGTTTTTTATTTATTGTCGGCAGTTTTTCTTTTTTCCGCAATTTCAATAATAAGTGTTATAAATTTCCAGATAGATTTTCTTATTTCAGCTATAAATATAATAGGTAGGGGATTGATACTTTTAGCGGTGATGTTTTTTACTTACATCCCTTTGAAAATCTTAAAGGAGGAATTTTGGAAAAAAGCTGTCCCCGTTGCGGTTCTGGTAGTGGCGGTTTTTAGTAATATGTTTGCCCTAATCAGTTTATTTAACTACCCACGAACTCCGATAGGGGAAATGGGTAATTTTATTATAAGGTTGCACAGAACCGATATTCATACTCAAGCGGGAATAATTTCCATAGGTATTTTATCCACTTTTTGTCTAATTCTCGCGATAGTTAAATACTTCAAAATTATTGGAGAGAGTGGTGATGATGATTATGTCAGACGAAGAGGATACATGATTGTTGCAGCCGGCATTCTTTTCGGAGCTGGGATTTTATCCAATTATTTTCTTTCAATAATTTTGCCGGTGGGTGGAAGATTTACGGCCGAGATATTGTATTTTTTGGCTTTGTCCGTTTTTCTGTTCAGTGTTTTGTATAAAAAAAAGGAAACACCTCTTGTCAGTTTTGAAAAATAAAAAAACACCGACTGAAAAAGTAGTCGGTGTTTTTGTTTAAATTAAAACTCTTCACATTTGAGCTGGTAGAATCCTTTCGGATGATCGCATGATGGACAAATATCGGGAGGGGTGGTGCCTATATGTACTCTTCCACACTCTAAACAATACCACTCCACTTCACTCTCTTTTTTAAATAATGTTCCTTGCTCAAGTTGTTCCAGAATCTTTTGATACCTCTCTTCGTGATGTTCTTCGGATTCAGCTATAGCCTTAAGTCTAGCTGCAATCTGAGGATAACCTTCTTCTTTTGCAATTTCGGCGAACTCGGGATACATTTCCGTGTGTTCATGATTTTCGCCCTCAATTGCTGATTTTAAATTTTCTTCCGTTGTTCCCGTAACGGTTGGAACGCCGGCTTCGGGAACCATGATCTCTTCCATTGCTTCACTTGATTCTTGCTTTAACTGATTAATCATTCTCATCAACCATTTGGCGTGCTGATTTTCATGACTCGCTGTCTCTTCAAATACGTTTTTAATTTGAATATAACCTTCTTTTTTTGCTTGTGACGCGTAGAAACTATAACGATTTCTAGCTTGACTCTCGCCTATAAAAGCAAATGCTAAATTTTTAATTGTTTTTTTCATACCTTTTCATTTTAATTACTATTTTTTTCACGACCTTTTTTTATACATTTATTACAAACTCCACAAAAAACTATTCTATAATATTCTACTTCACCGATATCCAAGCTTCTTCTTTCCGGTATGTCTATCGGTTCTTCTATATCAAAAATGGCATTACAGTGATCACACTTAAAGTGGGGATGAGGTTTTTCATTGTAGTCCCAGCGAGATCGTTCCGTAGGTATCTCTTGTATTTCTCCTTTTTTATGAAGATTTCTCAAGATTCTGTAAACGGTAGCCTTTGAAATGCTGGGTAATTTCTTCTTGACGTTTTCATATACCGTATCGGCGGAAGGGTGACAACAAGCGGAAGAAAGATATTCCTCAACCACTTTTTTTTGTTTTGTAGCTCTTTCTTTTCCCATAATTAACAATCATTACTATTAAGATTTTATCAGAAGAAAATTATCCAGTCAAGAAGAAAGGACCTCTGTTTGAGATCCTTTACTTGAAGTATCTTCAAGCTGTCATTCGACTTTTCATTTTTTTCAAATTTTCTGTATCTCTAACTATTTTTCTTGCGGGATTCTGATAAACTATGCTTAGGTTTATAGCTATTATATCTTCTTCGCTGAAGTACTTCAATAGGGCGTCTTCTTTTTTTTCTCACAAAAGATTCTTCGTAATTATTCAGATTCGATTCTTCCATTATCGATATTCTGAAATCGATCAGATCCAAAAGATAATCAATGATCAGTTTATCTATTTTGGACAACTTCTCTTTTGATAAAGTTTTTTCTATCCTTTCTCCCATCTTCTCAATATCGGATACGCTGGGAAAAATTGAGCCCATTTTGAAACACCTCCTTGAAGATATTTACCTTTTAAAAGGTACTTGTCTTCATCATATATCTATTTATTATTTTAAACAACCTTTTGCTTAAACGATTCTTTTTTACTATAATCAAAAAAGTCAATTAAAATTATCCAACTTATGAACGAAATAAAAGAAGTAATAGATTCCTACAATAGGGAAGTTGAAGAAAATTTGAAAGAAATTGAAGAGATACTCGCATCGTTAAAAATGAAATCTCCCGACAGGAATGACTTTAAAGACCTCTTTTCCGGATCCTCTAACACCATAACGAATAGCTGGAAAACGGGAAGAAAATATTGTAGGACAATCTTCACCAGGGCGGGATTCAAGGAAGAATTTCCGGATGAATACTTAACAACATCTCTCTCTTTGGATGTTATGATAAATATTTTGGATGATCTTCTGGATGAATATTTGCCGGAAGAGAAAAAGACAGCTTATGTTATCGAGTTTTTAAGAAATTTTGCCAATTATAATCACAAAAAACTCCCGTTGGAAATCAGAGATGGCGTGGGCACATACTTCAATAAACTTATAACGCTAGCGCTCTCCGAGAAAGTTTATCAGGAAAAAATAAGAATAAATGATGATTTGCATGAAATATCAAAAAGTTCAGTTGATCTATTGATGTGCAGAGGAATGGATGTGGATATTTTCGTTGAAATTGCTCTTATAAATTATGGCGGGGACGGGGATGCGATCAGAAAAAACGCAAGATTGTTTAGAGCAATGAATATTTTAAAAAAAGATATTATCGATATCCCTTACGATCTCAAGAACCAAATGGAGACTGTCGTTACCGTAGTGAAAGATAAGAACTTCAATTTTATTGATTATATTGATGATATTTTATCCTTATTCACCGAGATGACCGTGGAATCCGAAGATGAGGTTGCTCTGAATTTTATGAATATGATCGAAGAGCAAAAAAAAGAAATCAGCGAACTTGCAAAATCGCTTTAATTTAACACATGTTCATAATACCATTTCCGGTAATTCAAGTAGCTGTAGTTTTGATAAATGCACTGAGTGTATGGCTGGTATTTCTTGTTAATTCCAAAAAACTCAATACCAAGCTGGCTAACCTGTTTACCATGATGATTGCTCTGATGTTGGTCTGGGTTAATTTTGCTTTTCTCGCTCGTGCAACCCCACCGGAACAAGGTATTGTTTTCATAAGATTGGCATGGTCCATAACACCTCTCTTTTTTGCACTCATTTATCTTTTTGTCGAACATCTCTTTAATCCGAATAAAAAAATCAGTACACCGGAAAAAATCTTCGTTTCCTTGGGTTTGCTGAACATTCCTTTTATCTTTTTAACTCATCTTGTAATAGATAAGATTTGGTTTACCGGACAAGGAGTCATCCATATAGAATACGGGAATCTGGAATGGATTTTCTTTTGGCAAGTTCTTATCGCCAGTTTTCTAATAATTCGTTCACTGGTTAAAAGATTAAAAACCGAAAAGAAAGAATTGGAAAAAGCTAAAATAAGATATCTATTGATCGGATTTTCATTTTTTTTAATAGTGAATGGAATATTTAATATAATTTTACCTGTTTTTTTTCAAAGATTTAATTTGTATGCATTCGGAGATTATTCAACGATTGTTTTCCTGTCCTTTATCGCGTATGCGATAACCAAAAAAAATCTTTTCGGGGTGAAGGTTGTCTTGTCTACTATGGCTATCGGTTTGATAGCGATTCTACTTCTGATTGATATGGTAATTTTTACTGCCGATATATTGTGGATCAGAGTAATGAAGGGGTTGGTTTTTGTATCATTTCTGGGATTTGGAACATTGCTTGTTAAAAGTGTGGTTAGAGAAATCGAAAGAAGAGAAGAGTTGGAAAAACTAAGTGACGAGTTGGTAGAGATGAATATAAAATTAAAAGAAGCGAATAAAAAATTAGAAAAGCTGGACAAAGCAAAGTCGGAATTTATCTCTATTGCATCTCATCAATTAAGAACACCACTTACGGCAATAAAAGGATATTTATCAATGATCGAAGATGGTAGTTATGGAGATATTTCCGATTCGGTACGAAGTAAGCTCGGTGACGTTTTGGATAGCAGTGAGAGGCTTATCGCTTTAGTTAATGATCTTCTCAGTGTTTCACGAATAGAGAGCGGAAAGATAGAAATGGAATTCGAGAAGGTTGAAATAGGCTCCTTTTTGGAGGGGATGATTGATGAGTTAAGAATTGCCGCTGAAAGTAAGGGACTGTATTTAAAAATGGAAAAAGAAATCCATGAAAAGCTGCTTGTTGATTTTGATGAAGGAAGGATGAGGCAGGTTATTCTCAATCTTATAGATAATGCGATCAAATACACAAAGGAGGGAGGGGTAACAATCACTTTGAAAAAGCAGGAAATGAAATCGGGAAAAGATTCAGCGCTAGTTTCGGTTTCCGATACGGGAGAAGGCATGACAAAAAAGGATATAGATAACATGTTTCAAAGTTTTTCTCGAGGTAGTGCGGGAGACTTGATGCATGCCGAAGGTGCGGGATTGGGACTTTATATAGCTAAAAAATTCGTAGATATGCACAACGGAAGTATCTGGATAGAGTCGGAAGGGAAAGGGAAGGGTACTACATTTTTTATAGAGTTGCCTCTGCAGCAGTAATCTTGACTAAAACTGAATATGTGATTAAATAAACCCCATAAGGGGTTTTGAACTTTAAAAAAGGAGTTGATTGTATTGATTGTTAAGAAAATTACGAAGAATTGTTTTGTCAACGAGTGTGGTCAGGTTATTTTTATGCGGGAAGATAACGGTAAGAAAAAGAAAGTTGTTTTGGAAACCATAGATGATGCGATTTCTCAAAATTATCACATCCTGGACAACTTATTGGTTGAGATTGCAGATATATATGGTAAGAGTTATGTAAATTTTGGAGAAATGAGTGAAATTAGAGAGGTTCTGGATGTTTTACAGACCGAACTGAGAAGGATGAGCTATTCTCTGGATTCGCAAAGTGATTTTGACTTTTCCGATATTGTTGAACGCTTTATTCATTCCAAAAATATCAACAAACGTAAGTTCGCTTTACTTCTTAGCGGTTTTACCGGAAAAGAGATGGATATTTTATCCGAAGCGCATGATAGTGTGATAAGAAGAGTAGGGGAGCTTCAGGGGATAATCAAGGGAACGATATATCAGATAAAAAAGATGTTGAGAATAAAAAGGGATGCTGAAAGAAAGATAATTTATGCACATGACATTTTGCTCATTTGTGAGAACAAGCTAAAGATGACCAGTTTTGAAAACCGAAAGCGAATGATTGAGCGAGTAGTGAAAGAAGTAGCCGGAGAAAAGGCGAATAAAGTTGTATATGCCTTGAAATCGGTTGTTCCGGTAAATCCCTATAGAGACAGAGTGTTGTCAAAAGATATTTTAAAATTGGAGGAGTTATCGGAAAAAGATGACTATGACCGGGTTGTTAAATTAATAAGGGGCGCAAGATCAAAACTAAAAAGAGTGGTCCGGGAAAGGGATGATTTTGAGGGATTAAATCATTTAGGACGAAGTTGAACGAAGCTCCGCCAAAAGGCGGAGTTTTTTTCAAAAAAAAAGAACCCACCTTTGGGTGGGTTCGTTATGGTAAGCACATTTTAAAAAAAGTCCACTCTGATTATGTCGTCAATTTTCAAATCCGTTTTCAGGGAACGTGGATCCACTTCGATGGTAATGAAGTGGCCGTCCTTATCTACTATGCTTCCTTGGCCGATCGGAATTCGTCCACCGACCGAACCGGCACGATATATAGTTACTTGACTTCCATCCCTGAATCGTGAGGAGTCCTGAATTACTTCCGCAACTACGTAGTTTTCGATTCCAAAGGGATTGATTTCGACTATGGAAGCTCCCTCTTCAATATGCTCGGATATCATTTCTTCTATTTCTAGCAAAACTCTAAAAGTAATTTCTTCGATTGCCGGATCGATAGCAGCTTTAATCGAATCTTTGTCTTCGGTTAAAATATTTCTCTCATTAAAGGTTGCCACGGATATCTGGAATGATTCTTCGTGAGTTACGGATAATCCGGTTTTTATACTTCCGGTACGCAAATCAACGATTCTGGCAGAAACTTTAACTTCCACCCAAACCTTATCACTTCTGATTCCGAATCTAACGGATTGCCCCGAATCACTACTCCCGACAATTGAAATGTTAAAT